>QKHT01000261.1 GCA_003249935.1 Bacteroidota bacterium
CCACCAATCATGTAGCTCACCCAAACAATGGCCAGCACAAAATATGGTAAAACCCCCGAAAAAATTCCTGTAAAAAACATCTGTTGCAAATTTCGAACGTCAAATATAGTGCATAAACAACCATCGCACCAAAAATGTTGACAAATTTCATGTGAATTGCAATAAAACAGTATGCTTTAAATAAAAAACGGCCGAAAGTGTATGTTCTTTCGGCCGTTTGGCGTATTTTTTTGGGTTGAACCCTTATTTTAAGCCACTACGTATAAGCAAGGCATCGGTAGATGGTTCTTGCCCGCGAAACCGTTTGTACAAAACCATGGGATGTTCGGTACCACCCTTTTCAAGAATCTCTTTACGGAAGCGTGCAGCGGTTTTCTTATCAAAAATTCCTTTTTGTTTAAACACCGCAAAGGCATCAGCATCGAGCACTTCGGCCCATTTGTAGCTGTAATAGCCTGCGGCATAACCACCACTAAACAAGTGGCCAAACTGCGTGCTCATACAAGTTCCGGGAACCGGAGGCAATATACGCGTTTCGTCCCAGGCTTTATCTTCGAAAGCCTTTACATCGCCGCTAAATGGCTTTTCGATGGTGTGCCAGGCCATGTCTAAATAGCCAAAACTCAATTGACGCAATGAAAGATTGCCTGCATTAAAATTTTGCGAGGCCACAATGCGTTTTACAAGGTCGGCCGGTATTTTTTCGCCGGTTTGGTAATGAACCGCAAATTTGTCGAGAAACGCCTTTTCGAGTGCCCAGTTTTCCATAATCTGCGAAGGCAATTCTACAAAATCGCGGTAAACCGATGTGCCCGACAAACTCTCGTAATTGCAACGCGACAACATGCCGTGCAACGAGTGGCCAAATTCGTGAAGGAATGTAGTAACCTCGTCGAAGGTTAGCAGTGCCGGTTTGGTGGGCGTACTTTTGGTAAAGTTCATCACAATCATGATGTGTGGTCTTATGTCTTCGCCGTTTTTGGTATATTGCGGAAAGATATCGTTCATCCATGCACCACCGCGTTTGCTTTCGCGCGGGTGAAAATCGGCATACAATACCGCCAAAAACCGGCCTTTTTCATCAAAAACCTCGTAGGGAATAACTTCGGGGTTGTACACCGGAATGGCGCGGTTTTCCTTAAAGGTAATGCCATACAAATCGGTGGCCAAACCAAATACGCCCTTTATCACATTTTCGAGCTTAAAGTATGGTTTCAACAGCTCGTCGTTGATGGTATATTTTTCGTCGCGCAGTTTATCGCTGTAAAAACTCCAGTCCCAGGGCATAATGGTACCGGTAAAGCTTTTTGACGCCGCATAGTTCTGAACCTCTTTTACCTCTTTACGTGCTGCCGGCATGGAAGCGGCCAACAAATCGTCGAGCAGTTTATATACATTTTAGCGCAAAAGCGGCATAGTTTTTATACCCCAACAGGTTTGCCAGTTCGAGTTTAAGGTTTACGATATCCGTTATGTTTGCACTGTTATTCTTTTCGTTATCCTTGTAGCTTTTGGTCATGTAAGCCATATAAAACTCCTGGCGCAGCGTCCGGTTTTCGGCATATTTCATTACCGAAATATAGGTGGGTTGCGATAAATCGAACACATAACCCTCTTTGTTTTCCGCTTTAGCCCGTTCGGCAGCAGCTTCAAGTACATCGTCGGGGATACCGGCCAACTCGCCTTTGTCTATCACTTGCTTTCTGAAACTGTTGGTTTCGGCCAACACGTTATTACCAAAATCGAGCGACAATTTACTCAGTTTTTCACTTATTTCGCGATAACGCTTTTTACCCGCATCATCGAGATTGGCCCCGTTGCGTACAAAGCCTTTATAGCTGTTTTCGAGCAACATGGCCTGTTCGGGCGTTAGTTTCAGTTTCTCCTTTTGTTCATACACAGCCTTTACGCGTTCGAAAAGCTTGGGATTTAACGAAATATCATTTCCCCATGCCGTAAGCATTGGCGAAATTTCCTGTGCGGCAGCCTGCAATTCGGGAGACGTTTCCGGTCCAAGCAGATTAAAAAATATGCTCGAAACCCGGCTCAGCAATCGGCCCGACTCTTCCATGGCCACAATGGTATTATCAAAAGATGGTGCTTGTGCATTATTTTCGATAGCGGCCATTTCTGTACGGGCTTCGTCAATAGCAACTTTAATGGCCGGAACAAAATGTTCGGCTCTTATTTTATCGAATGGTGCAGCCCCGTGTGGTGCTGTAAATGAACCCAATAACGGGTTTTGATCCTGCGAATTTACTGACATAAAAAATAGTGTAAATGCAAATAAAATTACTTTCGTCTTTCTCATTGTGCGTTGATTGTTGTGTGTTGCACAAAAGTAACAATTTCGTTTTATTTTTTGTTCTGAACCGGAAAGTTAGTCATTCCCACCGACATTACTGCTGCGGTTCAACCCAAAAGAAGTGAATAAAATGTAAACAATCATTTTTGCACAACAAATTACCGATTCGTATCTTTGCCACGTTGGTGTCCGCGTTGTTTTGCAACCGGATGAAAAGGGAAAACGGTGAAATACCGTTACTGTTGCCGCAGCTGTAAGTTCGAATAAAGTCGTTGAACAACCCCTGCCACTGAATGGGAAACCAATCGGGAAGGCGTTTAGCGATGAACAAGTCAGAAGACCTGCCAACACATGCCATTGGACGAATCCGGTCGGACAAACCGTTTTCATTCGGAGTATTTTCCCCGTAACTGATGTGCATACACTGTATCTGTAAAAACCGGGGAAAGGCCAATTGCCCCGGTTTTTTATATCCATTTGCATTTATTTTTTGCATTTATTTTTATTGCCTATCTTTGCATAAAGCAAAGATCATGGCAAAACCAATTAAAGAAACTCCAGTTTTGCAAGGCAAAGATGCCGAAAATTTTAAGCAAAACATGAAGGACGCAGTTTCCCAAAAAGCAGACAAAAAAACATTAGCGCGAATTAAGGCCAATTTTGAAAAGCTCCATACAATTGCCAAAAGTTAATGGAAAATAAAATCCGTTTGGTGAAATTAGTACCTGACCACGAAATTAAGCCGTTTGATTGCGGCGATTCAGACTTAAACGATTTTCTGTTAACGGAGGCAAAGAAATACGCATCACAACTTCTTGCGGCAACCTACATTTTGGAAGATAATGAGGAAACAATTGCCTGTTATAGCCTCATCAACGACAAAATATCCGTGTTTGATTCCAAAAACAAATCGCAATGGAAAAAAACAATTAATAAATCCTTGCCTTTCGGCATGCGATTTAGTAGCTATCCAGCCACTAAAATTGGAAGGTTAGCAGTATCAACCAAATTTAAGGGGCAAGGTTGGGGGACAATAATTCTTGATTATCTGAAACAATTTTTTTTGTCTGAGGCCAAAACCGGATGCCGCTTCCTAACTGTAGATGCTTACAATGAATCAATTCCATTTTATGCGAAAAACGAATTCACGTTATTAATCAAATACAAGTCGGAATCAGATACTCAACTAATGTATTATGACCTGATAAAACTGATTTAAAATCTGTTATATTCAAAACACAATAGAACAATGGATTGGAAAGATGCACTGGGCGCCATGCTGCCCGAAGATTTTAAGCCGGAGACGGAGCCCGAAGATAAGTCGCCACTAAAAGGTCTGCCACAAAAAAAGCAAGACTTACGCGTAATGCGCGACAAAAAACGACGTGCCGGAAAAACGGTGACACTGGTCACCGGGTTCGATGCCTCTGATGCCGAAATTGAAGCATTAGCCAAAATACTAAAAACAAAATGTGGTGTGGGCGGCACGGCAAAAGATGGCGAAGTAATGGTTCAGGGCGATTTTCGCGATAAAATCCTTGGTATTCTTAAAGAAATGGGCTACAAAGCAAAGCCTTCCGGAGGTTGATCCGAACTTAAAAAGTACAACAAACATAAAACCCTGAATAAGAACATGGAAATATGCAAGATTTTGCGTGTAGGAGAACGAACCATTGACCAATTCAAGATTAACTCAAGAGAACGAAGTTTTGAAGCGGGTTCAAATATCCTTGTCACGACTAAATCATTGATCAATGAAGGCCAATCAACCAATTTAATCATTTTTTGTATCGCACGGATCTGCATCTGCTGGTAGAAAAAATGATAATTAACTCCAATAAATATACTGTGACTAAAATATAACAATCTGTTGGGATTTTCATCAGGAATAATGGAGAGTTGACCGGTGTAGTCCCTTATCCATTCTTCTGCCAATATCATTAAATCGTTTAGAACTTCCGATGTATGGGCCGAACCAATGTGCTTCATGATAATCCGTTTGTTGTTATGATAGCGAACAATCAGGACTGCCTTGGCTTTTGATGCCGTTTTAACCACCCTAATTCTCTTGTAAAATATGCCTTAATATGGTAAATTTACTATTTTGCAACAAATACATGCTGATTATGTGACACTTATGGCCGTACTAATTTTTGGAGGGACAAGTCAGGCGAATCTGGCGGGATTGGTTTATCGGGGTTGTCAATGGGCAACAAACACAACCAAAAACCATTGACTTTATCGTATCGACTCTGATCCCATTCGGTACCACGTGAAAATTCAAGCGAAGGCCAATCCTTTTTTGCCTCTATACGACTACTTCAAAAACAGAACAAATTGGCGGGTTAATTTAACTAAAGAATGTAAACAAATGACTACTTTCATCTCCAATAAAAAGCGTAATAACAGCCGGATGAACCTGCGCAGGGGTAGTCTTACAAGTGCTTGAGCCGTATGCCGGGAAACGGACACTGCCTGACCCGATTATCGGGATACGGTTCTTAGGGCCGTAAGCTACCCGATGTGGCAAGTATAAAAAATAAAAATTAATAACATATAAATAGATGAAAAAATTAATTGGATTATTAATCTTTCTGACTCAGTCTTTGTGCAACGGTCAAACACAAAATTCGTTGACTTTTAAAGTTCAGTATAAACCAGAAACAAAGTATAGTTCGACTATTAAACAAACTTCTTATAGTGAATTAACATATTCAGGTTCTGAAGAGTTTCTTCAAAAACTAAATGATAAGGGTGTTAAAAATCCGACTATAACAAATATAGAATCTAAGATAGAAACTGTTTTCAAGACAGGAAAATCAACTGACGGCATAAATTTCCCGTTAACAATTGAGATTGTTAAAACAAAAAGCAATGACGGAAAGAGGGTTATTCCTGATGGAATGCTTATTTATGGACACGGCTCAAATGGCAATATGCCGACACTGGATTCAATAGTTTCAGATGGTATTAAGGAAGAATTTAAAAAGACTCTTTTGCAAGCTATGCAAAGCACTTTTTCGCAGCTTAATTTTCCTGAACGCCAAGTCAAAATTGGTGAAAGTTTTTCAATTGAATCACCGCTATCAATTCCCATTGCAGGCGTAACCATTGAAATAACTATGACCACAAACTATCATTTGTTAAGGATAAACAATGGCATTGCCGACTTTGATGTGTCTCAAGTTTATACATTGAAGACTATTATTGCCAAATACACGGTCAACGCCACAGGAAGTGGACAAGGAAAACTGTTTTATGACGTTTCAAACAATTATTATCTCAAATATCAAACGGACAACGAAATGGAAATGAATTTGAAACTTGATCAATTTGACCTTAACTTAAAAAATAAGAGCGGATTTGTTCAAACATCAGAAATATCTAAAAATGCAAGCAGGTAGTAAATAGCACTTAGCGCAGTCGGCACTGCTTGTCTTGCCACATTGGTATAACCCGGTATTGAAGACTAACGGTAAAGCTTTTGTGGGGTTGATGATCTTATCGAACGAATTGGTTATTCTGGTAATTTTGAAAGAGCGGTTTGCGAGGGCGGAGGTCTATGTATTTCTTTTTCGCACCAACCAAGCAGTCTCATCATATTGCACCTAATCTTTTATGATTATCAGCACTTTATATCCTCCCAAAACAGATATGCAACATTATTCACAATTTTGAATCAAATAAAACCAATCACCCAAAATAAAATAGAACCTTTACCAAAGAAGTGCTTCAATCTATTAGTTAGGGTATGTAAAAACTCATGAAGGAGAACAGGCCGAAAGAGAAAATTTTGAGTATATTATTCTTACTGATAAGTTGCTCAAAGCGGTTGCTATTTTTAAATCCCCATATCCACACGATGCGAAAAAGCAACCCATTCAAAAGGTATTGCACATTTATCCACTCAAATTATTGCACAATAACGAAACCTTTCATAACCACACAGTCAACGATCTGCGGCACGCAAAAAAAGTCCTGCAAGATTGAGGTTTTGCAGGACTTTTTATGATGGTATACCAGGCGTTGTTATCGAATGGTTTTGATAAACGTGGCCACGTTGGTTTTGATGGGTGTCGAGGTGTTTTGTAGTGCGCGAACGAATGCGCTGCCCACGATGGCGCCGTTTGCGTATTGGCATGCGGTGGCGAACGTTTTGGCGTTGCTGATGCCAAAACCGATAATGCGGGGGGTAGCGAGGTTCATGCCGGCAATGCGTGTGAAGTATTCGATTTGCTGCCCGGAGATGCCTGCTTTTGCGCCTGTGGTGCCGGCCGATGCGACCATGTAAATGAATCCGCTGCCCATTTGGTCGATTTTTCGGATGCGTGCCTCGGGGGTTTGCGGCGTGATGAGGAAGATGTTTTGCAGGCCGGCGGCTTCGAATTGTGCTTTGTAGTTGGCCTCGTACTCGTGCAGCGGCAGGTCGGGAATAATTAGGCCGTCGATGCCGGTTTC
>QKHT01000188.1 GCA_003249935.1 Bacteroidota bacterium
CCAATAATCGGGCAATTGCCCCACACCGCCACCTTTGTGCCAGAATGCATAATCGAAGCCCCTGTCTTGAGGCCTGAACGGATAATTATCGCCCAAATGCCATTTTCCGAACATACCCGTGGCATAACCGTTTTTTTTAAGCACCTGGGGTACTGTAACTTCCTTTTCGAGCAGTAACGACCGCCCACCCACGGTATGCCAGCAACCCGTTCGGTTGGTATAATGTCCAGTCATGAGCGATGCACGCGTAGGTGCGCAACACGGGCTCACATGAAAATCGGTTAGCCGGGTACTCTGACTATACAGATTATCGATATGAGGGGTTTTTACATACGGATTACCATGACACGAAAAATCGCCATAACCCTGATCGTCAGTAAGTATTACAATTACATTGGGTCCAATGCTTTTTTCGGCCAATGCGGTTCCACCAAAAGAAGCAAAAAGGGCAAAACCTGCAACGGCTGGAATTAAATTACGCTTTTTCATAAACCTATTCGTTTTTAACAATGCCATATTTTTCCATCATATAATCGGCGGTGTACCTCATTACTTTGGGATTTTCCGTACCGCGTGCTTCTTTAATTAAAACGGCCCATTGCGCCTTCAAATCATTAAGTTGATCAGCATATTTTGTATCCGCAATCAAATTGTGAAGCTCTGCCGGGTCTGTGGTAAGATGATATAACTCTTCGTAAACCGGTTTTTCGCCCTTAATCGGATCTTCGATATAGCTACGGTAAACAGCGATATCCGGGTCGTGCACCGAGTAAAGCATACTACCAACCGGAATGCCCATCATTTTTGCAACAGCCACTTCGTTATTGGCCGACACGTTATTGTTTTTATAGTAGCGAATATATTTCCATTCTTTGTTCTGAACCGCCTCGCACCGTGGGTTTCCAAAATGCGTAGACCATAGGTTCTCGGTATATAAATAGTCGCGCACATTTGCTTTTGTACCATTTACAATGCCCGACAAATCTTTTCCCTGCATGGCTGCCGGAATTTTTATACCCGCATATGCCAACATGGTAGGGGCAATATCTATGGTTTGAACCAGTTCGTCGCACACCCGGCCTTTTGACTTTTTAGGAGCCAGTGGATTGTAAATAATCATGGGCACATGGGTACATTGTTCGTAGCAGGTTGCTTTACCGCCAAGTCCCTGTTGCCCGCTAAAGATACCATGATCGGAAGTAAAAATAATGATGGTATTTTTATCCAGGCCGGTGGCTTTAAGCTTTGCCCTCAGATTTTTAACCAAACCATCGATACCCCGGTTACGGCTTCCATTTCACGAATTAGTCGTTCACGCTCATCGTCGGGGGTATCCACATAATCGTACCCATCCTGTCGGTCGCTTACATGCCACAAATCGGCAGGCAACTTTGGCGTTTTAATATCGGCTTTCGCCACATAATTTTTAGGTAATGGAATTTGGATATCGCGATATAATGTGCGGTAAATGGACGAATCGGTAGGCAACATTTTCATTGAACCGGTACCTGCGCCATGCGGAAGGTTGAAACAAATACTCACACAAAAAGGTTTATCCTTCGGTCGCGAATCGAGAAAATGAACCGCGCCTTTAAGCCGATATTCATTGTTATCCAAAAAATCCTGAACACCTTCGTCGAGCACTTCTACTTGAGTATCGTGTTTTGCACCTTTAAATATATCGCTCCGTTTTTTTGGATAAAACGACAAATGCCCCATGGCTGCATACCAGTAATCGAACGACTTTTCGATGAGTCCGCTTTGATAACCGCCATCGCCAACAGGCGCGTGGTTTTTGCCAATATAACCGGTATAATACCCGTTTTGGCGTAACACCATCGGGTACGATTGATCCCAAGCCTCGGGCGAAATACTGGTTCCCGAATTGAAATTTACGCCATGTTTTCGCTCGTACTGGCTCAAAAATATGGAGCAACGACTTGGGGTGCAAATTGCACTGGTTACATGGGCACGGGTGAACCGCACGCCATCTTTCGCAAGCTGATCGAAAGCCGGCGTTTGTATTATGGCATTGCCATTACAACCCAACATTTCGTAGTTATGGTCGTCGGTGTCGGGCTTAGAGACGGCCGAAACCCCAACGAATGGGAGAACTACCGGAATGAGCCTAAAATATCTTAAAGACATAACTTTTGTTTAATTATGGATTATTGAACCAAAAATAAGGCTTAATTCATCCAATAACGGTAGTAATTATAGTTTAATTCGGGTGTGAAACAAGTTTGTTTGAAGTTAATGAATAAATTGCCATACAATTGTCCAAAATAGACTATACTTATATTTTACTAAAATTTTTATCCAAGACCAATATTTAGTGCATACTGAGATTGTTAGCAGCACAACTGTAAATGGTAAGCAACCGAGTATTGACTTATTTAATACCATTACACAATGACCAATAAAGCGGATATAAAAACCTAAGCCAACAAATTTTAGTATGCGCAACAATAAAATTATGCTGATATAAGTGGCTTCCGGCACTACTGAGTTTAAATTTATTCACTCGTGCGTTTTTGTGGTTTTAATGTATTTTGTGGTTGCAAAAATATTTCAATGATTTAAAAAGTTAAAAGCAGTTACCCTGTAAATAAAGGTTTCTAATATCTAAATCATTAATTTATATTCCCATAAAGTACATGTTTCACACAAATAGATTAACAGGCCACAAAATCGAGTTTTTGTCTACCATGCCGTTTAATTAGAAACGCCTAATGAATTTTCACCCCCGTGTTTCTGCATGCAAAACACCCTTTTGAATTTAAGTTTTGCATATAAATTTACAACTCAATTAATTTAATTTTTTTGTGTTATGAAAATAAATTTTACAAAACAAGCTTTGCTTTGCCTTGCGCTTTTGGGGGCAGGTAGTTCTTCTTTTGCCGGCGTATACAGTGGCGGTGCCGGCACAGCTTTAGATCCCTATTTAATTGGCACAACTGCCGACCTTACCGAACTTCAAAACACCCCGGGTGATTATGTTGCGGGTAAAAACTTTAAGTTAATAGCCGATATTGATATGGCCGGTGTTACATTTAACGGTATTGGGACCATGACTACCCCAGCAGTGGTTTTTGCGGGCGTGTTTGACGGCAACAATAAAGTAATAAGTAACCTTACAATTACGGATAAAGATGCTACAGCAGCCAATGGCATTGCGATGTTTAACAATGTAAATGGCGGAACCATAAAAAATCTTGGTTTAGTAAACGTTTCGGCTATTTCACCAACCTATAACAACTTAGGTGCCGATAAATACACCAACGAACGCGTTGCAGATGGAGCAAGCACGATTGACAATTGTTATGTAAACGGTGGTATCATCAAGGGTATCTACAGGGTTGGAGCTATTGTTGGTTGGTTAAAGGGTACCGCCTCGGTAAGCAACTGTTGGGCAAACACCAATAATACCGGTGGCGGTGTTAATCCATCAGGTGTTGGACAAAGCTGGTATCACGTAGGGGGTATTGTGGGCCATAATGATGGACGCCCGATAACCAACGTAGCATTTTATGGCACACTTACAGTAATAGCACCAGCTACTCAGAAAGGAGCAATTCTTGGCAATACCGGTACGTATGGTACACCAGCAGTTCCCTACCCTACAAACATTACTAATGGCTATTTCATAAGCACTGCCGGTGATACCAGAGCCTATGCCGGTACATATTCTAAAACCGATGCAGAGTTACAGGTACAGAGCACCTATACCGGTTTCGATTTTGGCACAAAGTGGTATATGGATGGCTATGCTAAATTACGTTCATTTTATAATGTTGCCGTTGTAAATGTACCAACTGTTTCGATTAGCGCACCAGCAAACAATTCTACCTATAACAGAGGGGCCTCAGTAACAGTGCAGGTAACAGCTACGCCAAACACAACCTCCAATTCGGCTATTGCTTCGGTAAGCATCAGTGATGGCACTTCATCCTATAATATGACAAATACGAGTGGAAGCACTTACGAATATACCTTTACGGCAAGTAAAACACTGTATAGTTTTACAGTAACAGCAACAGATGCTGCGGCACAATATTCAACAGCTTCGCTTAACTTATCGATGGCAGCACCGGTGTATGCAGGTGGCACAGGCACAGCATTAGATCCTTACCAAATTGCGACCCCATCGCAACTTACTGATTTATCGATGTATGTTGCGCATTGGACCAACAAGCATTTTGTTCTCACTGCCGACATCGACATGACAGGTGAAACGTTTTATCCAATTGGCAACAACACCACTAAAATCAGTGGCTCGTTCAACGGTCAAAACCATGTTGTAAGTAACCTTACCGTAGAACCAAGACCGGGTGAAACATCGATTACCGGTGGTGGTATGTTTGGTGTAACTAATGGATTTCCAATTTCTAATCTGGGCATGCGCAGGGTTAACATTAATTGCAGCACATTGGAAAGAACCGGCGGTATTGTAGGTGAAATGGGTGGCGGTTCCATAACGAACTGTTTTGTTATCGGCGGAAAAGTATCGGGTTCAGGCCGTACAGGCGGTGTAATAGGATATACCCCATCGGGTGCAGTTTCGAACCTATTTGCAGCCGTTGAAGTAAGCGATAGCTGGGGAAGTAAAGGTGGTATTATTGGACAAATTGGTTGGAATGCGGCATGGGCCACCGGATCGACAATGACAGACTGTGTATTTTACGGCACATTCTCGGGCAATACAGGAGGAAACGCATTAGTTGGCTCGGCCCAAGGTGTAGAAGGCACTTACATGCCGGTACCGAAAGACTTATATTATATTTCGACTTGTGATAAAACCGATGCTTTTGGCACTTCACTCACGCCTGATGAAATGAGAAATCAGGCCAGCTTTGCCAATTTAGATTTTGCTACACCCGAATGGAAAGTACTCAGTGGTGGTTACGCAGTACTTAACGGTTTTAGCAATGCATTGTACGATGTAACCATTACACCTTCAGCCACAGCCGATGGCACAATATCTCCTGCAACAGTACAAACTGTGGCTTTCGGAACACCAAAAACCTTCATAGCCACAGCAACTACTTCAGGTTATGTTCCATCAAAATGGTACAAAACGATTGGTGGTGTAACTACCGAATATTGGGCTAATGCAAATGGTCAATTCTCGCACGAAGGGGTAACTTCAAATCAAACTTTAAGTGTTGATTTCACTTTGGCTACAGCCGTTAAAAAAGAGACTTCTAAAGCACCGCTTGTTTTTGCAGCAAACAGCCGCATCAACATTCAATTAAGCACAAAAGCAGTTTCGTCTGTAGAAATTTACAATCTTACAGGCAAAATGGTAGAGTCGTTGAAAGCTAACAGCAGCAACATTACAAGCAGCAATGTGTTTAGCAAAGGCATTTACATTGTTCGTTTGAATCAAGCAGGCATTTCATCTACTTACAAAGTAGTGGTAGAATAAGAAATAACTCATTAAAAATAAAGCCGGCTTACATTTGTAGGCCGGCTTTTTTTATGTTTGGTTGGTACAAATTCATAACACTTAACAAAAAAGTTATCAAATGTTCCCCTCAAGCTTCATTAGCAGAACATTACTTAAAAAGCCCAAAAAATGAACAACATTACCTACAAAAGCAGGATAAATTAGGAACAATAGTTACCCGTAAACCATTTCAAATAGCACTAAAATTGCACACATTCGTCAACCATTAAAAAAAAGTGAAATGAAAAGAATTTTTACATCAAAATTTAAAGTTGTATTGTGTGTGACATTATTGCTTTCGACAACGCAAACTTATGCCTATAACGGTACCGGAACACCTGAAGATCCATATCAAATTTCGAGCAAGACAGATTTAATTACACTTTCGACAACACCAGCAGATTGGGCACTCGGCAAAAACTACATTCTTACTGCCGACATTGACATGGGCGGCACCGTTACAACACCCATAGGTACGAATGCAACACCCTTTAACGGGATATTAGATGGCCAAAATCATGTAATCCGAAATCTTAGCATAATTCCGATAACCGGTGCGGTAGCCAACGATGGGTGTGGGTTTATAGGCAAAACAACCAATGCGGCAATGACAGTAAAAAACATAGGACTCATTAACCCATTAATTTCATCGACCATTGAACGCACCGGAGGCATTATTGGTTTAATGGCTTTAGGTACACTTAAAAACTGCTTTATTTTGGGAGGAACCGTAATTGGAGGGAGCAGAACAGGCGGCTTGGTAGGCATAGCAGGCAACGTACAAACCTACAGTTCGTATGCTGTATTTATACAAGATTGTTTTTGTTCGGCAAATATTGTCGCATTATCTTCGGCGGGCCATGTTGGTGGAATAATTGGAGGGAACGCGATACTTGCTTCCGGCAACTTGTCGCGGTTAAACTTTTATGGAAATGTGATAGACGCATCTGCAAAAACAAGCAAGTTAATATTCGGACCAATTGTGGGTTCTACCTATACCAATGTCACCAATGGCCCGGCATCTTTACCAACCAATTCATTCAATTTTGGTATATACAATGCATCTACCAATGAGGGCATTACCGAAATAAACTGTACAGATGTTGGTTCGACAACCGGCGGCACCGTAGTATCGGGCACACAAATGCGAACAGAATCGACCTTTACAGGTTTTGATTTTGTAAACACTTGGACCATGCTTCCGGGGGGATTTCCGGTTTTAAAATCATTTTATGACAGAGACCCCTCTATTTTTAATGTCACCACAACACTTGCAGCAGGTGCAAATGGCACTTCGGCAACGACCCCGAAAACTGTAGGCTTAGGAAATCCGGTTAAACTTACCGCAGTAGCCAATTCGGGTTACGAAGTCACATGGTTTAAAGCATACAAAGAATTAGATAACTACTTTGCCGGCGGCATAACAAAAGACTTTATGATTAGTGGTGCAACAGCCGACAGAACCATTAATGCCGAATTTGATGTAGCCACACAAATCGAAAAACAGAACAATACCGCAATGCGCATTTCCACTTCAAACAATCAAATAAATGTACAATTGAACGCCAGAGGTTCAGCCAAAATAAACATTTACAATTCCACAGGGCAATTGATAGAAGTGATAAAAACTTCGGAACAAAATGTACTTACAAGCAAATCAGTAAAAAATGGTATTTACATTTTAAGTATTGGTCAGAATGGCAGCACAACCACTTACAAAGTAATTGTAAAATAAATTTTCATTGAATTAATTGATTTAAAGGCTGTTGCATTTACTGCGGCAGCCTTTGTTTGTTTTTGTCTAAATTTTCTACACAAAGAATCACTCTGAATCAGCTCTTATTGAAAAATTGGGTAAACCCAATTTAGATAAATTCACAGTTTAACACAAAGAGCAACTTTTACGAACAAAATAAGTCTCTTTACGAACTTTTGTAACCCTTAAGTCCCTTACAAATCGACTAAAATTGTAACGTCGATAACAATTTGAGTACAAAATATTTATGCAAGAAACAAGAATTAGGGCAAATTTATTTTACTAACATATAATAATACATCATGAAAAGAATTTTATTCATTTTTGCATTTTTCACAATGCTTAGTGCTTTTGGTTGGAGCCAAGGGATTAAAGCCCCAAAAATATCGGTTATACCAGCCGACACTTTGGTAAACGACAGTCTTATAATCTCAGAATTGTATATGATAGAATACAATGCATGGGGCTATGTAGAACTCACCAATATGAGTTCGAAAACGCTGGATCTTAATAACTATTTTATTACATGGCGTAATATGACAAGTTCGGGTCCGTTTGAAGGAGATGCGGACAAGGGCAATTTATTTGGAACACTTGCTCCGGGAAAATCCTTCGTATTTGGCTGTTTCCGGTCTCTTACAACGGTTGACGCATATGGCCATCCCTTATTTCCAAACAACGGCAATGTGCTTAACCAATACATATTTCCGTTGTGCGACACAATTACTGACAATAGTAATGCAAAACAAAAAATATTTTCGTTATGGGCCCGCAAATATAATAATGTAACAAACACAGTAGATTCGGTACGCATAGAAAACTTTAATGGTAAGGCAAATCTTACGCCTTATAACTTACCAATTGCGGGTATAGCAAAAAGTGACGTGGATGGCGAAAGTGTTACAACAGCAGCATTGTGGATAAGAAAAAGCAATATAAAAAGGGGTAATGCCTACCGGATACCAGCAATAACCACTGAGGAGGCATGGAATAATTCGAGGGGAACAGACGAAGCAGACTCTGAATGGATTCCAATTCCCAAAAAGGACTTCTACTATACAAGATACAGCGATGTACCATTTACAACGATTAAAAACCATGGCATAGGCTCCCTTACGACCATAAAACCATTGAACGGCATTGCCATAGACCTTACAAAAAAAATGATTACAATGCCTTATGGCATCCGTCGCGACTCGGTTTTTCGCAACTTCACATATGGGCCGAACATTGCGTGGATGTATAAGATTAACGGCGACTCATCGAAATACTACACACAAACAGGAGACAGTATCTTCTTTTATGCCCTGGGAAATTCCAGTGGCAAAACCGGCTTTAGGATTGAAACTTTGGCGGCAACAGCAAGTTTCAATCTGGTAGCTCCGAGACTATACCTCAACAACAGCAAGACATCGTATAAAAAAGACTATGAAATTTCGCAGGGCGCAATACCAATGGATTCGATTAGCTATGTTCCTTATGCATGCCGGATCGACACATTTATAAAAAATCTGATTTTCGAGGCAGGTTCATCCTACAACTTTTCGTACACAGACGGCATCGAACGACCCGATTTAAAAACAGGGGACATACTAACAGTTACTTCACAAAGCGGACTTCAGAAAGCGTACAAAATTTCGATTGTGCCATATATAAAAAGTGATGATGCATTGATAAAAACGATCATTTTTCCCGGACTTCAACTTTGGACCAATACGTCAACTTATTTACCAACGGACACGATGTTTTCGTTTAACAGCTCCATTAAAAACAGCACAATTCAGGTTCCTTTAGACATGGATGTATGTCCGGAAGTAATACCGGTTCCAAACACCAATAAATCGAAAATAAAAATTGTACGTGCCAAAAATCTTAATGGTTCATTATCAGAAAGAACACTAACGATAAAAGTTACAGCCGAAGATGGTATTACCGAATCGGAATACAATTTCACATTCACTAAGCAGTTGCCTGCGCCACAATTAAATTACACACCATTCTTCAGTGACTTTGTTAAAGCCACGGGTAACGATAAATACAGAGACGGGCCAAATCAGATATTTAACCCGTTTGATGAATCGCTGGATATGTCGGATTATTTATTATTAATGATAGCATCTAACACAACTTTAGATAATTACATAACTAAAACTTTAGTCACAGATACGAACAAATGGACCTTACGACCGGGTTATATGGTCATAAAAAATAGTGCCGGCATGCCCGTTTTTAAAGATGATTTATCTCAAAAAACAGTTGTTATCCCTGCCAAAAGCACATACACATGGACTAAACGCCGCGCGTGGCCAAATGAAGGGAATGGCATAAGTATCGTTCAAGACCCAAACAATCCATTGGTTCAGGCATTGGATTACACCATTTTTTCTGCAAACGAGCTTCCTGCTTATGGGCAGGATGTATATGGAACGCATGCCAGTTTGTTATACGGATGGACACTCAACGGCACCGGTAATGCATCGACTCGCACCGTATGTTTGTATAAAATAAAGAATACTGCATCGGGCGATTCAGTCCGTGATGGATTAAAGCCAATGAACGATTTAATGAACGATTACGAACTCATTGACATTGTTGGAGGCGGTTGGTCCAATACAGCAGCTCCATGGAAGTTATTTAACTTTAACCCCGATGGTTCAAGCAAAATAACTGTATCTAAAGATTTGAAGACCATAAACAGCATTTACAGAAAACCAAACGTATATCGCGGCAACCCTGTTGATGCTTTGTCTTTTGGCTATGGCAATGATACATTAACCATCAAAGCTTCGGAATGGGTGGATTATTCATTTGCTGATGAATTAACCAGATACAATACGCCGGAATGGTCAAACATCTTCCACGCAAGATATAAAAACCATACCATGTACATTACAGAACACATTTCGTACCTCACCTCTCCCACTTACAAAATATCGAAAGAAATTACAGGAATTCAATCAATTTCGGGAGTAATGACCAATACAACTGTGGCGAATTTCTTAACAAATATCGTTAAGGCAGATCCGGGAATGGTTGTGAAGGTAGCCAATGCCAACGGTACGAACAAATCCACAACCGACTTGTTGACAACGGGTGACTTTGTTACCAGTTATTCGGCAAGAGGTATTGACAGCGTAATATACAGGATAACAACAGGAGCCTTTGACAGCAATATATCACTCTCATCATCGACATACACCGTAACCATTGCCGGTGACCAAAAAAACGGGAAGATTTCGGGAATTAAATTTGGGACTACTGCATTGGATATTCTTTCAAAACTCGTAAAACCATCCACGGCAAGCATGATTCTCACTGACGGTAAAGACGGAATACTGTCGGTTTACACTTTGCCCACCGATAGCAATATGATAAAAACAGGCGAAAGAAACCTACGTATAGCAGACGACAACTTATATGTAAATGTAAAAGCCGAAAATGGAGATGAATGCGTATATGCTCTGGCCTTTAATACAGAAACAAAACCATTTATACTTTCAGACAAATTTCAGGTTGTAGAACCGGCAAAATACATCAATTATGTAGGTTCGATTGTTGTAGACGCATTGCTTTCGAGCTTAAAACCTGCACCGGGATTTTCATTGAAGATAGTAAACAAAATGGGACAGGATCGCCTTGATGGCAGTGTATGTTTTGATGACAAAGTAGTTGTTTACGATCCAAATAACATCGGCAATTCGGCTACGTATGGTATTAAATTCAAAGACGACCTCGTATTTGGAATAAACCATAGTAAAACTACTATTGAAATCACTGCATATCCAAATCCAACGTCCGGCATATTTAAAGTAAAAACGAATAAATCTTGCCGGATTGTTGTTACAAATATTTTTGGATGCACTGTTTATAGTACAAAAACCAGTTCGGGTGAAGCAATTATTTATCTTGAAAATGAACCGTCAGGCATCTATTTTGTAACAGAAAAGAATAAAGAAGACGCTCAAACATTAAAAATAATAAAACAATAGTAATCTTACGATATATACAAAGAGAGGCTGCCAAAATTTGGCAGCCTTTTTTTACTTTGGCAGCCGTGAAAAGGTGAAAATAATACCAAGACCATAATAAAAACTTCCACAAAAAAATATTCCAGTTTTATCAACACATGGACTATTAAAAACATTTCACCACATACATCTTTATTTCAACCATTTATGAAATACGCATCAATAAAAAGTACCGATTATCAAACAAAATTAGATTGACTTGAGACATTTAGCCCCTTTTTTTTACTGTTTTTTTTCCCTTGTATCATTAATTGTCTATTTACATTTGACATTCAGAGTTTATTTAAGAATATTAGTTAATAATTAAATTAGTGTTATGAAAAGAGTTTTTTTCTTTTTTGCTTTTATAACTTTACTTTACGCTTCGGTGCAGAGTCAGGGAATTAAAGCACCAAAATTGTCGATTACACCAGCAGATACGGTTGTAAACGACAGTTTAATTTTTTCGGAGATGTACATTGTCGATTGGTGGCAATGGGGTTATGTGGAAGTAACAAACATGAGTTCAAAACCCATGAACTTGGGAAACTATTTTATGACTTGGCGTACTGTAACCAACGCCCTTCCATTTATTGGCGATGCAGAAAAGACCAATCTGTGGGGTACTTTGGCCCCGGGTAAGTCAATTCTGTTTGGGTTTAGCAACCTTGATGTGGACAAACCGGTGGATGCTTACAACAATTTAATAAGATATGGTGGATACAATCTCAACCGGTATCTTTACAATTTAATTGACACCAACGTAGTTCAAGGCAATGCGCGGTACAAGATCTTCCAGCTTTGGGCAAGAAAATTCAATGCCGTTTCGAATACAATTGACTCTGTAAGAATCGAAAATTTCAATGGTGATAATAATCTTGTTCCATACACACTGCCAATAGCAGGTATTTCAAAGAGCGAAAGCAAAGTAAGAGAAGAAAATGTATCTCAAGCTAAGGTATGGATAAGAAAAATGAATGTAAAACGAGGTAATGCATATCGCGTTCCTGCAATAACCAATGCAGAAGCATGGACTAATTCACGAGGCACCGACGAAGTGGACTCAGAATGGATTCCAATTCCCAAAAATAGCTTTAGCTACGAGAATTTAAACGACATACCTTTTACTACGGTAAAACAACATGGCATTGGTTCGCTTAGTACTATTGTACCCAAAAACGGAATTACAATTGATTTAAACCAAAAGATTATTACCATTCCTTATGGTGTACGACGCGACTCGGTATTCAGAAGCTTTACATTTGGGCCAAACCTTGCATGGATGTATAAAAACAATTCCGATACATTCAAGTATTTTACCCAAACAGGAGACTCTATCTTCTTTTACACAATGGGTAACAGCAAAAACGAAACTAAATTCAAAGTCATTACTTTGAGCCAACCAACATCTTCTACCGAAATTGCATCAAGACTATATGTCGCACCAAACAATGCGAATCTGGTAGTTAAGGATTACGAAATTACTCAGGGAAAATCGCCAATGGATTCAATCAGTTTTGTACCTTATGCATGCCGCGTGGATTCATTTCTGAAGAACATTATAATACCTGATGGTGCAAGCACAAAATTTACTTATATCGACGGCGTAGAACGTCCTGACTTAAAAACAGGCGACATTATAACCGTTACAGCAAAAGATGGTACAACGAAAAAACCATATCTGATTTCTTGCGTACCATATCGAAAAAACAGCGATGCTACAATTAAAACCATGATATTCCCCGGGTTAGAATTATGGACAAGTAAGTTAACCTATCTGCCAACGGATACAATGTACACTTTCACCAGTGTTTCATATTTCAATAACATACCCGTAGACAAAGATTTAGCACAATGTCCCGAATTTATTGCCATTCCGGGAAACCCACGTGCAAAAATAGACGTTACCAGAGCTAAAAACCTTAATGGTACGGAAGAAGACCGTACGCTCACCCTAAAGGTAACAGCAGAGGACGACACCACGGTTACAACTTACAGATTCACGTTCTCAAAAGTATTACCAACCCCGGAATTGGATTATACGCCGTTCTTTACCGATTTCTACAAAAACACAGGCAATGCTACATGGGTCGATGGACCTAACGCACTGTACAATCCGAAAGACGAATCGCTCGATCTCTCAGATTATATGATTGCAATGGTTAATAATCAGACCATTGATAATTATATGAAAACTGTATTGGTCAACGACACCAACAAATGGACGCTTCGCCCGGGATATAAGGTTGTGAGAGCAAATGGTTTACCGGTATTTAAAGAAGATTTATCTCAAAACTCGGTCATTATTCCTGCTAAAAGTTCGTTCGCATGGTCCAGAAGACGTGGATGGCCAAATGAAGGTGTTAATATACCAAAACCGTTGGACAAAACCAATCCATTAATTGCGAAACTCGATTTTACAGTATGGACTTCGGGAGATATTCCCGCTTATGCACCTGATGTGTATGGCACAAAATTGGGTCTGATGAATGCATGGACTTTATTCGGCTCAGGTGGTCTGTCGACCAGAACTATTTGTCTGTACAAAATAAAAGATACTCCTTCCGGCGACTCAATTCGCGACGGCATTAAACCCATGAACGATTTGGTTAACGACTACGAACTCATCGACATTGTAGGTGGTGGTTGGGGCAACAGTGCCAAACCTTGGACCATTTATGACAAAACTGCCGATGGTAAAAGCTTGGTAAAAACAGCAAAAACCGGCAATGACATTTTGGGCGCATACAGAAAACCAGGCGTTTGGAAAGGAAATCCGGTAGACGGACTGTCATTTGGTATTGGTAACGACACGCTCACCATTTTACAAAGCGAATGGACCGAAATTTCGTATGTTGGCGGAGATGGACAACGCAATAATAAAGCAACTAATGCAAAATGGATTAATACGTTTCAGGGCCGTTACAAAAACCACACGATGGTAGTCACTGCTAACATTCCGTATTTGACCTCTGCGACTTACAAAATTTCAACCGATATTGTAGGATTACAATCCATAGAGGGAGTAGCTGCAAATACCACTACCAACAATTTCTTATCCAATGTGGTATTGGCCGATCCGGGAATGTCTGTTAAAGTAAAAACTGCCGCAGGTGTTCTGAAAACAGGAGCCGATGTTATTGTTACGGGCGATATGGTTACAAGTTACTCGGCACGGGGTATTGATAGTGTAATATATAAAGTAAGCACCGGCTCATTCGACAACAATATTGCACTTACATCTTCTGATTACACAATAACCATTGCAGGCGACAAAAAAACAGGTAAAATATCGGGCATTAAGTTCGGAACTACGGCAAAAGAAGTTGCATCAAAATTGGTTAAACCAAGTAAAGCAACAATGCTTCTGACAGATGGTGCTAAAGGTATTGTTTCGATGTACACGCTTCCTTCGGACAGTAACAAGTTTAAATTAGGTGAACGCAATGAACTGATTGCTAACGAGAAACTATTTGTAACAGTAAATGCTGAAAACGGCGACGAATGCGTCTATTCTTTAGAATTTACCAAAGAAAGTACACCTTATATTCTTTCGGATAAATATGAAGTAAGAGAATCGGAGAAATATATTAACTACGTAAACTATGTGATTGTTCGGGTATTCCTTGCAAATTTGAAACCGGCACCAGGCTTTGCAGTTAAAGTTGTAAACAAAATGGGACAGGATCGTTTAGACGGTGATGTTCGTTTTGATGACCAAGTTGTGGTATACGACCCGAATAACATGGCTAATTCGACAACATATGCAATCAAATTTAAGGATGACTTAGTTTTCGGCGTTAAGAGCAGCAAAGCAACTTTAGGGATTGAAGCTTATCCAAACCCAACATCGGGCAAATTTGTAGTAAAAGCTAAAAAAATGACCCAAATTGATGTTACCGACATTACCGGTCGCAATGTTTACAGTGTAAAAACCACAGCAAACGAAGCAACGATTAATTTAAGTAAAGAAAATGCAGGCATCTATTTAGTAACCGTTAGAAATAACGATACAATGGAAACAATGAAAGTATTGAAAAATTAATTTCATTCGTTAAACAAATACAGAAAGGGCCGTCAGAAATGACGGCCTTTTTTATGGGAATCACTCCCACGAATAGATCATCGGTATAACGCCATTCCAAAAAACAAACCAAAAAGATCTACCAATCTCAGTTATACCACAATTAAAAAATGAAAAAAAACAGAGTCGTAAAACTTAATTTATGCAAACAACAACCCTAAAATGTGACTTTTCAAGCCTTTACACAAAAAAACATCCAAAGTACAATATAGACAACACTGTTCAGTAAAATACAAGTAACTAAATACCCCCTCCATTCAACCCAATCACCAACCAAATTCTAATTTTAATCTAAGTACATTTGAAATAAGCGTTAATTCGAGTACTACATTTAATAATTTAATTTTAGAATTATGAGAAAACTATTCTTCTTCATGGCACTAATTGCTTTAATCCACACGAATATGTGGAGCCAAGGAATAAAAGTGCCAAAATTGTCGATTACACCAGCAGACACAGTGGTTAACGACAGTTTAATAATTTCGGAAATCTATGTGGTAGACTGGTGGCAATGGGGCTATATAGAACTTACCAATATGAGTTCCAAAACAATAGACCTCAACAACTACTTTTTAGTAAACAGGGCAATAACCACAACCGGACCATTTGAAGGCAGTGCAGACAAAGCCAATTTATTTGGCACTCTGGCTCCGGGACAATCCTTTTTACATGGTTATTTCAGAATTGCCGCAAGTTTGGACGCGTACCAACGCGCGGTATATCAAAACCACGACAACAGCATGAATCCATACGTATATCCATTGTGCGACACGTTATCGGATAACGGAAACAACAAATACAAAATGTGGTCGTTGTGGGCACGAAAATTCAATCCGGTTACAAATATTATCGACTCGGTAAAAATTGAAAACTTTAACGGCAATGCTAACTTATTGCCTTACAACGAACCGATTGCAGGGATTTCTAAGAGCGAAAGCACCATACGAACAGAAAATGTTTCTCAGGCGAAACTTTGGATACGTAAGATTAATGTAAAAAGGGGAAATGCGTACAGAACACCTGCCATTACGAATGAACAAGCATGGACCAATTCGAGGGGAACTGACGAAGTCGACTCAGAATGGCTGCCTATCCCCAAAACCAGTTTCAGTTACGAAAACTATGCCGATATACCTTTTACAACGGTAAAACAGCATGGCGTAGGTTCGCTTAACACAATTGTTCCAAAAGATGGAATTACAATCAATTTGAACACAAAGAAAATCACGATTCCTTACGGTATTCGTCGCGATTCAGTTTTTCGCAGTTTTACTTTTGGTCCGAACCTCGCGTGGATGTATAAAAACAACCCGGATACGTCGAAATATTTTTGCCAAACCGGCGATTCGATCTTTTTTTACACTTTAGGGACAGATTTAGGACTGACTAAGTTCGTCGTTGAAGCAACACCCGCAACCAATAGTTCAAACATTCTTGGTTCGAGGCTGTATATCCCTTCGTGGTTAAAAGATAAATATATAAAGGATTATGAAATTACCCAGGGTGCACAACCAATGGATTCAATTAGTTTTGTGCCTTATGCCTGTCGAATCGATAGCTTTATAATGAATCTCACTTTCCCCGAAGGCAGTTCGTACAAGATGACCTACGTAGATGGTATCGAACGTCCCGATTTAAAAAGTGGAGATAAGATTACAGTAACTTCACAAAGTGGTGCAGAAAAAACATACAAAATTTCGTGTGTGCCTTACAAAAAGAATAGTGATGCGACACTGAAAACAGTGATATTCCCCGGCATGGAATTATGGACCAGTACACTTACGTATTTACCAACAGATACGATGTACAATTTTGGCAGCTCATCATTCTATTATCAGATTACAGTGGACAAAGATTTGAATGTTTGCCCTGAAATACTGCCAATTCGCACCAACAACCGGGCAAAGATGACCATTAAAAGAGCAAAAAACCTTAATGGATCGGTTGAAGATCGTACTTTATCGGTTAAATTGGTTGCAGAAGACGATACGACAATAAACACATATAATTTTGTGTTTGCCAAAGAATTGCCACGAACCAATCTCAATTACACACCATTTTTTAGCGATTTTGCACGCAATACAGGTAATGCAACAGCAGCCGATGGTCCGAACCAGATTTTTAATCCATTGGACGAAACACTGGACTTATCGGAATATATGATTGTAATGCTTCCTAATGGCAATCCAATTAGCACATTTATTAATACCACCCTGGTCACAGATACCAATAAATGGACACTACGCCCGGGATATAAAGTGGTAAAAGGAGCTGATGGACTTCCAATATTTAAGGAAGACTTATTCCAGAACTCAATTATGGTTCCTTCGAAAAAAGTATGGGCATTTTCACGTAGCCGCGCCTATCCGAATGAAGGTCCGGGTATAAAAGTTGGCAGAGACAAAACCAACCCATTGATTGCAGCTTTGGATTTTACAATTTGGAAAGAATCGGATATTACCAGTGGTTGGGTAAATGACATTTACGGCACAAAAAATGGTTTAATGTATGCATGGAGTCTATGGGGTACAAACAGTTTATCTACCAGAACGATATGTTTATTCAAAATCACAAACGACTCCGTTCGCGAAGGATTAAAGCCAATGAATAACCTATTAACCGACTACGAATTAATTGATGTTGTGGGCGGCGGCATTAGCAATCCGGCAAAAATATGGACACTATACGATAAAACAGCAGACGGCAAAAGCACCATTAAAACCGCAGCGAAAGAAGCCGACATCAACAGTATTTATCGTAAACCAACAGTTTACAAAGGTAATGCCATCGACGGTCTCTCGTTTGGTATTGGTAACGACAGCATCACCATTTTACCTAGTGAGTGGGTTGACTACTCCTACCGTGGTCCCGACAACCAACGTCACTCGGATAAAACATGGGAGACAGTATTTCAGGGCAGATACAAAAACCACACGATGATACTTACGGCAAACATTTCGTATATCACCTCACCGGTTTACAAAATATCAACTGATATTGTTGGCGAACAGTCGATTGAAGGAGTGCTAAGCAATACTGCCGTTTCTGATTTTATGAACAATATCGTAATTGCCGATACAGCAATGCGCGTAAAAGTAAAATCGAACGCCGGAACCCCAAAAACCGGTTCAGACATCATGGTTACAGGCGATTATGTCACAAGTATATCGGCCACAGGTACCGACAGCGTGGTTTACAAAGTAACTACAGGTGTATTCGACAACAATAATGCGCTTACTTCGGCCGATTATACGGTAACCATTGCAGGCGACAAAAAAACAGGTAAAATATCGGGCATTGCCTTTGGTACACTTGCAAAAGATCTCGTGGCAAAATTGGTAAAACCGGCAAAAGCAACCATGTTCCTTACCGATGGTGGCGAAGGAATTGTTTCGATGTACACTATTCCAATGGATAGTAATAAGTTTATTCTGGGCGAACGTAATGATCTGATTGCGGATGGCAGTTTATTTGTAACAGTAAAAGCCGAAAACGGCGACGAATGCAATTATGCTTTAGAGTTTAACAAATCAACTACGCCATACATCTTATCGGACAGATATGAGGTTGTGGAATCTGAAAAGTATATTAACTACGTAAATTACGTCATTACGCCCGTATTCCTCTCATTCATAAAACCGGCACCAGGCTTTGCAGTTAAAGTTGTGAACAAAATGGGTCAGGAACGCATGGATGGTGATGTAAGATTCGACGACATGGTTGTAGTTTATGATCCTGCAAACATGGCCAACTCAACTACTTACAAAATCAAATTCAAAGATGACCTGGTATATGCGGTAAAGGGAAACAAGGCTACTATTGGAGTAGATGCATATCCAAACCCAACAACAGGCAAATTTGTAGTAAAAGCTAAAAAAATGACCCAAATTGATGTTACCGACATTACCGGTCGCAATGTTTACAGTGTAAAAACCACAGCAAACGAAGCAACCATTAATTTAAGTAAAGAAAATGCAGGCATCTATTTAGTAACCGTTAGAAATAACGATACAATGGAAACAATGAAGATTATCAAAAAATAATTCGGATAATCATTAGACATTTAAAGTCCGGCAGAGCAATCTGCCGGACTTTTCTTTTTGTAGTACAAAAGGTATTCGAAATAAAGTTGCCTATTAGAAAGCAAATACATCGTATTTAAATTTTTTGCCGACCTGACAGATACTGATAACGAATGGGAGAAAAGTAAATTTTGCATCGACCTATTTGGTGTTTTCCGCTTTGGTGATAACGATGGTTTTGAAATGATCCCTACAGATGCGAATTTATTCCTAAAAATCCGTTACATATCTAAGCTTTTGCCGAAGGTACCTAAGAAGGCTACTTCAACAAAACACAAAAGACATTTTAACAACAGATAGAGAATTACGTATTGAACCAAGAAATTACTATCCCAAATAGACTTATTGCTTATCTTAGAGGTATTAAAATGAAAGATAATGACGAATGCGCGTTTTTTAATCACCTACGCAACTTTGTGTGGCCTTGTACTGCCCGGCTGCGGCAGGATTGACAGTTCGTTCGATCGCGTATTGAACACGTTGAGTAAAAACACCCATCCGGTGGTATTGAATTCCCCCGATGGTTCAGCCCGAATTATTGTGGTGCCCCGGTATCAAGGCCGTATTGTGGCCAGTACGTCGGGTGCCATAAACGAGGTGCCATCGGGTTGGTTCAACCTTAATAGTTTAAACGATAGTCTTACAGCCAATGGGTCGGGTTTGCATGGCGAAGAGCGCGTATGGATTGGTCCACTGGGTAGCCAGCTGTCGTTTTTTTACGGCCGGAAGCAACCGCTCGACGAAGGCAACTGGCAGGTGCCGGCGGCGTTTAATGCCGAACCATTCGAGGTTGTTTCCTCTGCTGCCGATAGGCTGATGTTGCAGAAAAACATGTGCCTTACCAATTATTTGCAACACACGCTCAATATGCGGCTCAGGCGAGAAATCGTTATTCTTGCCAAGGACATTATTCCGCAATTGTTAGGTATGAACCCCGGGCCCGAGGTGCAATCGGTGGCGTACGAAACCAATCAAACCCTGTACAATACCGATTCGGTGGCATGGGATTTATCGTACGGCGTGGCTACCATTTGGAGTATCAGTACTTTTAAGGCTACCAATGGTTCGGTGGTTATTATTCCGGTTGAACCTCATGCGCCCGATACAGTGCTTACCTATTTGAGTTCCATTGATAGTTCGCGATTATCTATACACCATGGTGCGGTTTGGTACAAAACCGATGGGAAATACCGTAATAAAATTGGTGTGCCACCGGCAATGAGCCGCAGTCTGCTGGGAAATTATCAGCCCGAAACCAATACACTACGTATTATCCAATTCAGCCAGGGGGCCGATACGCTCTATTTTAATTCGTTGGTGGCCGAGCAGTTGCAGCCGTTTAAAGGCGAAGCTATTGCGGTGTACAATCATGGACCGATGGATCTTTCGGTAAGTGCCGAAAATGCCTTCTTCGAAATGGAGACGGCTGCCCCCGTTAAAGCGTTGAAACCCGGCGAAAGTATTTCGCACACGCACCGCGTTTTTCAGTTTGTGGGTAACAAAAGCGCACTTAACGCCATTGCCTGTAAGGTGTTAGGTGTAGATTTACCGGATTAAGCGGGTTTTTGTTAACCAATATTGTAGCAATGGCAAGGCTTTTTGCTGCTTTTGTTTAGAGGTTTAGTATTTATATGAGCCGGAAAAAGAAAGTGTCACCATGAGCTTTTTTCTCGTGCTTGGTTTACCAATTGAATTAACTGTGTTTTACCGGGTAGCTTCGCTAATTATCGCGCTAACTGTTTGATATTCCACTTCTTTGGTTATATTTACGTTTCGAAATATAAATGACATTATTTCTGTTTTTTAAAGATGGTGTTTGGTTAATCGCCTCAATATATCGGGTCGTAAATTTGCAGATATGAAGGGTATTATAAAGGTTTTGTTTTTTGTGGTGGTGCAAAATGTCGTGGCTCAATCGGTAAACCATTGGGAAACGGTGGTGATGGCCTCGGATACCTGGCAATATTTTGTGGGTAAAAGTGCACCGGTTACGAACTGGAATACCCTCGCGTTTTCGGGTGAACCGTGGTTACAGGGTCCCGGTGGTATTGGTTTTGGCGATGGCGACGATGCCACAATTGTGGCGGTGACGACCTCGGTTTACATGCGAAAAACGTTTACGATAACCGATTTAAGTGTGGTTGGTGGCTTGGCACTTTCAATTGATTACGACGATGGCTTTGTGGCTTATATTAATGGTGTGGAAGTAGCGCGCAATGGTGTTACCGGCACGCCGCCGGCATATAATACGTTGGCTTCCATCAGTCACGAAGCACTGGGTTATGCCGGTGGGCCCCCCGAATTTTTCGCTATCCCCAAAACCGTGTTTAAAACGGCATTGGTTCAGGGCGAAAATGTGCTGGCTGTTGAGGTTCATAACCAATCGGCAACCTCGTCCGATTTATCGGCAATCCCGTATCTATCGGTGGGTATTTCGAATACCACACGTGCCTACCGCGAAGTGCCGTCGTGGTTCGTGGCACCTGTAGCGTTGCTAAGTTCCTCCAATTTGCCGATTGTAATTATTGATACCGAAAACCAGATTGCTATACCCGATGAGCCAAAGGTAAAAGGGGTAATTAAAGTGATAGATAACGGTGTCCGAAATTCCATTTCGGATAGTGCCAATTTGTATAACGGAACGATGGGTATAGAGGTGCGTGGCCGTTCGTCGCAACGTTTTCCGCAAAAATCGTATGGTTTCGAAACCCGCCTTGCCGATGGTTCAAACCATAATGTGCCGTTTTGGAATATGCCAAAGGAAAACGACTGGATTCTCACGACTCATTACAACGACCGGTCGTTTGCACGGAATATACTTGGGTTGGATTTGTTCGAAAAAATGGGCCATTATTCGCCCCGCCGTAAACTCGTGGAGGTAATTGTTAACGACGATTATCAGGGTATTTATATGTTTACCGAACGCATTAAGGCCGACAAGGGCAGGGTTGATATTGCGAAACTCGATTCAACGGATATTTCGGGCGATAAAGTCACCGGAGGCTATATCTTTAAGGTCGATTATTTTGCGGACGAACTGCACTGGACGGGTAAATTTTCGCCGATAGATGCGCCCGGAGCTCAGGTAAATTTTGTATATCACGATCCGGCGGGCGACGATCTCCTGCCGGTTCAGAAAACATACATCGCCGACTTTGTTACCGCGTTCGAAACGGCCCTCTATGGTTCAAACTTTAAAGATTCAAAATTGGGGTTCAGGGCTTATGTCGATACCAAAAGCTTTATCGACTACTTTATTTTGAGTGAACTTAACCGTAATGTGGATGCCTACAAAAAAAGCAAATACTATCACAAAGGGCGCAACAGCAAAGGGGGCTTGCTTTATTCGGGGCCTGCTTGGGACTTCGACTGGGCATGGAAATCGTATGGCACCGGTACCGGAACCAATAACATCGGATGGGCTTATAAGGTCAACGATAACAATCCGTCTCCCACCGCCGATGGGTGGCTTACCCGCATGGTTCAGGACCCGTATTTTAAAAACGATATTTACAACCGTTACGTCGAATTGCGAAAAAGCAGCTTGAGCAATAGTGCAATAAATGCCTGTATCGATTCGGTGTATCATTTAGTTAACGCGGCGCAAGTGCGCCATTACGAAAAATGGAAAACCCTTGGCACGGCTTACGTTAAGGCCGAAATGGGTAGTATACCTACAACTTACAAGGGCGAAGTGGATAAGTTAAAGGCCTGGATCGAAGGGCGTTTGTCGTGGCTCGACCCGCAAATGCAACTGTTTTATTCACC
>QKHT01000125.1 GCA_003249935.1 Bacteroidota bacterium
CCAACCCACAGTCGTAAGCACATTTGCAAGCCCGCACGAGCCAACGCTCAAACCAAAGGCTTACAAAAGAGCTTCCGCCTTTCCTGCCCACGTAACCGCCTTTCAGGACGGTTTTAGGATTGCCCACGCTCAAAAAAACAAAATAAATTTGTGCTTCGTGGATACAGCAGTGCAAATTGATAAGATTTTTAAGAGCTAATTATGTGATAATTAATAAGATAAAATAAAAGCACCAGTTGCCAACAAGCGACCATAAAACATTGGGGGTTAAGTGGTTAATCGAAGGTTCTACCTCGCATCAAAGTTCGGTGTCGGGTGATAGGTTCGCAGCTCCGAAAACCCCAACGTTTCATACCGCCGACCACTATGCTACGATAAAATAGCATAAGCACCTTTAATAAGGTGCTTTTTTTTGTAATTTTACCCCCAAAATATTCGAATAGTATGGCAAACAAATTTGTGCTTTATAATACACTATCCCGTAGTAAAGAGGTGTTCGAACCAATATTTTCGCCAAATGTTGGATTATATGTTTGTGGACCAACGGTATATGGCGATCCGCATTTGGGGCATGCACGCCCGGCAATCACGTTCGATTTATTGTTTCGCTATCTCACCAACCTGGGCTACAAGGTGCGCTATGTACGCAACATTACCGATGTGGGCCATTTGGAAAATGATGCCGACGAAGGCGAAGATAAAATTGCACAAAAAGCAAGGCTCGAAAAACTGGAACCCATGGAAGTGGTTCAATACTACACCAACCGGTACCATAAAATGATGGACGCACTTAACGTATTGCCACCGAGCATCGAACCCCATGCATCGGGCCATATTATCGAACAGATCGACTTTGTAAAGACCATACTCGAAAAAGGGCTGGCTTACGAAAGCGAAGGTTCGGTCTATTTCGATGTGGAAAAATATAATCAGTCGCACCACTATGGTAAACTTTCGGGGCGTGTTCTGGACGACTTGCTCAACTCCACACGAAAACTCGACGGACAGGACGAAAAGCGTAATCCGTTCGATTTTGCATTGTGGAAAAAAGCATCGCCGTCGCACATTATGAGGTGGAATTCGCCATGGAGTGTGGGTTTTCCCGGGTGGCATTTGGAGTGTTCGGCTATGGGGACCAAATATCTGGGTGAGCGTTTCGATATTCATGGTGGCGGTATGGATTTGCAATTTCCTCATCACGAGTGCGAACTGGCACAAAATGTAGCTGCACTTGGTCACGAATCGGTAAAATACTGGATGCATAATAACATGATTACCATTAACGGGCAAAAAATGGGCAAATCGTTGGGTAATTTTATTAATCTGAGCCAGATGTTCGATGGTTCGCACCCACTACTGGTTCAGCCATACAGCCCGATGACCATTCGGTTTTTTATTCTTCAGGCGCACTACCGGAGCACCCTCGATTTTTCGAACGATGCACTTATTGCAGCCGAAAAAGGACTCGACCGCCTTTTTGAAGCCCATCGTAATTTGGCCAAAATTGTCCCATCGGCACAGAGTAGTATCGATGTGGAGGGGTTCAGCCAAAAATGTTACGATGCCTTGGCCGACGATTTAAACAGCCCGATTATGATAGCGCATCTCTTCGATATGGTGCGGCAGATTAACTCTGCCATCGATGGTTCGGCCACTATTACAGCAGTTGGTTTGACTGAATTAAAACGCTTGATGAACCTGTTTTTGAACGACATACTCGGGCTAAAACCCGAAGCAACCGGCCGTTCGAAAAATGCCGATGCTTTTGCCGGTGCGGTGAACCTGCTGCTCGAAATTCGTCAGGAAGCTAAACTTAAAAAAGATTGGGCTACATCCGATTTGATTCGCGATAAACTCAAAGCCCTCGGGTTCGATGTAAAAGATACCAAAGAAGGTTACGACTGGAAACTTAGTATATAATGAAAAAAAATCTTGGATTTTTAGGGCTGAGCCTTGCGTTGGTGGCGCTGCTCTCTTGTGGCGGTAGTCCCAAGCAAAGCAACGTCTCAGCGCAACAAACAGCCGAAGTACAACCTTATCCGTATTTTAGTGGAGATTCGGCCTTAATGTTTGCTGCGGTGCAGGTGGGGTTTGGACCACGTGTACCCAACACACCGGCACATGGTGCTTGTGCCGACTGGATGATTGCTAAACTTTCGGCTTATGGCGCAAAGATTTCGGTACAATCGTTCGATGCGGTGGGTTATGACAAAACCGTGTATAAGGCTCGCAATATAATGGCCTCTTTTGCGCCCGAAAACCCCGACCGTATTTTGCTGATGTCGCACTGGGATTCGCGCCATATTGCCGACCACGACCCCGATGAATCTCTGCAACACCTGCCGATAGATGGTGCTAACGATGGGGCTTCGGGCGTGGCCATATTGATTGAATTGGCCCGATTAATGCACGATAAAGCGCCGGCCATTGGCGTGGATATTCTGATGCTCGACGTGGAAGATCAGGGCACGCCCGAAAATGTGAAAAACTTTAGTCCTAACGAGGAAACCTGGTGCTTAGGCTCGCAATACTGGGCCAAAGAGGCTCAGAAAAACGGATATAAAGCCCGTTACGGTATTTTGCTCGATATGGTGGGTTCGCCAACAGCCGAATTTCCAATGGAACAATACTCTGTATCGTATGCCCCCGATGTGGTGGAAAAACTCTGGGCTAAAGCGGGTGAATTAGGTGTCGGGCAACATTTTGTTTATCAAAAAATAGGTGCCATTACCGACGATCATTACTTTATTAATAAAATAGCAGGTATTCCTACTGTAGATATTATCCATTATTCCGATGCCAATCGCAAAGGTTTTCCCGACGAATGGCACACCCATGCCGATAATATGAGTGCGCTGAGTGCCAAAACGTTACGTGCCGTGGGCATGTTGCTTACGGCAGTGGTTTACCAACCCTTAGTTTGGTAATGGCTCATCTCGAACTTCAATATCAATACAATCTTATTGAGGCTGGTTGCGATGAGGCCGGCCGTGGCTGTTTGGCCGGGCCGGTTGTGGCCGCAGCGGTTATTCTGCCTGCTGGTTTCTCCGAAACGGTAGCCGTAGACGATTCGAAAAAACTTTCGGAAAAAGAACGTTTTCGGCTCCGCGACATCATTATGGCCGAAGCGGTGTGTTATGCCATAGGCATTTGTTCGCACACCGAAATCGACCAAATCAATATTCTCAATGCTTCAATTCTGGCCATGCACCGTGCGCTGGCTCAGCTTGCGGTTCAACCCGAATACATTAGCGTAGACGGCAACCGGTTTAAACAATACAACGATATTCCGCATAAAACCATTGTAAAGGGCGATGGAAAATATCTGAATATTGCCGCTGCAAGTATTCTTGCCAAAACCGAACGCGATATTTTAATGACCCGCCTTTCGGCAGATTATCCGGTATATTTGTGGGCGAAAAATAAAGGGTATCCCACGGCCGACCACCGGCAGGCTATTGCTGCGCATGGTATTACACCACACCACCGCCGTTCGTTTAATTTGTTGGATACGCAACTTAAAATAGAGTGGCCCGATGAGGTGTGAACCGGGTTGATAATTTTACCGGCATTAGTTTTTCGGGTTTTGTACGCTTTTTTGTTATTTTAGCCACATGAAAACAATTATAGAAACTGATCACGATTTTGTATGCGATATTCAGTCGCCCTGCTTTCAAACGCTTTCGAATGAAGAGGTGGAACTGGTGCGTGGAAGTAAAACACAGGTTCTGTTTCGTAAAGGCGACAATCTTACCAAACAAGGGACTTTTGCTTCGTACGTGTTGTTTGTGATTAAAGGTTTGGCCAAACAGTATATCGAAAGCGATAACAATAAAAGCTACAACCTGCGCATGGTGCAGCCCGGTGAGTTTTTGGGATTATCGTCTGTTTTTGGTAAAAATGTATTCAGTTATTCCGTTTCGGCACTCACCGATTGTCAGGTGTTTTTGGTCGAAAAGGCTGCAATAGCGCAAGTGATTAGTCAAAATGGTACTTTTGGACTCGGTATAATTAGGCGGTATTGCGAGCAAAATTCCGATTTGTACACTACCCTCAATACCGTGCTTTATAAACAAATGAACGGTCGCATGGCCGATACGCTGCTCTATCTTAATGGGTTCAGAACCGAAAACCCCGAAATATTTCAACTCCTTTCGCGTAAAGATGTGGCCGATTTTGCTGGTATTTCTACCGAAAGCACCGTTAAAATCCTCAAAAGCTTCGAAAAGGATGGCCTGCTTGTGTTGGCCGACAAAGATATAGTGAACCTGGATATACCGCGACTTTCCGAAATTAGTAAGCGTGGATAGGGTTTATCCGGGCAAATTTGAAGCAAACAGTGGATATTTCGCTGCAACCATCAAATAACGCCCTGCGAGTTTCAAATAACGCCCTGCGAGTTTCAAATAACGCCCTGCGAGTTTCAAATAACGCCCTGCGAGTTTCAAATAACGCCCTGCGGGTTTCGAATAACGCCCTGCAAGTTTCGAATAACGCCCTGCGAGTTTCGAATAACGCCCTGCGAGTTTCAAATAACGCCCTGCGAGTTTCAAATAGCTCACAGTATAATCGAAATTGTAAGTGAAGTGGTTTGGAAAGTAATTAGTCAATTACTTTTATGATTCATTATTTTAGTATTTATGGGTATTTAGGTTGGTTTAAAACACAGAGAAGGGGCCTTTGTCGATGTTCTGTTTGGTTTCTTAAATGATTATGCATCGAAATTCAATTGACGTTCAAATTCAATTTTTGGTTCTTCGGCAAAAAAAAGTTCCAACTGATTGTTGCTGTCAAATACGCCTAATTTTTTTCTGTATGTTCCAAATATTTGGGGGTTCTCGATTTCGAGTTTTCTGTTTTTCGAAATATTTAAGTATTCTTCTTCCTTATCTATGCCAAGAAATTTTCTGCTTGCGATGTTTGCGGCTATCCCTGTTGTCGAACTCCCTGTAAATGGGTCTAAAATCCAACCGTTTTTTTCAGTTGATGCTAATATAAGTCTTGTCAGCAATGCTAAAGGTTTTTGTGTTGGATGTTTTCCACAAGATTTTTCCCAAGGAGCAATTGCGGGCAAGTTCCAAACATCTTTCATTTGAGTACCGCCGTTAATGGTTTTCATCAACTCATAATTGTAAAAATGAGAGGATTTTTTGCTTTTTCGAGCCCAAATTATGAACTCTGTAGAATGCGTAAAATAGCGACAAGAAAGATTAGGTGGAGGATTTGTCTTTGCCCATGTAATGCAATTCAGAATTTTATAATCCAATTCTGTAAGCATTTGAGCAACAGAAAAGATATTGTGAAATGTTCCGCTTATCCAAATAGTACCGTTTTCAGTTAAATGCTCTTTACAAGCTTTTAACCAATTCCTATTAAATTCATTATCCTTTTCAAACCCTTTCGACTTGTCCCAATCACCTTTATTTACACTTACCATTTTGCCACTTTGAACAGAAATACCATCATTTGACAAAAAATAAGGTGGGTCGGCAAATATCATGTCGAACTTAAATCATGTCGAACTTAATTCTCCTCGATAAAACATATTAATGTAATCCATTGCTTTGCTTCTTAAATAGTCTGGAATTCCAATATCTATTAAATAGTCTTCATTAACAATACACTGAGAACTACCAACTTCAACTGCAATTAAACTTGATTTGTTTGTAGGAATTCCAATATAGCATAGAATTTTTTCTAAAACAATTCTTTCATCATTATCAGAATAATTTTCTATAATTTCCTGAATATTAGAACTGTTGATAAAAGGAGTAATATCTGTACCATTATAATCTTCTGAATCTAAAATAATCTCTTGATTTCGATACATCGATCTTGCTTTCAAAATAGCGTCACACTGATTTTCAGCTTCTACTTTAATCATCGTTGATAAAGTTTCTTTAATTTCAATTTCAAAAGTATCCATAGTGCAATGTTTCTATAAAATAATTTCAAAAGATTGTTGTTCAATAAGCCTTTCATATTGTTTATTAAGTGACTCATAATCTAAAAAAGAGACACGATTATTTATTGATAAATCTTTAAATGAAGAGTATTTTATTTTGTTTAGATAATCTGCTTTCCTTTTATTGTCAGCTACAATAATCATACGAGAATAAAAATCTTGCAAATCATTAAATTTTAAAAGTGAATTTTGTATATCAGTAGAGTGTTCAACTTCAAAAAACGAATGAGGTAAATTCCGTTCATTAAACCAAATAACATCTATGGTAGAACTTCTTTGAACTATATTGTCATAAGAATATTTAGGCAATTCATTCAAAGAGCTTATCTCTCCAAGCTTTCTTTTATCATAAAACTTTCTGTTTTTATCCTGATTTGGAACAAATGTGGATAAGCCTTTTAATTTGCCAACAATCAGAAGTAATCCTTGATAATATGAGTGGTTAAACTCTTGGAATTCTTTAGAATCAATATTTTCTCCAGTTTCAATTATTATACCTCTATTTTCAATTTCAGTTTTCATTTTTTTTAATCCATATAAGCCAGGTTTAATCTTGAAAATATTTGTATCAAGCTGTACAATTCTTCTAATACTTGCAAAAGGAGTTTTAGTTTTCCATTCACAATCTTTAATCTTGAAAACTTCTTGATTTAATTGACCTAAAGTTGCAACACCACCAAGTTTTTCTAACGTTAATATTACTGCCTCGTTTTGTTTCATTTAAGCTGCATTGTTGAATAAAAAGTACAAATCATCAAAAAAATCATCGTTAGGATTTTTACCTTTTACATCAGAATTACTTAAAATAAAATTATGACCAAGCATATCTATTTTTTTGCAAAAATTCCCCAATCGAATTTGCTCGTTGTCGTTGAAATCTTCTTTTGCGTAA
>QKHT01000234.1 GCA_003249935.1 Bacteroidota bacterium
TTTGATTTAGGTGCCGGTGTTAAATTTAATAAGTTTTTTGTTGAAGCTAAATATGATAGTGGCTTCGAACAAATGGCACTTACCGCAGGCATTATGTTTTGATAAAGTGCTCATTATTTAAGGTTTGTATTATATAAAGCCGTTCCGTTTGTTCGGGACGGCTTTTTAATTTTGTATAAATTGTGCTGATTTTAAACGCCCGGATTTGTAAACTGACTCTTAAATTTTACCATCACATCATCGCGTATTGTATGTCGATTATTTGGGCGATGGTTACTTTATCATATCGGCAATAATCGGTTTTAATCCGGCAAAAAAGAATTCTACGGCAATTACCATTACAATTAATCCCATGAGTCTCATCATTACATTATTGCCTGTTTCTCCCAATATTTTTATTATTCTGGACGAACTGTAAAGAATCAAATACGTTAATAACATAACCAGAATTACAGTTACAATAAGTGCCACTTTTTTTTCGATAGAATTAGCATCTTCCATCATAACTATGGCGTTGGTGATGGCACCGGGGCCACAGATCATTGGAATGGCCAATGGGGTAATGGATATATCATTGACATAGGCTTTAATTTCGGATTCCTTAATTTTGACTTTGCCTAACCGGGCCTGCAACATATCCATTCCCATTAAAAAAAAGATGACGCCGCCGACAATCCTGAAACTATTAACCGAGATTCCGAAAAAATTAAACAATAGCTGACCTGAAAAGGCAAAGATTACAATCGTTACAAACGACACAATGGATGCTTTTTTTGCTATTTTCGTCCTGTGTTGCTGGTCTAAATCGGCAGTCATCGTCATAAATATAGGCATTGCACCTAAAGGATTGATTAATGTAAAGAAGGAAGTAAAAGACAAAAGTCCAAAAGTTACGATGTCTGTCATTCGTTTATTTCGTTTTTAGTATTCAACGCGCCGTTAAATATTTTAACCGGATTAAGATTGTAAAAATACCCGATTCTTATTACACTCAAAATTTATTCTGCATAAATAATTCCGGCTATTGGTAAATCTTCGAAATTACCCGACAGATGCCGGGATTGCTAAGTTGATGGATCTGTTTTCCCGCACTAAAAACCATTTTGTTGCTCAAGAAATACGCCGCACCTGTTTCACTGTACTGCAAAATTTATCCTTAGGTTCATTACAACTTGCCATTACTACGGCACAGCCATTGGCAATGGATCGGAGCAATAAAACCGACAAATAAGAGTGTGCTGATCTGTTCATTTTTTTAATCCTTGGGCTACACCCAAGGCTAATGATTCCGCACCTTTGGCGCTACCTTGCTGGTTGCGAAGCACTTTCGCATCCAACTGGGCGGTTTGAATACGCATTGCATTCAGTTCTTTCACTGGTCCCGTTTCACCGAAATATACAATACACTACAAATTGCCCCGATTGTGAATCCTGTTCATCTTAGTAATCTTGGGGAATAAAGGTTGAGACGATGACTTTTTAAACCAGGGCTTAAACACCGAAGGTGTTATATTTTCATAACCTTAGGTCGTTGACCTAAGGTATCAGGCACAAACACACAAACAAATTCCCTCTTCCTGAAAGGCAGGACCAATGATTTCTACGCTAAGTATCGTTCATCAATCTCACACCTGTTTGTTGCGCCCCATAACCACCAATCGTTCGCTCCTGTTGGCCATCGGCTAAGATGGGCACACACTTTTTAATTGGCTCGCAAAGCCGCAGGGACGCAAAGTTATTATTACCCTTTTCTATATTCAACACTTGGCTCTGCTGCCATACTCAATCTTTCTTCCGCTTCTTTTACTGCGTTGCCGTGAGCCTGTCGAACGGTTACCTGCCCATTCATTAACATCGGCAATAACCAATCTCGAAG
>QKHT01000182.1 GCA_003249935.1 Bacteroidota bacterium
ATTGGCGCAAATGTCCAATACTGTTTGAATGAAAATTTTAGCCTTTTTGGTGGGCTGGGGTACAATTTATACCAGTTAGGTTACAATTTTGGTGCAAAGATAAACCTGAACAAACCGTATTCGTAAAAGAAAATAAATCCTTATTTAACAGGCATCTACGGTTATAATGCCGTATTTGTTGTTAAAAATGCTTCGCAATACAATAAGGCCTTTTATAATGCATCGTTGGGTGCAGGCATAGATTTTAAAACAGAAAAGGGATTCCGGACCATTTCGCTTCTCTACCCGGTACGAAGCAGCGAAACAATGGATTATTACGATTTTTTAAATAAAAACGGAACCATTGAGCAGGCATTAAGCCCGGTTACATTTTCAGTGGGGTTTCATTTTCGCTGAACCACAATAGCAGAGGCTACGGTAACATTATAAAAATGATGAACCAAGGAATGGCTTTTTTTTTACCTTTGTGTATAGAATAATATGACCGAATGGAGCACACTTATATTCTCGAAGAGATAGATCCAATTACATTTTACGGCATAAACAACCGTAACCTGTTGCTTATAAAAATCCTGTTCCCAAAACTCAAAATACACGCCCGTGGTTCAACCATAAAAATTAATGGCGACGAAGAGGTTATGACATTGTTTATCGAAAAAATGAACCTCTTGGTTGAATATTGTATGAAATTCAACAAGCTCGAAGAAGATAAAATACGCGAAATTGTAATTGGCGACACTACAGCCAATAACGATTTCATCCCCGAAAACACCATTCTGTTCGGACTTAGCGGCAAGCCCATAACCGCACGAACACCGAATCAGAAGGTGCTTGTAGACGATTTCAAAAAGAACGACATGGTGTTTGCCATTGGTCCGGCCGGTAGCGGAAAAACCTACACGGCGATTGCTCTGGCTGTGCGGGCTCTTAAAAATAAAGAGGTAAAACGGATTATCCTGAGTCGGCCGGCGGTTGAAGCGGGCGAAAACCTTGGTTTTTTGCCCGGCGACATGAAGGAAAAAATCGACCCTTATCTCCAACCACTTTACGATGCCTTGAAAGACATGATTCCCGGCGTACGACTAAAGGAATTTATAGAGAGCAACGTCATCGAAATTGCGCCATTGGCGTTTATGCGCGGCCGAACCCTTAACGATGCCGTGGTAATACTCGATGAAGCGCAGAACACCACTTCGAATCAGATGAAAATGTTCTTGACCCGCATGGGTATCAACGCAAAATTCATTATTACCGGCGATATAACTCAAATCGACCTGCCACGCAATCAAAAATCGGGATTAGTGGATGCATTAAACCTGCTGCACAAAATCGAGGGGATTTCGATTGTTGAGTTTAATGTAAACGATATTGTTCGGCATCGTTTAGTGCAACGGATTGTGGAAGCTTATGCCAGAGAGTACGAATAACTAAATATTTAAAGCAATGAGTAAAATATCACTAATTATCAGGAGAGAATATCTTACCAGGGTAAAAAAGAAGTCGTTTATTATTATGACATTTTTAGCACCCCTGCTTATGGCAACAGTAGTGATAACGCCCATATTGCTCACTAAATCGGTAAGTGACGACAACGAGAAAAAGATTGCAGTACTCGATAATACCGGACTATACCACAATGTATTGCACGACACATTGGGCATAAAGTTTATTTACCCGCAAAGCACAACACAAGCCGATAAGGCCACATTAGAGTCGGGATCGTATTATGCGATATTACAGATAAAGGACGACTTGGTCGAAAAACCCAATGCGCTGTATCTGTTTAGTGAAAAGCAAATTCCCGGCGATGTAACCAATCAAATTGAAAAACAATTTGAAAAATATGTGATAAAGGAGAAGAAAATACGAAGTAATATACCAAATATTGACGAAATACTTAACAGCCTAAAAACAAACATCTCCATCTCGGCCATTAAGTTCGACAAGGAGGGAAACGCTAAAAAATCGTCGGTCGATTTGGCCGTAGCTCTGGCGTTTATCGGTTCATTCCTTATTTACCTCTTTATTTTTCTGTACGGCGCACAAGTAATGCGAGGGGTTATCGAAGAAAAGGTGAGCCGTATTGTAGAAGTAGTGGTATCGTCGGTAAAACCTTTTGAACTCATGATGGGTAAGGTGCTTGGTATTGCCATGGTGGGCCTTACACAGTTTTTGATGTGGGTAATTCTTACGGTTTCGTTAGTAACAGTGGCTCAAACAATAATACTAAAGGATGTATCGCCCGAAATACGCCAGCAAATAGAGAGCGGTATGGTAATGCAATCGCCCACCGACCAGATTGTGCAACAGGATTTGCCCGCTGGGGTAAAGGTCTTTAGTGCGCTAAACAGTTTTGATTTTACCGAGTTTACTACATTTTTTGTGATTTACTTTTTGGGCGGATTTCTGCTTTACGGTGCTCTGTTTGCCGCCATCGGTTCGGCCGTTGATAACGAAACGGATACACAGCAGTTTATGATGCCCATTACTCTTCCTCTTATTTTCGCCATTTATGTGGCTGTTTCCGCGGTAAATAATCCGCACGGTCCGGTGGCGTTTTGGGCTTCGATGTTCCCACTCACTTCGCCCATTGTTATGATGGTGCGCATTCCGTTCGATGTGCCGCTGTGGGAAAAACTACTTTCGGTGGCTTTGCTCATAGCCACCTTTACCGGTACAATATGGGCTGCAGCAAAAATTTATCGTACCGGCATTCTCATGTATGGTAAAAAAGCCGACTACAAAGAGATTTGGAAATGGTTGAAATACAAAAATTAAGCAAGCTCCCTGTTGCACTGCTGTTGTTATTGTTAAGCACCACGGCAGCCGACTGCAAACGCACCGAGCTCAAAAACTATCCCGAAGGCTTTGAATGCATCGAAACCAAACAAGGCCAAACCGTGACCGTCAGCATGGATGCCAACCCGACTACGGGTTATTCGTGGCATTTATTAAATGCACAAGTGCTGCGTGCGGTCGATTCGGTTAATTATAATTACGAACCCGGGTTGCCTCAACTTACCGGCAGTGGTGGCACCGCTTTATGGTCTTTTAAGGGCAGAACCAAGGGCATCGATACCTTGCACTTTGCGTATTATCGGTCGTGGGAGGCCGCAGACCATGCCGCTACAAAACGGGTGATTATAGAGGTTAAATAATAAAATCAAAAAGTGCCGGAAAGTAAAATTTCCGGCGCTTTTGGTATGTTAAAGTCTGAACCTATGCTTTCAGCTTGGCAATACTGTCGGTGAGTGATTTGATCTTCGATTCGGCATCGGCCTGTTTTTTGCGTTCGGCTTCTACAACAGCAGCAGGTGCACTATTCACAAACTTATCGTTGCTTAGTTTTTTAAGTACCGAACCCAAAAAACCCCGGATATAGATCAACTCTTCCTCAAGCTTTTTCAGTTCAGCCTCGGGATCAATCCGCTCGCCAAGAGGCACTGCAAATTCGGTAGTTCCAACCAAAAACGACGAGGCACTTTCGTCGGCCTTTTCCACTACATTCACTACACTGATATTGGCCAACTTCACGACTACCGCTTCGAAACGGCCTAATTCGCGTCCCACAATTTGCAGTTCGAGGGCTTCGCGAGGCGACAGATTCTTGCCGGCTCTGATGTTTCGAACCGCAGAAATAATTTCCTGTGCTTCTTCAAAATCCTTTAGCAAAGCGGCATCCACCACACCGGCCTCGGGCATCAGGCTCACCATAATACTATCGTCGTCGGTGCGCGGCGCAATATACTGGTATATTTCTTCGGTAATAAACGGCATAAACGGATGCAACAGTTTCATCACCTTTTCCATAATGGTTTTCGTTTCGGCAATGGTTTTGCCATCGATTGGCCTACCAAAAGCTGGTTTCACAGCCTCGAGATACCACGACGAAAAATCGTCGCGAACCATTACGTACAACAGGTTCAATGCTTCCGAAATACGAAATTTTGCAAAGTGGTCGTCTACGGTGACAATGGTTTCACTTAGTTTTTGGTTGAACCAGTCGATCGCCATCCGAGCCACTTCGGGTTGCCGAATGGTTTCGTCTATTTGCCACCCCTGCACCAAACGGAAGGTATTCCATATTTTATTGGCAAAGTTGCGTCCTTGTTCGGTCAACGCTTCGTCGAAGAGCAAATCGTTACCCGCCGGCGAGCAAAGCAACATCCCAACGCGCACGCCATCGGCACCATATTGCGCGATAAGATCGAGCGGATCGGGCGAATTTCCCAACGATTTCGACATTTTACGGTGCAACTTATCGCGAACAATACCTGTAAAATAAACATTTTTAAACGGCTTATCGTTACGGTATTCGTATCCGGCAATAATCATTCGCGCCACCCAAAAAAAGATAATTTCGGGAGCCGTAACCAAGTCGTTGGTCGAATAGTAGTAATTAATGTCGGGATTGTCGGGATTGTTAATGCCATCGAAAACGGCAATTGGCCACAGCCAACTCGATGCCCACGTATCGAGTACATCTTCGTCCTGCTTTAAATCGGCAACAGTAAGCGAGCCATTTCCCGTTTTTTCAATCGCCAAAGCCAATGCTTTGGCATCGGTTTCGGCTACAACATAACCACCATCGGGCAGGTAATATACCGGAATACGGTGTCCCCACCACAACTGGCGGGAAATACACCAGTCCTTTACATTCTCCATCCAGTGGCGATAGAGATTTTTGAATTTTTTGGGATGAAACTCAATTTCGTCGTTTTCAACCGCATCGAGTGCCGGTTTCGACAAATCGGTCATTTTCAGAAACCATTGTGCCGAAATTTTGGGTTCAATAATCACATCGGTTCGTTCCGAATAGCCAACCTTATTATTGTACTCTTCAATTTTTACGAGGTTACCCGCCTCTTCGAGCAGTGGTACAATTTTTTTACGAACCACAAACCGGTCTTCTCCTGCAAACATGCCGGCAGCCTCACTAAGCGTGCCATCGTCGTTAAACGTATCGATAACCTGGAGGTTGTGTCGCAAGCCAATTTCGTAGTCGTTGGCATCGTGAGCCGGTGTAATTTTTAAGCAACCTGTACCAAACTCAATATCCACATAATCATCCTGTATAATAGGTACCGAACGGTTCACTAATGGAACCAAAACACGTTTACCGGCTAATTGCGCATACCTTGAATCGTTGGGATTTACACATACTGCGGTATCGCCGAGAATTGTTTCGGGTCGGGTAGTGGCTACGGTTACCCATTCGTCGGTAGTGCCTTCAATTTGGTACCGAACGTAATATAGTTTCGATTTTTCTTCCTTATAAATTACTTCTTCGTCCGAAAGTGCTGTTTTAGCGGCAGGGTCCCAATTTACCATGCGAATACCACGATAAATAAGGCCTTTGTTGTAAAGATCTACAAACACTTTTATGACGCTTTCGCTGCGCGGTTCATCCATTGTAAAACAAGTACGTTGCCAATCGCACGAAGCACCAAGCTTTTTGAGCTGTTCGAGAATAATACCACCATGTTTATCGGTCCACTCCCAGGCATGAGATAGAAATTCTTCGCGGCTCAGGTCGTCTTTTTTAATGCCATCTTTGGCTAATTTATTTACGACCTTAGCTTCGGTAGCAATAGAAGCATGGTCGGTTCCGGGCACCCAACAAGCATTTTTTCCAAGCATTCGCGCACGGCGAACCAAAATATCCTGAATGGTATTGTTAAGCATGTGGCCCATGTGCAATACGCCGGTTACATTTGGTGGTGGTATTACGATGGTATACGGTTCTCTGTCATCGGGTTCCGAATGAAAAAAGCCTTTATTCATCCAATAGCCGTACCACTTATCTTCTACCTCGCTTGCAATGTATTTACTTGGAATTTCCATGTTTCTATCTTTATTTTTCGAGAAGCGCAAAATTACTAAAAAAACTCATATTTCGGTTCACTCCAAATAACAGGTAACCATATTAAAACAAAAATGTCTCCCGAACCTAAGTCCGAGAGACAAATATTGTGAGTTCCGGTTCAACCGAAACAAAAAATAACGCAATAAAATTATCCGATTAAAGCAGCATATTCGTCGGCTGTAAGCAAGCCTGCAACATCGGCAAGATTTTCTATTTCCACTTTGATAATCCAACCATCGCCATATGGATCCTGGTTTACCAATTCGGGTTTTTCAAACAAATTCGGGTTCAATGCCAATACTTTACCAGCAACAGGCATATACATATCCGATACTGTTTTTACCGCTTCAACCGTACCAAATACATCGGCTTCGGCCAAAGTTTCGCCCACAGTTTCAACTTCGATAAATACAATTTCGCCCAGTTCGCCCTGAGCAAATTCGGTAATGCCGACATAAGCTATTTCACTATCCACCCTAATCCATTCATGGTCTTTGGTGTACCTTAATTCTTGTGGTATATTCATCTTTCGAATGTTTTTTAATGAAGTGCCCAAAAATACAATTTTTTTCAATGTCTCATAATGATTTTAAAAAGAATTGTGGACAATAGCCACCGAATGACCTTAGAACCAAGAATATTTGTAATTTTGTGGGAAACATTGGGTACAAATGAATTCCGTTCACGACAAAATAATATCTTTACGAGAATCCCTGCACAAATACAATCGGGCGTACTACATCGAAAATAATCCGACCATAAGCGACGAAACTTTCGACAAACTAATGCGCGAACTCGTTGAGTTGGAAAATCAACACCCCGAATTTGCCGACATCAATTCGCCCACTCAACGTGTTGGCAGCGATTTATCGGGAGGCTTTAGCCAGTACAAGCATAATTTCCCGATGTTGTCGCTCGACAACACCTATTCGGTTGAAGAGATCCTTAACTGGCACACACGTATTTCGCGGAATATCGGTTCAGAAATAACCTATACTTGCGAACTAAAATTCGACGGCACCTCCATAAGCCTCACCTACGAGCATGGCAGGCTTTTGCGCGCGGTAACCCGTGGCGATGGTGAAGTTGGCGATGATGTAACCAATAATGTTCGCACGATTAATAGCATTCCGTTGGTTCTTCAAGGCGATGAATTACCCGAATTGTTCGATATTCGGGGCGAAATATTTATGAGTTATGCCACCTTCGATTCGCTAAATCAGGAACGAGCCGAAGCCGGACTCCCTTTATGGGCCAACCCCCGAAACAGTGCCGCAGGCAGCCTTAAATTGCTCGACTCAAAGGAAACGGCCAAACGTAACCTCGAAGCCTATCTGTATGCTTTTTATTCGGCTGAACCACCAAAAGGCAGTCACTACAATAATCTGATGACACTGCGTAACATGGGGTTTAGAATAAGCGAACATACAAAAAGGTGTCGGAACATCAACGAAGTAGTGGCTTTTATTGAGTTTTGGACCGAAGAACGGCATAAATTAAATTTCCCGATTGATGGCATCGTAATAAAAGTCGACGATGTTGCCTTACAAAACGAACTTGGCAACACGGCCAAATCGCCGCGATGGGCGGTAGCGTATAAGTTTCAGGCAGAGCAGGTAAAAACACGCCTTCCGGCGGTTACTTTTCAGGTGGGCCGAACCGGTGCTGTAACGCCGGTAGCCAATCTCGAACCGGTATTATTGGCCGGAACCACCGTAAAAAGAGCTTCGCTGCACAATGCCGACATTATTGCCGCACTCGATCTGCACCTTAACGACATGGTGATGGTAGAAAAAGGCGGTGAAATAATTCCAAAAATTGTGGGTGTGGACATGGATTTTCGTGATAAATCGGCTAAAAAAGTAGAATTTATAACCCATTGTCCCGAATGTGGCTCACTTTTGGTTCGAACCGAGGGAGAAACTGCATTTTACTGCCCTAATGAAACGTTTTGTCCCCCACAAATAAAAGGAAAAATAGAGCATTTTATTGGCCGCAAAGCGATGAATATCGAGAATATCGGACCCGAAACCGTCGATTTACTATTTAGTAAAAACATGCTGAATAATATCGCTGACTTATACGATCTCGACTACCTGCAACTTTCGATGCTCGATGGATTGGGGCCAAAATCGGCTGCCAACATTATGCAAAGCCTCGAAAACAGCAAAAAAGCAGGCTTCGATCGTGTTTTGTTTGCACTTGGTATTCGCTATGTCGGTTCAACCGTAGCTCAAAAATTGGCTAAAGCTTTCCGTAATATCGAGGCATTAGCATCGGCCTCTGTTGAACAACTCATTGTAGTTGACGAAATAGGGCAGCGAATTGCCGAGAGTGTTGTGGCCTGGTTTTCAAAAGAAACCAATAAAACAATCATTGCGCGGTTAGCCAAAGCGGGTGTTAAATTCGAATTGAATGCCAGAGAAACCCTTTCCAGCAAACTGGCCGGCAAAACCATCGTAATCAGCGGTTCATTCGAACAACACACACGCGATGATTATAAGAACATGATTGAAACGCATGGAGGAAAAAACAGTGGTTCAATTTCGAAAAGCACCTCATTTTTGCTTGGCGGTAGTAATATTGGCCCATCAAAACTCGAAAAAATTAAAAAACTGGGTATTCCGATTGTATCCGAAACGGAATTTCTTAATCTAATTAATGATGAAACTTTTTAAAAAATTCAGACAAAATCTGGCCGAAAAGGTCATTGCACAACTTACCACAACCCATGCAAGCCGGCATGTATTTTTGCCTTATGATGAGATAAAAAGTATACTACTTATTTTCGACGGCGATATTATTGAAAACAAAACAGATATTCAGAGAATTTACGACAGTTTTTACCTTGATAAAAAAGAGGTTGAAGCCATTGTTTTACTCAGAAAAGGCGATACAGAGGGATTATTTTTAATGGGTGGACGAAGAATTACGGTACTTACTAAAACAGACATCGACAACAAAGGCCTTCCAACCGAACCACTTTTGAACCAATTAGCAGCAAAAAGTGTGGATGTAGTGGTTAATTTGTCGTTTTCCGATGCCTTGATTCTTCACTATATTGCACGTTTGGTAAATGCCGGAATGAAGATTGCATTAGCCCATCACCAAAAATTATGGTACAATTTTACATTTCAAATAACGCCAAATGAAGGTTTGGATTATTTTACAGAACAAATAAAATCGTATCTTCGCACCATAAAAAGTAAAAAGTTTTAAGTTTTATTACGATTAAGTTTTAATTTGCAACCAAATGGATGTAGGCACGTGGAGAGGTCTCGGTGTAGCAATGATTACGCCCTTTAAAAAAGACGAAAGTATTGATTTTGCCGCACTCGAAAGGCTGACCGATTATTTAATTAACGGTAACGTAAACTATCTGGTGGTGTTGGGTACTACCGGAGAAACCCCAACCCTGAGCGACGAAGAGCAGGAAGAAATTTTTAAATGTGTAAAATCTGCTGCCGGAGGACGAATTCCACTGGTTAAAGGACTTGGAGGTAACAATACCGCTAAAGTAGTAAAGCAACTGAAAGATATGGATACTGATGGTGTTTCGGCAATATTGTCGGTAGCACCATACTACAATAAACCTACACAAGAAGGGCATTATCGTCACTTTGAGGCCATTGCTCACGCAACAAAAGTGCCTGTAATTCTTTACAATATTCCGGGGCGCACCGGCGTAAACATGACCGCCGATACCACCTTACGCCTTGCGCATCAATTCGAACAATTTGTGGGCATCAAAGAAGCCTCGTGTAATCTCGATCAGATGAAACAGATTGTGGACGAACGCCCTGCAAACTTTATTGTAACATCGGGCGACGATGGCCTTACACTGCCTTTGGCAAGGCTTGGGGGCGATGGCATTATCTCGGTAATTGGAAATGCATTTCCTGCATATTTCAGTAAAATCGTTACCATGGCTCTCAATGGTCAAATTGAAGAAGCTGAAGGGCTTTACAAATCGTTGGTGCCTTTTACCGATTTGTTGTTTGTCGATGGCAATCCACCAGGCGTAAAAGCTGTAATGCATGCAATGGGGATGATAGAAAATGTAATGCGACTGCCTATTGTACCTGCAACCGATATCACATACACCAAACTTAAAACCTTGGTCGACAGCCGAACATTCGAATAAGATCATTGAGTTACAATACATAAAAAAGGTGCAAAGCCAAAAGCAATGCACCTTTTTTTGTAGCTATGCCCGGTTAAAATATCCGGGGTTCACCCAAACCAAACGATTAAATCAGGCTATTTACAATTTTTTTTATTGAACCAATATCGGCTGAACCACTTTCGGGAAACGGATGGTCGAGTAACCACCATTGTTCGGTATACGACGCTTCTTCACCCGGATTGAGATGCTCTACCGGCCCTATCGGTTCAATTTCGCACACCTCATGGTTATAATACCAAATTGACACATTGTTTGCAGCAATTTCGCCATATACACGGTTTGGATAAACAGGAAACTTCTTTACAAACAACAAATTATCGCGCGTTAAATAGGCGAGCCAGCCTTCGCTTTGGTCGAGCGCAAATTTGGCTCTTTGGGGGGCACTTCGTATTTCGAGTACACCATCGCGTATGCTAAATGCAGCTTCTTCATCGGGCATATAATCGATAACATCACCGGGGCCATACACTAAATATCCTTTGGGATAACGACTTGCCGGATTAACCGGCGCAAAACAAATGCCGTTACCAACAGCAAAAGTGCGGCTCCAATGAAAAAAAGCAGTTGGCTCACTACTTACATTTTTCATTGTTTGAGTAAATAAAACTTTTCCGGTATTCTCATCCAAAACAAAATCACGAATCAAACGAATGCCGGTTACATTGCAATCGTTGCTCGTTAACCGTGCGCCGTTTTTACCAACCATTTCTGCCTTATACGAATCGAGCCACAAAACGGGGTGAAACGGGGTCGTCAACTCCGGACCAATGTCGCAGCGTCCACCGCATGGCGAGGTCCATCCCGGTGGTTCGGGCCAATCATGCCGTAATTTGCCATTGTCTGCATGCTTAATGTAAAAAGCATTCTTTCCGCCGCGACTGTACTCCAGTACACGGCCACCTAAGTTTGGTTCTAAAATTAAATTTACCAAGCCGTTGCCTAAAGAAACACATTGTTGGTATCCATATGCATCGACAATTTCGAGCGAGTTCTTCATGATATTGTATCTTATTTCGACAGTAAAACTACAAAAAACTAAGTTTAGTTTAAAGTAATTTTTAAGCTATGGGCAATGTAAACGAAAAAACAGAACCTTTGCCCTGTTCACTTTTAACCAAAATTGAGCCCCCCTGCTTTTCAACAAAATCTTTGCAAAGAACCAATCCAATTCCACTTCCCTTCTCATTTTTTGTACCAATGGATGTTGACAGTTTTGTAAATAAAAATAGTTGATTTACCGTATCTGCATCCATTCCTTGCCCGGTATCAGAGACATTAACCTGCACAAATAATTTTTCGTGAACCGCGATACGCTGTGCCGAAAGTTTTATGATTGAACCTTCGTCGGAAAATTTTAGGGCATTGGTGACTAAATTTCGGAGAACAGTATTGGTCATCTCCTTGTCGAAATAGGCCTGTACATTAGCATCTATTTCATTGATGATCCTTACTCCCTTTTGTTCGGCATGTAAAGCAACTATTTCAGTGGTCTCTTGTGCTATTTCATACAAATTTTGAGTCTCAAAATTAACTGACAACATACCCTTTTGCGAAAAATACCATTTTAAAATACTTTCAAGCAAATCGTTTACATCGGTGGTCGATTTGTCGATAATTTTCATCAGGCGTAAAATTTCCTGAGCATCGTAATCATCAAAATCCCTTATTAACAGCCCAATGAGTTCTTTTGAACTTCCCACAGGATTTCGCAAGTCATGTGCAATAATTGACATAAAGCGGTCTTTCATGGCATTAAGCTCTTCCAGTTTTTTGTTAGATTTTACAATCTCTTCTTCGTAATGCTTGCGTATTGTAATATCCACAGCGTTCAATATTACACTTTCACCGCTCTTTTTGGAAATACGCGCGGCAAACCATGTATCCATATTATTTATATTGAGCATATATTCAATATCTACAACTTGCGATTGTGCAATACAAGTGTTTATGGCATCAAGAATTATTTTTGACACATCGGCCGGAAGAACTTCTGAAACCGTTTTACCAATAAGCTCATTTGATGTTCGGTAAGCAAAACTTTCTTTCGATGTTACAACTTTTAAATATTTGCCGTTGGCATCAAATTCTGCAACAAAACTATCCATAGATCTAAATATTGCCCTAAGTTCATTTTCGCTTCGTTTTAGCCGCAACCAGTTAAATATCAACAATCCAACCAATGAGCTAATAATTAGAGAACTAAGCATCAACATTTTTACCAGAAAAGTATCCTGATCAAAATAAGCTTGCCAGCCATTATGTGGTATAGCAGCCAAAATCCAGCTACCGTAAGGCAAATTGATGGTAATTACCACAGGATTTTGTTCAAATACAACTGTATCGCCCATAAATACGCCACCCGCGTCGCCCCTTCCATCGATTCCTTTTAAAGCAAATTTAAACCCGTTTTCAACACTGTTTAAATTGGCTTCGTGAAAAAGTTTGTCGCGATAAATTACGATATCTGTCATTCCCCAAAAAGCACTGTCACTGGCTGTTTTATCAAAAATAGGGGTATAACTTACAAATGCCCAGCCGCCTTCAACCAATTCAACCGGTCCGGCAACAAATGTCTGACGTGTTTCTATGGTTTTTTCAACAATCTCAACCCTTTTGGGGTGAGCCATTAAATTGAGGCCAAGGGCTGCCTTATGACCTTCTAAAGGATAAATGGCATTAATGATACAGTTTTTCGAGAGCGACATCGTGCTTATTACCGTATCTCCAATCAAAAAATCATGCGCCATTTTAATAAACTCATCATTTGATACATTGGGCTTTAATGATACAAATGCAGCAACACCTTTGGTATAATAAATTCGTGAATAAAGTGCTTTTTCGAGGTTCGACTTTTTAGAAATCAATGTTTTCAGAAGTTCATTTCTCACATCCTTTTCCCATTGTCCACGAGAATATTTGCTATATAAATCAACAGCAAAAACTAACAATAAAAAAACCACCAACCCGGCAAAAACAGCTCTAAGCGTTAATTTATATCGGATATTCATACGAAATATTTCTTAATAATATTTTTTATGCAATTGCGTTGTGCAATAAAAGTAACTATAATTTTCAATTTTTCAACTAAAATGTATTGGAGATAAAATTTTAACCACCGCATTAAAAACGAGTGATTTTATCATAACTTTGATTGGTTAATTGTTAATCATTAAACGAACATTAAAAAAACAAAACTTAAATACAGACGATTAAACATCAATTGCATTTTTACATCATATGATTTTCAACAAAACGTTAAATTTTAGAGGTTCGAGGTTCGACAAAACTTAACAGGCATATATACCGTAAAATTGTAAAAGACTGTCTTATGTTTAATCTATTTACATTCAGTGCATTATAAAAGTTTAACGATCGATTGATTTTACTTCAAAACTTTAAAGTAGAACTGAAAATTTTAAAACAAACAAACAGATAAAAAATGAATACTGATTTATTGAAAAGCGCATTTTTGAAGATGACACATCAAAATGCGATGCCGTTTTTGCGCGAAAACAAAACTATAATTATCCGGTTTCTCTTTACACTGTTTTTTCTGGCTATTGGTATCTGGTTTATAGTGCACGAACACGACGAACTGATTCAAATTAAGGATGCACTATCACATGCCAATATTTATTGGGTAATAACAGGTATCGTGCTTACCATTTTGTATATTTTTTCACAAGGTTTGATGTACGTATTTTCTTTCAAAAGCGTTAATTGCACTGTTTCGCTGATTAATTCCACCATTTTGTTTATAAAACGCAATCTCATAAGCATTTTTCTGCCCGCAGGCGGCATTTCGTCGTTGGCTTTTTTCTCCGGCTCAATCGAAAAGAACGGAACAAAAAAATCTCAAATCCACTTTGCTTCAACTATTTATGGTTTTGTTGGCATTGCTTCGGTCGTTTTGGTTGGTATCCCTGCCTTTATTTTTGCGATGGTTGAAGGCACCCTCGGTTCCGGAGATTGGATTGCACTGCTTTCCATTATCATTATTTTAATATTGTCTGTTACTTTATACAAAGCCCTTAAAGAAAAAAAGCAAATCTATTCATGGATTGTAAAGTTGATACCCTCGACTGAATTTTTTTTAAATAATCCGGACCAGAACATTATTAATCGAAAACATTTTCTAAATACTATTCTTATTTCGGTCTTTATCGAATTTATTGGCATTGCTCACCTTTATGTTGCTATGAAGGCATTGGGGTTGAACCCAACCCTGTTTGCCGCAACAATGGGCTACATTATTTCGGTCATTTTCCTTATTATATCCCCCTTTTTAAGAGGGCTTGGTGCTATTGAAGTTTCAATGGCTATTGTTTTGGTACGATTCGGAATGACCGGAATAGAGGCTATTTCGGCTACATTTCTTTACCGTTTTTTTGAATTTTGGCTGCCGCTTATGTTTGGTATTATTACATTTTTATCAAAAATAAATAAGCTACTTATGCGTATTTTGCCTGCATTACTCATGATGATTTTGGGCATTACGAACATTATTTCGGTATTAACCCCGGCAATTACCATAAGATTGGTTCAATTAAAAAATTTCATTCCCATTGAAATGATTCATGCTTCAAATGAACTCGTTTTCATTTCTGGATTGCTATTGTTGCTTACAGCAGCATTTATGATAAAAGGGCTAAAAACAGCATGGTATTTTGCGCTTATCCTTACAATCATTTCATTTATCGGTCATCTTACAAAGGCAATTGATTTTGAAGAGGCCACGTTTGCCGCCATAGTTGGGGCGGTATTAGTTGCAACCCGAAAAGAATATTACATAAAAACAAACCCCAAATTACGAAATGTAGGCTTGCAAACTGCCCTCATTCTCGCCGGGTTCACAATGATTTACGGGATTGTAGGTTTTTATTTTTTAGACCAAAAGCACTTTAATATTAATTTTAGTTTAATTCAATCGGTAAAGTTTACCGTACTAAACTATTTAATGGTTGGTAGTGTTGAATTGAACGCCGCTGACTCATTTGCCAAAATGTTTATCCATTCTTTAAGCATCAGCGGATTTGTTTCAATTTCGTTTTTAGTCTACACATTTGTTAATACATACCGACACACCCCTTTGGTCGGCTCTGAAGAATTACAATTAGCGAATAAAATACTTAATGAATCCGGAAACTCAGCATTGGATTATTTTAAAGTTTATAACGATAAACTGCTCTATTTTAATGCCGGCAAAAATGCATTCCTGGCTTATCGAATTGCCGGAAACTTTGCAGTGGTACTCGAAAATCCTGTCGCACCAAATTTAAGTGTATTATCTGGCTGCATTACAGAATTTGACCAATACTGTTTAAATAACGGGCTAAAAAGCATTTATTATCGCGTTCCCGAAAAAACATTACCAATATACAAACAGCTTCGTAAAAAAGAGATGTTTATTGGTCAGGAAGGCGTTTTATATCTCGACGCTTTTAATTTGAACGGTGGAAGCAAAAAATCTATACGAAATGCCATAAAAAAGGTCACTGATCGGGGCTTTACAGCTCACATACACCGACCACCAATTAAGGATGGCACAATTCAAAAGCTAAAATCGGTAAGTGACGAATGGTTACAGGATACAGGAAGAAGCGAAATTATTTTCTCTCAAGGGATGTTCAGGTGGGATGAGATTAAATATCAAACCATTTTAACTGTAGATAGTCCGGAAGAAAAAATTGTAGCTTTTCTAAATATCATTCCCGATTTTTCACCCGGCGAAGCAACTTTCGATCTTATTCGAAAAACAAAAGATGCACCGAATGGAATCATGGATTTTATGATGATTGAACTGATTAACTATTTAAAAAGAGAAAACTACAAATTGTTAAATATTGGCTTTGCCCCTATGAGTGGATTAAATGATCCACATTCATTTACCGAAAAATCGATGAAATTTGCCTACGAAAAAATACGCTCATTTTCGCATTACAAAGGGTTACGCGAATACAAAGAAAAATTTGAACCGGAATGGCACAATAAGTACCTTATTTTTCAGCACGATTTCGACCTCGTGCAAATTCCTTCGATACTAACCAAAGTAATTAAACCATAAAGCATTTAGAAATATTAAAATTTTAATCATGCTATATAAACAACTGTTTTTCATCACAATATTACTTTTGCCGCTGAATACGGCATTGGGTACAAGTATTACCGATTCTATTCAATCGACAACATTTGGAAAAGTACTGATTTTTAATCCAAACAATCAAGTCTCTTCCGTTGTAATCTTTGTATCGGGCGATGGTGGTATGAACCAAGGTGCGATAAACATAGCCAAAAATATAGCCGATATGAATACTTGTGTGGCTGCAATCGATATCAATGTGTACTTAAAGCATCTTAAAAACGACAACATTCAGTGCAATTACCCTGCCGGCGATTTTGAAAATCTTGCATTTTTGGTTCAACGCAAATACAAATTTAAAGACTACCTTAAACCCATCGTTTGTGGTTATTCTTCCGGAGCCACTCTGGTATATGGTGCCCTTGCACAAGCCCCGGCCAATACTTTTAAAGGAGCAATCGCATTGGGTTTCGATCCCGAATTGCAAACAAACAAACCGTTATGCCCCGGATCGGGCAAACTGGTTCAGCAAAAAAATACCAAAGGGTATGGGTATATCGAACCGGTAAAAAAACTTATGGCTCCCTTGTTTATACTTCAGGGAGATAAAGATCTGGCATCGCCAATAAGCACGATTAGACAATATATCGAAGGAATGTTAAACGTAAAACTAATTGAATTACAAAATGTTGGTCATGGATTTTCATATTCGGCTAATTGGGTGCCTCAATGTCGATTAGCCCTTCTCCAAATCGAAAAAGACTCTGGTTTTGTTTTGGAAACTAACCTACAACCAACTACACCTCAAGCGGTTAACATGCCGGTTATACCCATTCGGTCCAAAACAAAAGAAAATTTTCCGCTTGTGCTCTTTATATCGGGAGATGGCGGATGGACCGGTTTTGATGCATCAATATGCAACAACCTGGCTACGAAAGGCATAAATGTTATTGGTATTGATGCGCAAAAATATTTTTGGAATGAAACCACGCCCAAGGCTACTGCTGCCGATTTCTCGCTCATCATAAACAAATACCTGACCGACTGGCAATTAAAATCTTTTGTACTGATTGGATACTCATTTGGGGCTTGTGTCGCACCCTGTATTGCCAACAATTTTTCTACAGATCTATTGATGAAAATGAATGGTGTATTTTGCCTTTCACCCGATGTTACAAGCGACTTCGAAATCCATATCGCCGACATGATAAACCTTGGTTCAACCGGAAAATACAATGTAATTAAGGAAATAAAAACACTTCGGTCAGTTAACACATGGTGTATTTTTGGGAATGATGAAGATGATAAGGTCACTAAAACTTTCGAAAAAAACGGCATACCCATAACGAAAATACCGGGCAACCATCATTATAACAACAATTTTGAAACAATATCGAAAGTGATTATCAATAATTTAACCCCAAGGCAGCAATGATAAAGAAAACAATGATTCTTAAAGTTTCAGCGGGACTAATGGTATCGTGCTTAATAATTGATATCATCCTAACGGTATATGTTGGATCAACAATTCCAAATTACAGTCAACTTACGTGTACTTTAAGTTCATTGGGTGCTTCGCGTAGTCCGGCATCAAATTTAATGTCGTATTGGTGGATATTTTTGGGACTAACCCAAGTAATATTTGGTTTTACCATTATGTTTTATTACCAATTTCAAAGCAAAAAATTCAAAACAACCGCTTTGTTAATAATTATATACGGCATTGGTGAAGGATTTGGTTCGGGTATTTTCAAAGCTAATTTCACACCCGAAAATACATTAACCACTTCGGCTATTGTACACGATATACTTGGTGGAATCGGCATTGCAGCCATCTTGCCCCTCCCGCTATTTATCAATCAATTAAAAACAAATACATCAACCAAGCTCAATAAATACCCGCAAATTGCTTTTATAATCGGGTTAATGAGTCTTTTGCTGTTTTTAGGCCGGTATGCCGAAAACCAAAACGGCCTGATAGCTGTGTATAAAGGATTGTGGCAACGTATATTTGTGCTAAATAGTTACATTGTTTTGCTGTACATGGCTTACACGCTATCAAACGACCGATATAAACACCACGAATAGGCTCAATGGTAAATCAATCAAAAGATTACCGTAAAAATTCTACAAACATGCTATATAGCATGTTTTTATGGTAATATTTGCTATTTTTGCGCCCAAATAAAAATAGGAAATATTAATCGAATGAGTAACACTAAATTAGGAAATCCTGCGGTAGTTGGACTTGCAGGTTTTGGTTTAACCACGCTTTTATTACAATTTCACAATCTCGGATTGTGCGGATTAGGTCCTGTGCTTGCAATGGGAATCATTTTTGGCGGTGTAGCACAACTTATTGCCGGGCTTATGGAACAAAAAACCGGAAATAATTTTGGCTATGCGGCATTTACAAGTTATGGTGCTTTTTGGATAGGCTTAGGCATAATCTGGATTCTGAATCATTTCGAAATTTATCCGTCAACAGGCACCGATGTGGGCGTTTATCTGGTTGTGTGGACATTAATTACAGCAATTTTTTGGGTGGGTTCACTTTATATTCACACGGCAATGGCATTCACTTTTACCACACTTTTACTGGGTTTTATCCTTTTAGATTTTGGTCACTTTGGTAATCCTGCATTAAATACCGTCGCAGCTTATGTATTAATTGTTTGTGCTTTAGGTGCCTGGTATATGATGGCTGCAACCATTCTTAACGACCTTACCGGGAAATCAATACTAAAATCAGGTAAACCCTGGCTCAAAGTAAAATAAAAAAATATTACTTACGGATTAAACATAAACTGTTTTTCCGTAAGTATCTCACTTTTTTCCACTCTTATTTAACAAAACATTCACGGGTTCTATCGTAACCAAACAGCCTTTGGGCATTTCGTTCAATTCGTTTTTTATTCGCTCAAAAAACGTTTTAACCTTTTCGATACCATCCACAATTTCAATAACAATCGGCAGTTTTTCCGTCAACTCCCAATATCTGGTTGAATTAATTTTGCCACTTTCACCAAAGCCCATTAAGCCTCTGTACACCGTTACACCTTGTATTCCAAAGGTTTTTGCTGCATATACCACATGTTCGTAAAGCAATTCAGAGCCTATTTTATCCGTAGAACTCGCATAAATTTTTAACACACAAAAATTATCCATAATACTACAAATTACGCGATAGTAAATATCCAAAATATACAGCTAAAAAGCCTAAAATTATGCTCAATGAAGTATAAATGAGCAAACTCCCGATTTGCCCATTGTGCATTAACGTCAGATTTTCATTGCTGAAAGATGAAAATGTTGTAAATCCACCACATACTCCAACCATCAAAAACAATCGCCATTCAATCGAAATCAGATGATTTCGCACAGATAAGCCCGTTAAAAAGCCAATGACAAAACTGCCGATGACATTTACAGCCAGTGTTCCAACAGGAATCGACCACAATTGAACGGTTAAATTAAGTCTCGACACAAAAAATCGGGCAATACTACCCAAAAAACCACCCAATCCAACTAACAACACCTGTTTAAACATTCGTCTGATATTACTTATTGCACAGCTAAATTACAATTAAACCACGATGTAACCAAAAAAGCAGAAGCAAACGACTATTCATCTACGCCTTCTCATTTATTTTCAGGGCGTGCCGCTCGCCTCAGGCTCCCGTCGTGCTTTCCGCTCATAGTCCTCGTGCCGCAGG
>QKHT01000207.1 GCA_003249935.1 Bacteroidota bacterium
GCAGTTACAACCACTTCATCCATTTCGGTGGCCGAACTCTTCATGGAAACTGTTACTGTTGATTTTCCGGTAATGTCTACATCCTGACTATTCATACCTACAAACGAGAACACAAGTGTTTTCGCAGTGTTAGGAACATTAAGGGTAAATTTACCATCCAAATCACTAATGGTACCTAAAGTGGTACCTTTTACCAAAATAGAAACTCCGGGTATCGGTTTGCCATCATCGGCCCCAACCACATTACCCGAAACCCGTCTCGTTTGCGCATTAGCCGCAGCTATGCCAAGTAAAAACAGACAGGTGAGCAAAAGTGTTACCTTTCTCATAAAATCGACTAAATTTTTAGTTAATAATAGTAAGCTACAACTCTCCAAAATTAATTAGTTTTAACAAAAAAACAAGCGTTTTACCACTTTATTTCTAAAACTAAATTACATTTTGCCTTTCAAAAAAAAACTTGCATTAAAAATAAATATAATATACTCTGTCGTTTTCAAAAATACTATGTACAGGCCTATTAAAAATATGATATTTATCAGACACTTTACATTTTGATTATAAATAACCGCATTTAGTAACTATTTGAATCACTTTTCGCTCGAAATACTCCAACATTCGGTAGCTTTCACCACATCACCTATCTTTGAGTAAGCATTACCCAAATATGTATATACCTTTTTATACTTTGGATTAATTTCAAGTGCCTTATTAAAGTCATCAATTGCGGCATCGAAGTTGTTCATATGCAGGTATAATTTTCCCCGCTGGTAGTATCCTTTAAAAAGCCGATTGTTTATTTCAATTGCTTTAGAAAAATCTGTTTCAGCATTTAAATAGTTCTCCAATGCACAATATGCAATGCCTCTACGAATGTACGCATCATAATAAAAGGGGTTCAATTGTATCGCTTTACCATAATTACCTACTGCAGCATTATGATCATTTATCCTGATTACACATTCATTACCCATTTCGTAAAACTCCTTTGCAAGTGGCTTCAACGACTCTACATATTGCAAATATTTCGACTGTTCAGCTGTTATCTGAACTTTTAACCTGAACAATTTGGACAACAATAATCTTACAAATCTTTTTACCAACGGGTTCGAAAGCCGGTTGTTTTTAGCTGTTGCTAAGGCAAATGCGTTTACTAAGCCATCTGCATTTCCGTTTTTATAAAATTGATAAGCTTCGTTATACAAACGATCTGCATCACAAGTTTCTATCGTTTTTTGATAAATCTGCTCTGAATTAAAAGTAGAAGCAAAGGATTGAACCTCCGATCGAACAAAAATATCGCTTGCTTTCACCTTGTTTTTCAAAATCATTCCCTCTAAGGATCGACATCTGCTAAGTGCCACATAAGTCTGTCCGCCGGCAAAAGCACCATTGCCAAGGTCTACAATAACGTTATCAAAAGTTAGTCCCTGACTCTTATGTATCGTTACAGCCCATGCAAGTTTCAGCGGAAACTGAACATAGTGGCCCAATTCTTCTTCAATGATCCGTTTATCCTTTTCGTCGTAAGTATATCGTATATTATGCCAAATTTCGCGACTCAATTCTACGGTGGTTTCATCCTGAAGTTCAACACAAATTTCATTGTCATCGATACTCAGAATCTTAGCAATGGTACCATTAACATAGCGACGTTCCAGATCGTTTTTCACAAACATAACCTGAGCACCAGGTTTCAATTCAAGTTCGAGAGGTACTGGCAAACTACTTTTCGGAAAATCGCCACGAAGTTCGCCATTAAAAATTTTGGAAGGAACCGGCAATTGTTCGAGTGCGCGGGCATTGATATAATCAACCGTATCTTTACGCGATGCTAATGTGATGTATGCTTTATCCAAAGTCGCTTCAAAATCGGGCACTACCCTTTTATTTAACTGATCCAGATCGGCACTGAGAACCTTATTAACACGGATTCTATCCAGTAAAGCAACAAAACCTGCATCATTTTGCCGATAAACCTTACTGAGTTCAATACAAACCAGATTCAATTCCGAAAACACTTTTGCAGAAAAAAAATAAGGCGATTTATAGAATTGTGATAAAATAGTCCATTCGTCGCGTTTTACAACCGGTTCAAGCTGAAAAATATCACCAACCAAAAGCATCTGTTTTCCACCAAATGGTAATCGCAAATTGCCCGTAAATACACGTAATACACGATCTATAAAATCAATCAAATCGGCACGAACCATCGAAATTTCGTCAATAATGATGAGTTCGATGCTTTCAATAAGTTTACGGTGGGTTTTTGTATATTTTAAAAATTCGAAAATCCGACCATTTTTAAGACTCAGGTCTGCATCATCAATCAAAACGGGCCTGAATGGAGCTTTAAAAAAGGAGTGAATTGTTTGCCCTCCGGCATTTATTGCAGCTATTCCGGTAGGTGCCAGAACGATATGCTTTTTTTGCGTTGTTTCGCTAATATGTTTTAACAGTGTTGACTTCCCGGTACCGGCCTTTCCTGTAAGAAAAACGGATTCATTGGTATTGTTTACCAATTGCAGTGCTCTTTTTATATATTTGTCCGTGTCGTCTATAATGGTCATTGTTAGAATTGAATAAAATTCTAAAATTCATTGCATGACAATAATATTAATAAGTTTTATCATTTCAAACAAACATATATAGTTTTCTCTATGTTTGCCGAATATTTAACTAAAAACGACTTATGGCAACAATAATGAGCTATCGCCATAACTTAAAAACCTAAAATCATTGGCAAGGGCATAATCGTAAACTCTTCGCCAATCGGCACCTATAAATGCGCTCACCAACAATAAAAGAGTAGAATTTGGCTGATGGAAGTTGGTCACAATTCCATTAACGATTCTGAATTGGTATCCCGGGGCTATAATTATTCGCGTAAAAAATGAAACCTGCGACAACACATTTTGCTCCATATAATTTTTTACGGCATTTATCGCTTCAACAGGGGATATCTGAATTTCAAAATCGGAATAAGCATACCATTGCGGGACTTCGTTCAAACCACTAAAACCCTCGCGCAACAATCTGCATCCAAGCCAATATAAACTTTCTATCGAACGCACAGTGGTCGTTCCAACTGCTATCACATGCTTGTTAAGAGACATAAGGAGCCACTCAATAAACTTTTTGCTTACAACCACTTGTTCGCTATGCATCGGGTGGTTGGCCATTGTTTTTGACTTTACAGGCCGGAAAGTACCGGCTCCCACATGCAGTGTAACAAAACCGGTTTCCACTCCACTTTCTGTTAGTGCGCACAAAACCGATTCGGTAAAGTGCAACCCTGCCGTGGGTGCAGCGACACTACCTTTTTCCACGGCATAAACTGTTTGATAACGTTCAAGGTCGATCGCTTCACTTTCGCGTTTGAGATATGGCGGAATAGGGATACGGCCCAATTCATCGAGCACGTCGGCAAATGAGAATGCCTCAGTCCATCGAAATTTTACCAATTGCTCTGTTTCGAATGAACCGACATGCTCTGCTGTGAGCCACAAATCGCTGCCTTCGAAACGCATCTCAAGTGTCTCTCCCTTCCATTTTTTTAAATTACCTACAATACATCGCCAAACAACAGCCCCTTTTGTCTGAAATGCCAAAGCAAAATCAGCAGGGTCATGGGGTTCGAGACAAAACAACTCGATATGAGCACCGGTGGTTTTACGAAACAACAAACGTGCACGAATGACCTTTGTTTGATTGAATACAACAACACTACGCGTGGGAAGCAATTCAGGAATTCGCTCGAAAACCGTTTCTGATATTTCTCCACGATTGTAAATAAGCAACTTAGACTCATCGCGTTGTGCCAATGGAAATTTTGCAATGCGCGCTTCGGGCAATGTATAATTAAAATCGTTTATCTCAATATTTTGAGGACCCTGCATTTGTTTGTATTTTTGGCAAAATTAGCAATAACACCATTAAAAACAATTCCATATTATGGCATTAAATGTAGGCGACAAAGTAAGATACCTCAACGATGTTGGCGGAGGTACCGTAATAGCACTTCGCGACAGTAAGTTTGCAATAGTGCTGCAAGATGACGGATTTGATGTCCCCATTCTTATTAAGGAGTGTGTGGTGATTGAACCGGCAGCCGGTACCGAAGCTAAACCGACAATGGCAAAACTCCCACCAACGGCTCAGAGCAAGCCGTATAAAGCAGAAGAGCGTACTGAACCCGGTTCAGACAAGCCAAAAATATTGCTTGCATTTGTACCCAACGATGCCCGCGAAATTCTCGATAGCGACATTGATGTATTTATAGTAAATGACTGTAATTATTATCTCAATTTTGTGATGAACCGCGAAATTGGCGAAAAACACTTTCCGGTATGTACAGCTGTGATTGAACCAAATACAAAAGACTATTTGTTTTCGTTGGAAAGAAACGACTTAGGCAACATGCCTCAATATATTTTTTCGGCATTGTTATATAAAAAAGACAAGGGATTTGTTCCTCAGGATCCCATTAACACAAAAGTGCTGATTAAAGCTTCAAGGCTTGCCAAACTCTCATCGTACCAAAAAAATGCCTATTTTACCGAACCCGTTGTTTTTGTAGAGTTAACAAAAAACGAGTTGCTCGATAAAATAAACGAACTCCCTGAAAATGGCTTCAAAAAGGCTCTATCCGATAAGGAGAAGAAGGAGCAAAAGATAGTCTATAAGAGTCCGACAAAAAAAGGCGAAATCATTGAAGTAGACCTTCATATCCATCAGTTACTTGATAATTTTTCGGGGATGTCTAATGGCGAAATAATCACCTATCAACTCGATACATTTAAAAAAGTACTTACCGAGCACAAAGGCAACAAGGGCCAAAAAATTGTGTTCATACACGGCCATGGCAACGGAACGCTTAAAACGTCGTTACGAAAAGAGCTCGACCGAATAAAGATTGATTATCAGGATGCTTCGTTTCGCGAATATGGATTTGGGGCTACTTTAGTAACAATTAAATAAAACAAACCCCGAAAGTGCTGCTTTCGGGGTTTGTTTTAATATCTATTTTGCATCCAATTAATTGGGGATACGTAAAGTTTGACCTATTTGCAATCCCTTATGATTAGAAATATTATTCAATTTTTTAATATCGTCGCTCGATACGCCGGGAAAACGAGATGCAATAGAGTACAAATTATCGCCACGCTGTACTTTATAGTAATTTACTGAACCGCTTGAGGCTGTTTGGGTATTTTTTTCGGTGGGCGATGGCTCGGACTTATCGGAAGTATAAATTGTGAGTTTCTGCCCTTTTTTAAGTGTACTTCCGGTATTATTCCATTCACGTATATCACTAATACTTACATGGTATTTAGAGGCCACCCGACTCAGCGTTTCGCCACTTTTTACAGTGTGGTAAATTTTTCCGCCCGTCATATTTTTTTCGGCAGTCGTTAGCCCGGGTTCAACCAGATATCTTTTATTACCAAGGTATTTAGCACTGTTGAAATTAGAGATACTATCCTGATAAGCAATAAAACTTGAGGTTAATTCCAATGGCACACGAAGCGCATAGGGATGGCTTGGGGTTCCGGGGATTACATCCTTTTTATACATTGGATTTAGTTCGCGAAGTTTATCGATACTTACATTTAACACTTCCGAAATTTGGTTCAAACTTATTGACTCACTTAACATAAGTGTATCGGTAATAATGGGAAACCCGGGTTTTGCCGGAATAATATTGTGTTCGCGATAGTAAGCCATAAAATAATTTGCCGCAATAAAAGCCGGTACATACCCTCTGGTTTCGGTTGGCAGTTTATAATATATTGCCCAATAGTCACGTACATCATTAGATCGCTTTATGGCTTTATTTACATTACCGGGGCCACAATTATAAGCGGCTATTACCAAATGCCAATCCTGATAAATTGAGTACAAATCGCGCAAATATCTCGCTGCGGCAAAAGTGGCTTTTACCGGATCGCGACGTTCGTCGATATATGATGTATTTTCCAATCCATACATTTTACCGGTTGAATAGATAAATTGCCATAACCCCGAGGCCCCGGCTTTTGAATAAGCCCTTGGGTTCAAAGCCGATTCTATGATAGGCAAGCAGCGCAATTCCATTGGCAAACCATATTGATCCAATGCTGCTTCAAACAGGGGAAAGTAGTATTCAGAGAGTCCTACAACGTTTTGTGTAAGCGAACGCTTACGTTTGCAAAACAGATCGATAAAAGATTTAACTTGCGAATTATAGGGCATTTCGATACCCGAAATGGCTGACAATTGTTTAAAACGCGCTATATACACCGAATCAGGAAAATCCACCGCAAAAGACTGGTCTTTACTTTCGGCACATTCATCGCTACTGCCAAAAGGGGTAAACATATTATTTGCGTGCCAGTCGGCTAAAAGATTATCAATATTTGTCTGATATGCATCAACGGTGTATTGGATCGAATCGTCCTGCGGATTGAAAACAACCCTGTATTTTGCTAACGAATCCCTGCTCGCCAATTCTTCTAAAGGTGGCATCGCCAATGCCGAAATAAAGGTAAAACCTAACGTAAGCGAAATTAAACTTCCTTTTAAACCCATAATTAAAATTTTATTTCCAACCGGAGGCCAACCACACTTGGCATACCTACCGTGGTAAGTATCGTTGGTGAAATGTTATAGGATAAATCCTGACTAACATCGAAATTCGAAAGATGCGCATCTATATTTGCATCCAGAATATTCAGTACATAAACGCCTCCCATTGCTATAATTAATAAATCGCGATTTCTGCGGTAGTAATCTCTGTACCGCTGCAGTTGCGATTCGAAATATGCGGCATCAACCGTTGTTACGTCGTAGTATTCCGGAACGACATCCAGATACCTTTTTAAAGGGCTTTTAGTGACCCAATCGGTGTATGCATATTTAAAATTTTGATACCGTGTATTTTGCCAGTTAATACCATATGCTATTCCACCTATAGCCCCATAAACAAACGGCAACTTAATAAATTTTCGGTTATAAATTTGTCCAAATCCCGGGAAAACAGCAGACAACATCGCTGCTCTTTTAGGATCTTTGGCTACTTTTAAATGTAAATGACTCACCTTCAACGTATCAGATGCACCCTCTTTAACCTGAGCACCAAGTGAAAAAAACACCGCGAAAGCAAATATTAATAATATTCTAATCTTCAAAAACGTTAATTTTATCGCAATTTGTCGAATAAAGTGATTAAACGTTCAAAATCTTCGTCGGATTTAAACGGTATAGTAATTTTACCTTCACCGTTATCATTCCGCTTCAAGGCGATTTTCGATCCAAAAAAAGCCGAAAGCTGCTTCTGAAGATCTTTATATTCGGGTTCCATGGACTGTCGTTTTTCTTTTGCAACCGGTTGCATCATTGTGTAATTATCATCAGCAATTTCGTGCACAATTTCTTCTACCTTACGCACTGAAAAATCAAATTCCAATATTTGTTCGTAAACCATCAGTTGGGTACTTACATCAGCAATACCCAACAGGGCTTTTGCATGGCCCATTTGTATCTTTTTATCCCGTATGCCGAGTTGTATTTCCGACGGCAGTTTAAGCAATCGAACATAGTTGGCAACTGTGGCACGTTTTTTACCCACTTTTTCCGAAAGTTGATCTTGCGTAAGTGAATAGTCTTCCATTAATTTTTGGTACGAAAGAGCCACTTCAATGGCATCAAGGTCTTCGCGCTGAATATTTTCGACCAATGCCATTTCGAGCATTGCATCGTCTTCTACGGTACGGATATAAGCAGGAACTTTATCCAAGCCAGCCATTTTCGAAGCCCTAAAACGGCGTTCTCCTGCAATAATCTGATAACGACCGGCTTCGGTACGACGTAAGGTAACCGGCTGAATAACGCCCATTGCGGCAATACTTGCAGAAAGTTCCTGCAGAGCATCTTCCTCGAATACCGTACGAGGTTGAAAAGGGTTTGTGTCGATAAGTGAAATATCCACTTCCTCGAAACTCAACGCTGCGGTACTACGTCGCTGAAGATCATGTGCGTCTTCGATGAGTGCGCCTAAACCTTTGCCTAATGCGGGCTTTTTGGGAGTCATTCTTCTATATGTATTAATTATAACCTTCTGTTTTATTTTTCTCTATCAGCTCCTGAGCCAAATCGAGGTAGTTTGCTGCACCACGCGATGCGGCATCGTAATGTAAAACCGGGGTGCCGTAACTTGGGGCCTCACTGAGTCTGGTATTACGCTGAATCATGGTTTTAAACACCATATCCTGGAAGTGAGTACGAACCTCTTCGACCACCTGATTCGATAAACGTAAACGTGGATCGAACATGGTGCAAAGAAACCCTTCGATTTCGAGTGCGGGGTTCAGCCTGCCCTGAATAATTTTAATGGTATTGAGCAGTTTTCCCAATCCTTCGAGCGCAAAATACTCGCATTGTACCGGAATTATAACCGAATCGGCCGCCGAAAGGGCATTAACTGTAATAAGACCGAGAGATGGCGAACAGTCGATAAGTATATAATCGTAAAATTCGCGCAACGGGTCGAGTATTTTTTTTAATACCTTTTCGCGATCGGGCACATTAAGCATCTCTATTTCGGCTCCAACCAAATCAATATGCGACGGAATAATGAACAAACCCGGCACGGTTGTTTCATTAACAGCCTTTACGGCATCTATTCCATCTACAATGCATTCGTAAATACTATTTTCGACTTCCCTTACATTCAGTCCCAATCCCGAAGTAGAATTAGCCTGTGGATCGGCATCGATAACAAGTACCTTCTTGTCTAATGCCGCAAGACTTGCCGACAGATTTATTGCCGTTGTGGTTTTGCCCACACCACCTTTCTGATTTGCAAGGGCGATTATTTTTCCCATTATAAAAATGATGTTTGATTATCCTTCCGCAAAGAAAACAAAAATCGGGTAGATATTATACCATCTACCCGATTTTTTAATTAATAATTATCGTTAACAGACCGTTTGTCGGCGTGATTTTCAATTGATTATATCAATAATTTAACTGCATTTTCATGGCATCGTAAATTCGATCAGCATTGGGCAAAATGGCTCTTTCGAGAATGCGGTTAAATCCAACCGGTGTAAATGGCGAACCAACACGTTTCACCGGAGCATCGAGCCATTCGAATGCCTCTTCGGTGCCTCTTCGGTAACCGTAGCTGCTATTTCGCCTCCAAAACCTCCGAACACCTTGTCTTCGTGGACAACTAAAAGGCGGGCGGTTTTCTTCAGCGAAGCAAACACCGTTTCTTTATCCCATGGCAACAGCGACCGAAGGTCGATAACTTCAACATCGCCAAGGCCGTCGGCTGCAATTTTCGCTGCTGCGTCGAGACACAAATGTGTGGTATTCCCGTAAGTTACAACGGTTAGGTCTGAACCTGCACGCCGGATACGGGCTTTTCCGAAAGGCACCTCGAAATCGTCGGGCACCGATGTGGCCGCAATTGGCGACTGGTAAAGGGCCTTGGGCTCCATAAATACCGTCATCCCTTCGCTGCGGATGGCGGTACGTAAAAGACCTGCGGCATCGTCGGCAAAAGAAGGATAAACAATTCGCGTTCCGGGAAATGTAGTGAGTGCGCCCTCGATATTTTGAGAGTGATACAAACCACCACCGATATATCCACCGGAAGCCAAACGAACCACAATATTCGGGCTGAACTGACCATTCGAGCGCCAGTAATCGTGTGTGGTTTCCACAAATTGCTCCATTGCCGGCCAGAAGTAATCGGCAAATTCGGCACCTTCAACAACCACACGTATTTTTTTGTCGAACCGCACCATCCCATTGGCGGTTCCCATAATAAAATCTTCGGCAATTGGCGCATTAAACACCCTTTGGGACCCAAACTCCTGTTGCATCCCTTTGGTGACATTAAAAATACCGCCTTTATCTTTATTAGCGACATCCTGCCCCCAAAGGTAGGTGTCGGGATTGTGACGAAACTCGGCTTTTAATGTTTCATTGATAGCCGTAATCAGTTTTATTGGTTCGGCATTGCTTTGGTGTAAACCATCGGGGTATTTTTCCGAGGAGTACGCTTCGCCAATCACAAAATCGTAGATACTATCCGGCGACGGATCGGGAGCAGCCAAAGCCACTTTATGGGCAGCCTTTACTTCGGCTTTTACGCGTTCTTCAATAGCCACCAATTCGGCTTCTGAAAGGCGATCGTAACGCAAAAGCAACCGTCTGAATTTAGCCAGCGGATCATATTCGAGCACATAGTTAAGTTCGTAATCGTCGCGATACAGATCGTGTCGATCTGAATTTGAATGCGAATGAATGCGCACACAGTTGGCCTGAACAATCACCGGAATCTGCTTGTGGCGGGCAATACGTACGGCTTCGTCCATGGCATTCATACTATCGAAAACATCCTTTCCGTTACAATGGATTATTTCGAGATTTTTGAGACCCCGGAAATTATCGGCCACTTTGCGATTGGCTGTCTGGTCTTTTTTAGGCACCGAAATACCATAACCGTTATCCTGAAACACAAAAATTACGGGTAGTTTTTCGCGTGAAGCACCATTTATGGCTTCGTAAACATACCCCTCACTCACCGACGATTCGCCCTGAGAGCTGATGACTACACCATCGCTTTGGTAGGTTTTTACAGCGCGGGCCAAACCAACAGCATGCAGGGTATGGTTACCGGTGCACGACGATACGTTTTGAATATTCCATTCGGGCTTAGCGAAGTGGTTACTCATATGTCGGCCACCACCTGCCACATCGGTAGCCTTCGAAATGCCATTAAAAATAATCTCCTCGGCGGTAAGGCCGGCCGAAACCGACGTAACCAAATCGCGGTAATACGGAAACAAATAATCGCGGGTTCGTTCAAAAACCTGACCAATAGCCAACTGAATGGCATCGTGACCGGCGGCAGGAGCATGATAACTCCAGCCAATGGCCTGTTTCAGGTAGTTTGGGGCACGGTCGTCGAGTGCGCGTCCCAGAACCATTAAATAATACCATTTTTCGAGTGTGGCTTTATCGGTTTGTTGAATGCCGTATTTTTTTTCAATACTTTTTACCATAACTAATTCTGATTTAGAGATTATACACTTCGGGTTACATCAAACTGTTCGAGATAGTCGGCAATACGACGAAGGAAATTACCGCCCAGCATACCATCCACAATGCGGTGGTCGTAGCTCAGCGACAGGAACATTTTTTGTCGAATACCAATGGTATCTCCCTCGGGAGTTTCAATTACAGCCACCTTTTTCTCTATTGAACCGGTTGCAAGAATAGCAACCTGAGGTTGGTTAATAATAGGCGTGCCAATAATGTTTTTGAATGAACCGAAGTTGGTAATGGTGAAAGTTCCACCCTGAATGTCGTCGGGACTGAGTTTATTAGCGCGAGCCTTATCGGCCAAGTTATTTATTGCCGACGACATGCCGGCCAGATTGAGCTGATCGGCACCTTTGATAACCGGCACAATAAGATTACCGGTTGGCAACGAAACCGCAATACCTACATTAATATTTTTGTGTACATATATTTTATCGCCATCGACCGAGCTGTTTACCAATGGAAAATCGCGCAATGCTTTCGCCACAGCCTCGGCAAATACCGGCATAAACGTAAGTTTCTCACCATATTTCTTTTGGAAATCGCCTTTTACCTTGTCGCGCCATTTTACCAGTGCGGTAACATCGGCCTCAACAACCGAAGTAACGTGTGGTGCCACTTTTTTGGAGTTAACCATGTGTTCGGCAATCAATTTGCGCATGCGATCCATTTCGATAATCTGGTCGCTACCCGAAGAAATAACCGGTGCAGCGGACTGCGATTTTGGCGATGTTTCGGCTGGAGCCGGCATTTCGGTTTTTGGCTGAACCGTTGATGCCGCCACAGATGCAGAGGTATGAGCCGGAGAGCCTTTAGCAATAAAATCTTCCACATCCTTACGGGTTACGCGGCCATTAAGACCCGAACCGACAATTTTTGCAAGATCGGTTGCCGAAAGTCCGTTTTCGGATGCCATTTTGCGCACCACAGGCGAATAGAACTTCCCGCTTTCATCGAGGGGTTCAATGTCCGAAACGGCAACCGGCCGGGCGGGGGTTTCGGATGTTGCCGCAACGGCAGGGGCTTCGGTCACGGGTTCAACCGAACCATCGCTATCAAGATCAATCACAGCAATGATGGCACCTACGGGTACTACGGCATCTACCGCAAAAAATATCTCTTTTACTACACCATCTACGGGCGATGGCACCTCGGAATCGACCTTATCGGTTGCAATTTCGAGCAATACAGCATCTTCTTCTACTTTATCGCCCGGTTTTACAAACCATTTGGTAATGGTTGCTTCGAGTATACTCTCGCCCAACTTGGGCATTATAATATTAAATGTAGCCATTAATATGTCTTTTATGTATTCTTTTAACCAAAAAACAAATTGAATGTCAGTTTGTTTAGAATGGCTCAAAAAAAAGTAAATATCCCAAGGCATAGGACTAAAATAGTCGACAAAATGGTTCAGCCTTAAAGTGATACTATAAAAATGTTTCAAATACCCGAAATTTTGATTGAACCGTTTAGATTTACAAAAAATGATGCAGATCAAAACTATAATTCAAGTTCACCATAATTCATCATATTTTTTTTATGGGTGTTTTTGCAGATTTTCATTAATACCAGTATCTAATTTGCACTTTGCAGCATTTGCTGAGCCGGTTAAATCTTACAGAGCACTGAGTTTGGGAAAATACAATTATTAACTATTTTTGCATAAAACTTATTAGCATGAAATATATCGTTACACAATTGTTGTTATTCAGCCTTTTAATATTTAATGGATTAATTGCGCCAGAGTCAGTGTGTGCCCAAAAAACCGTAGATGAGTTGATTGGTTGGGGAAGCGTACTCCCCAGTTTCCCAGGCGGCACCAAAGCACTTGATTCTTACTTTGCAAACAATTTTTCGATACCCGATAGTGTAAATATCAAATCATTTTCGGGAACAATATATATGAAGATAATAGTACGGGCAAACGGAAAGGTAGATAAACCTGAGGTTGCAGCAGGATTGCATCAGTATGTAGATAGTGTTATTCTTAAACTGGTACAGAATATGCCCGACTGGAAGCCAGGTTATGACAATAATGACGCTACGGATGCCATTTTCGTGTTTCCGATTCATTTATCGTATATCAGACCAACAAAAATAACTACTGCTAATGGCACAATCAATCAGAAAGATGACATTGTGTTTACAAATAAAAGTCTGCCGGCTTTAGATCCGGTCATCTATTCGGAATCTGAATTGGATAAAGCACCGACTTTTCCACTGGGAAAAGAAGAGTTAGAAAATTATTTCAAAAAAAATATGATATATCCCTTCGATGCCATTAACGCAAAAAAGGAGGGCACACTATTTTTAAAATTTGTAGTGTTTGAAAACGGGAGCGTTGGTCAGATCTCGGCATTGAATAAAATATTCCCTTCGATAGACGAAGAAGGACTCCGCCTTATAAAAGGTATGCCTAAATGGTATGGAGGAACCAAAGGCGGTAAGCCTGTTAAATGCAGTGTGACAGTTCCGGTTGTTTTTCGACTAAAGGATCTTTCAGCCGAGGCAATTAAAATAGCGCGTGCAAGTGCTATCTCAGCAGATAAGTCTGCTGATGAGAAGAATAATAGCAACCCGGTAACACTTTTGAACCCTGTACTACGATTTAAGAAAACACTGGCCTATAATTTTTTCTCCGAAAAATATGAAACGCAACTAATTGTGGATGAGTCAGCACCAAATGACAACACGATACAAGATAATAAGATATATACAAATTTGGCTGAGCTTGACCAAAAACCATATATAACCGGAGGAGATAAGGCATTGGATCATTTTATTAAATCAAGTGTAATATATCCGCTTGATGCCCTGATGCAAGGAATTGAAACCGTGGTATTTGTTAAATTCAGAATTGAGAAAAACGGTAAGGTTTCCAATCCTTCGTTAGTCGATTCGTGTCCACCAGTACTTTTACCGGCCGTAAACGACGTTTTAAAAAATATGCCATCATGGAATCCGGGCTCAATAAACGGTAATCCCGTAACAACGGAAGTTATTTATCCTGTGGTATTTAGTATAAGTAATTTATCGGAAAGTGAAACTAAAATTGCTAAAATGCTAAATAAAAAGAACATAGAGATTACCAGTTGGTCAAAGCCCCGTTTACAGGGTAAAATACTGGATTTTCAAAGATACCAAAACGAGAGACTAAGGTCTTCTGATATTCAACCATCGAAAGTTGTATTTAAACTAACCATATCAAAACATGGCGACTTAAAAAAAATATTAATTCTCAATGCCAAAAACGATGAAATCCAAAGAAAAGCCATGATAGCGTTAAGTACCGGCGATTTGTATCTACCGGGTATCGTTAACGGCAATCCTACGGAAATGGACTTGTTGTTAACAATCAATATATTTCAAAAATAGTGGTATTTACGTACAACTATTTCGATTTTCTACCATTCAGCATGAGCTTTTCGCCTGCGATTGGTTCCATTCCAACCCTCATACGGTTCCGCCAATACAGTGTTTTTAACTTAATAGCATACGCCTGCGATATGGCAAGCATTGTTTCGCCTTGCAATACAGTATGGATATCCAATCCTTTGGCTGCTTTCCGTCTTTTGGGTTCAAGATAAACCTTTAAACCCCCAAATGGCTTTATCCTGCTGTCGAAATCGTTATAAGCCCTTAACTCTTTCTCGGTCATTTTGAAGTCCGATGCAACTTTACCAAAGGTATCACCGTCCTTTAATCGCACAAATTTTACATCATTGTATTGTCGAATGTCATAGCCTGAGGTTATTGCAATTTTACGACTCGAAAAAAAAGATTTTCTAAGAATTATAAAATCTTGCGGTTGTGACGTTTTTTCATTACTATCGAATTTATAAAGTTGGTTATCTTCAATAATTTTTATTAATAAGTTTGCATATTGAGGATTTGTGGCATATCCAGCCTGTTTAAGCCCATAAGCCCACCCTTTATAATCGGTAATTTTAAGATTAAAGAGCGGTGCATAGCGGCTGCGCTGAGACAAAAACAAAGAGTGGTCGATAAACGATTCTTCGGCATGTTTATATTTTCTGAAGCATTCGCCCTTTAAATCATCGTCGTTCAAAATGGATGAACCGGTCCATTCGTGACATTTAATACCAAAATGATTATTCCCTTCAACGGCCAGACGGCTGTTTCCACAATCACTTTCCAATATGCCTTGGGCCAGCGTAATACTTGCCGGAATACCAAAATTCTTCATTTCCCGTACCGCAATATTGGCATAAGCAGCAATATAATCTTCCCGGCTGAACCGGTTACTTTTCTTTTGAGCGAAAACAGCTATACCCCACAGAAGAAGTACAGATATAACAACTTGTTTGTTCATCATAATTCTTAAACAGCATTGAGCATCATTATATATTTACCGAATTAAGTAATTGGGTATAATGAAGTCTTATGAACCAATTGTTTTTTAATTCTAAATTTTACCCTGCAAAAATAACAAAAAGCCATTTAATACACAATTAATTAACATATAAATAATGTTATACAATTTTTAAGCATACAGTTCAATAAGTGTATTTAAGGCAAACCTTGCTGCGTATTGCATTATAATTAATAAACCGGGCACTACAATGCTATCGACTCCTCAACAAAAAGAGTCCGATGATGTTGGCTTATTTGTTAATTTACAAAGTAGCGAATATCGGGTTGAGATTTAAAAAATGTAACAAAATCATTTGTAAGCGAAATACGCTTGGTTTTAGAACTCAAATTTATTACCGAGTCGTTTTCGGAATTAAATATTTCAAAATTTAGCAAAACTTTTCCGGGGTTGGACATTACCAGGCCGGTTAGTCTTTCCGCAATTTCTTCATCCAAAAAATTAATATCCAAACTTATAGTGAGTTTCTGAACCATTTCTGCACGAACATCCGACAGTAATTTTATCTCTTTAATTTTAAATGCCATTTCGTTGCTATCGCGCCATTTTGGTTGAACCGAACCTTTTACCATTATCTGTAGACCAAGTTGAACAAAATTTTTAAAGTCGATAAAATCTTTTCCAAAAAGGGGAAATTCATATGCACCCGAAAAATCCTCCAAGGTAAACATGCCGTACGGATTGCCGGTTTTTCCGGTACCGGTTCGAACCTTGGTAATCATACCTCCAACAAACAAATCGCGTCCCGAATGTTCGGCCAAATCGGCCAGATCGACCAGTTGGAGGTTACAAATCTGTTCGAGTTCTAAGCTAAACTGATCTAAGGGATGCGCCGAAAGATAAATTCCTATCAAAGCTTTTTCCTGATTTAGTTGATACAATTGCGACCATGGTTCGCAAAAAGGAGCTTCGGGTTTTTTAATTTGTATGCCCATGTCTCCAAGCATATCAAACAACGAATTGGAATTTAGTGCTTTATCGGCCTGAATTTTTGTACCATATCGCAACATGGCTTCAATGTAAGTTGTTTCGTCGCCTTTACCCATTGGGGCAAAGTATTGGCTACGGTTTGGTATGCCAAGATTATCGAATGCACCCGAAAGGGCCAGACCTTCCCAGTTTTTTTTATTTACCGATTGCAGGTTCACCCGTTCAGCAAAATTAAAAATATCGGCATACAAGCCGTTTTTTTCACGCTCGCGAACAATGTCGTCTACGGCACCGGCACCCACACCTTTAATTCCTGTAAGCCCGAAACGCAATTCGCCCTTTTTATTTACCGCAAACTTTCCAATACTTTCATTGACATCCGGACCTTTTACGTCGAGTGCCATACGTTTGCATTCGTCCATAAAGTTTCCGATTTTGGTTATATCACTTAGGTTACACGACAATACGCCAGCCATAAATTCTGCCGGATAATGAGCCTTCAGATAGCCGGTTTGATAGGCCAGATATGCATAACAAACTGAGTGCGACTTATTAAAGGCATAAGAAGCAAAGGCTTCCCAGTCCTTCCAGATTTTGTCTATTAGTTCTTCCGGTTTTTTCGATAATCCCTCGCAGCCAGCCATAAACTCGGGATTGGCAAGGCACCCTTCTTTAAACTGTTTCGAAAGTTTGGCCATCATATCGAGCTGTTTTTTGCCCATTGCCTTACGTAATGTATCCGATTCGCCTCGGGTAAAATTGCCAAGCAAACGCGATAAAAGCATCACCTGCTCCTGATACACTGTAATACCGTAGGTGTCGTTCAAATATTTTTCCATAAGCGGATGATCGTATTCAACCACCTCAGATCCATGTTTGCGTGCCACATATTTGGGTATGTATTCCATTGGCCCGGGCCTGTAAAGCGCATTCATAGCCACAAGGTCTTCAAAACGGTTTGGTTTTAGTGCCTTGAGGTGCTTTTTCATACCATCGGACTCGAACTGGAATATGGCAGTGGTGTCACCCCGGCTAAATAATTCGTATGTTAATGCATCGTCGATTGGAATGGTGTCGATATCGACGGTGATATTTCGGGAACGTTTAATGTTATCGAGTGTTTCTTTTATAATCGAAAGTGTTTTTAAACCCAAAAAGTCCATTTTCAGCAATCCTATGGATTCTACAAAACGACCATCATATTGGGTGGTCATTATGTCTTCGTCCTTGGTTGGAAGTAACGGAATGTGGCCCACAAGCGGATCGCGGCCTATAAGTACGCCGCAGGCATGAACTCCGGTTTGTCGGACCGATCCTTCTAACGTTGCTGCAAAACGAAGTGTTTGCGCGATTAACGGATTATTCGATCCTTTTTCAAGTTCGAGTTCAGGGTTTTCCTTAAATGCTTTTGCAAGTGTAATTTTTGGTGTTTCGGGCACCATTTTTGAGAGGCGATCGGCTTCGGAAAGCGGCAATTTTAAAACGCGAGCCACATCTTTTATAGCCGATTTTGCCGCCATGGTACCAAATGTGCAAATATGGGCCACACGGTCTTTACCATATTTGTTGGTTACATAATTTAAAACCATTTGACGACCATCATCATCGAAGTCGATATCAATATCGGGCATCGAAATACGATCGGGGTTCAGAAACCGTTCGAACAGCAAATCGTATTTTATCGGATCTATATTGGTAATTCCTAAACAATAGGCCACCACAGCACCAGCAGCCGAACCACGCCCGGGACCTACCAATACACCCATATTTCGGGCTTCTTGTATAAAATCCTGCACAATTAAAAAATACCCGGGAAAACCCATAGTTTTCATGGTTTCCAATTCAAATTCGAGTCGCTGAATATACTCTTCGGGTATCACTTCTCCATACCTTTTTTTTGCACCAATAAATGTAAGATGAGCCAGATAGTCGGCTTCAAATTTTATGCGAAGCACCTTTTCATATCCACCAAGACGTTCAAAACCCTTATCTGTAAATTCCTTGCGCAAGGCCTCATCGGTATATCTTGAGGCGTATTCGGCCATCGTACCAAACGATTCGGGAATAGGAAACTCGGGCATAATCGGATCCGAATTGAGCTGATAGGTCTCAACTTTGTCCACAATTTCCCCAACATTAGCAAGAGCTTCAGGAAAGTCGTGAAATATTTGATTCATCTCTTCCTGTGTTTTGAACCACTCGTGTTTGGTATACCGCATACGTGTAGGATCGTCGATATCTTTTCCTGTATTTAAACAAATGAGCAAATCGTGGGCATCGGCATCTTCGGGGTTTGTAAAATGCACATCGTTAGTGGCAATTATTTTTACATCTAATTTTTGGGATAGCAATTTATAAGCTTCTGCAACAAAGAGTTGCTTTTCATAAACTTCGGTTCGCAAATGAATATTTTCTGCCGGATGACGTTGTACTTCGAGATAAAAATCGCTACCGAAAAGTTTTTTGTACCAAAGTATGGCTTCCTCTGCTTTTTCCATATTGCCGTTTCTAATCGCTTTAGGAATTTCGCCACCAATACAGGCTGTTGTGGCAATAAGGCCTTCGCAATGTTTTTCGAGCAATCGTTTATCGATACGGGGACGATAATAAAATCCATTTAAATTGGCTTCACTTACCAGTTTAAGCAAATTTCGGTATCCTTTATCGTTCTTTGCAAGTAAAATAAGATGGTTATTAGCTCTGTCTTTTGTATTTTGTTCATCGACGATATAAGTTTCGCAACCAATTATTGGCTTTATATTGGCTTTTTTGCATGCTTCATGAAATTCCTTTATGCCGTACATTGTGCCGTGGTCGGTTAAGGCTAATGCCGGCATACCATCGCTAACCGCCTTGTTTACAAGTGCTTTTATCGACGCAGCACCATCAAGAATGGAATATTGCGAATGAACATGAAGGTGGACGTATGGAATCATTTTTATCTCCTTTATTTCGAACCTTAAAGTTATAGCTTCTGGTTCAACCAAAATGTTAACCCAAACGAAAAGATATTAACAAAGCATCAGAAAAATGTGACTTTGTCGTTTCGATGACTTGTTAATAAAGTGTATCTTTGAAATAACAAATGTGCTGATATTAATATGCGATTGCTAAAAAAAATCGGGAATCTATTTTCCAGTAACAAATCAGAAAACTATATATTCAATAAAAATCGGGTTCAAATGCCCGGTTTTCTTGAAGATATTTTTGCAAATTTAACTGGTTTAGTAACAGTAATCGACAATAACTTAAAGGTTGTTTATACGAATTGCAGTGTAATAGGAATCAGTAGTTCTGCTTTAATTGGAAAGCCTGTATCTGAACTGTTTGATGCAAATTTTGTAACAAAACTAAAAGAGGCAGGCGAGCGTTTTATGGTTTTGAATGAACCGGTTTTTGAAGAGAGTACCCAATTGGTCGATGGGAAGTTAATTTACTTTTCGCATAAAATTGTTCGAAAAAAACTAACCGACGGTTCTTTATACTACACCATTTATTCAAATGATATCAGTGATATAAAAAATATCCGACATAAGTTTGATGATAAATTTCAGTTCAATGAATCATTGCTAAGAAATTTACCGGGCATGGTTTATCGTTGTAATAACGACCATAGCTGGACAATGAAGTTTGTGAACGATTATGCTTACGAACTTACCGGATACCTGCCCGACGAACTGATTGACAACCGAATTGTGTCTTTCAACGACCTTATTTTGCCGGAATATCAGGACACTTTATGGAATAAATGGCAAGAAATAATTAGTAGCAAGCAGGATTTTATTCATGAATACAGAATTAAATCAAAAGATGGTACCATAAAATGGGTATGGGAAAAGGGTATTGGCGTGTATGATGATGATGGGAATTTACTTTATTTAGACGGGGTTATCTTCGATATTACCAAGCACTATAACGCCAATATTGCCTTAAAAGAGAGCGAAATGTTAATCGCATCGATGGCTGAGTCGTTGCCTGTTGGTATTTTCAGAACAAATGAATACGGCGAAACTATTTTTGTAAACAAGGCCTGGATTAATTTAACCGGTGTGGATGGTACTAAAATTACCAATTGGCTCGACCATGTACATCCCGATGATGCGGCTTTAGTTAAAAACGACTGGGAGCTGGTTCAGTCGCAAAAAAGAAGCTCGCGCATTAAATATCGCTTTGTGCGCGCAGACGGTTCGGTGACTTGGGTTGTAGGTGAAATTAAACCAATATTTAATTATGCTAACGATTTTGTCGGATATATTGGTTCGTTGACAGATATATCGGAATTAAAATATACAAAGGGATCGCTCGAAAAAGAAAGGGCTCTGCTTCAAACGATAATAAATGAAGCACCATTTTGTATTTACATTAAAGACAAAGACTGCCGTAAAATAATGACCAACAATGTTGGGTTGCCAAACATTCAGGTTTCGGAATCGGATATGAAAAACCGAACAGATGAAGAGATTTTTCCGGCAGAACTTGCAAATGATTTTATGCGTGATGACAGAAGTGTTATCGAACAAGGGATCTCTATTATTAATAAGGAAGAGTACTTGTATACAATGGATAACCAAAAGGCGTGGTTACTTACATCGAAGGTTCCCTGGCGCGATGCCGATGGTGAAATTGTAGGATTGGTAGGGTATGGGCTGGATATTACTAATCTTAAAAAAACGCAAATAGCACTCGAAGAGAGCGAAACCATGTATCGCAACCTGATAAATAATGCCGGTGAAACAATTGTTGTTATTCAGGATGGACGTATTGTTTTTGTTTCGCCAAGTGTAATTGTATTACTTGGATATACAATTCAGGAGGTATTAATGAGCGAATTTTCTGAATTTGTATTTCCATCGGACCAGATTGACGTAAATCGTTATTTTGTTTCGCGGTTATATTCTTCGGCTGAAAACCGGAGTGTAACCTTTAGAATGGTTTCTAAAACCGGCGAAACCTTGTGGGTTCAGTCTACGTCATCGGGTATCGAATGGAAAGGCCAACAGGCGATACTCAGTTTTGTATCCAATATTACTCAGCGCAAACAAGCTGAATTAATTCAAAAAATTCAGTACAACATTGCAAATGCTGTTGTCTCGGTTCAAAACTTACCGGTGTTATTAGAACTTGTACGTACCGAGTTGGGCCTTATTATGGACACAACTAATTTTTACTGTGCCTTGTATAATAGTGAAAACGATACTTTTTATTCGCCATATACACAAGACAAGTATGATGATTTTGATATTTGGCCGGCCAAAAATTCGCTTACAAGTTTTTTAATGCAACAAAAAAAGTCGTTGCTGATTAATAGCAACAACTTTGACGAGGTTATAAAAAACAACGAAATACGTCAGGTGGGCGCAATACCCGAATCGTGGTTAGGCGTTCCGCTAATTGTCGACAATGAACCCATCGGGGCAATTGTGGTTCAGAACTACGAGCGACCCGAAACCTATACACGCCAAAGTGTGGAGGTTTTCGAAATTGTTGCGCATGAATTGAGTATTTATATTCAGCAAAGCCGTGCCAAAGAACAACTCATTCTGGCCAAGGAAAAGGCCGAAGAAAGCGACAGGTTGAAATCTGCATTTTTGGCCAATATGAGTCACGAAATTCGAACGCCGATGAATGCGATTGTTGGATTTTCGGAGTTACTTTGCGATATGGAACCAACTCCCGATGAACAACGGTCGTATGCCGAAATTATCAGGGCCCGGTCCAACGATCTTCTTACAATTATCAACGACATTCTGGATATTTCGAAACTCGAAGCCGGGCAGGTTTCAGTAAGCCGGCAGAATACAAATATAGAACTGTTATTAGAACAAATTTATGCAGGATTTAGGCTTATTTGGGGCGAAAAATTGAACACATCACTTCTTTTCAGCCTCAATATTTCGCTCAATGGTTATCATCCGCAAATAGAAATCGACTCGTCGCGATTACAACAAATTGTAACAAACCTGCTGAGTAATGCCTTCAAATTTACAAAATCGGGACGTATCGATTTAAACTGCATACTTTCTGAAAATTTGGTATCGATTGCCGTATGCGATACGGGTATTGGGGTTGAACCCGAAAAGCAAAAATTAATATTCGAGCGGTTTAGTCAGGCCAATGAAAAAATTGCACATGAATATGGCGGAACCGGGTTAGGGTTGTCCATTTCGAAAAATCTTGTAGAACTCATGAATGGTGAACTGCGTATTGAATCAACCCCGGGCATAGGTTCAACTTTTACTTTAACCCTGCCTGTTATTGCCAAAAAAAAACTGTAAAAATTACAGGGCCTTTGTTATTTCATTCTTCGTTCGATGCACGAAAAAACTTAACAGGGATATATACTGTAATTTTTGATATACTAAACGTAATATTCTTAATTTCAACACCTTACAAAAGTTTAACGAATAACTGTTCAATGTCGTTAATTAAGGCCAACGGCCTTTAAGCATCAGCATATTGCAGCGCACCTTGCCAAGGATTATGAATACAAAGCAAGCCCTGAAAAGGCATTAGAATTCGTAACTAAACGATATTGAACTTTTATTATTTAAAACACCTTTTTTATTGGAACACGCTGAAACACAAGGGCTGTACGACTTGGCAAATATATTTTAAGCCAGTGTTGTGTACTTATACCCCCGGGGTTCATGGTATAATACAACATTTTGTCTTCAATACGGTTGAACCCGCCGAACGCCTCGGCATCGCTATTAAGCACAATACGAAACTTGCCCGGTTCAGTCAAAAAGCCATAATCGGTATACGAATTTGCAGGAGAGAAATTAAACGCAAAAACCATATCACCACGTTTAAAAATAAGAACCTGATCGCCTTCGTTGGCTACGATTAATTCGGGCGAATGATTCATAAGATCTTTGTCCGAGGCCAAAAGCTTTACCATACCTTGGTCGAATGCATTTAATTGTCTGAATTTTAAATCGTTATTATCGACCAACGACCACTGCCTGCGGGCATAATGATACGACCAGTTATTGCCTTCGCGAGGAAAATCTATCCATTCGGGATGTCCAAATTCGTTGCCCATAAAGTTGAGATAACCACCACAAATAGTCGAAGAGGTAATTAGCCGAATCATTTTATGAAGCGCAATTGCACGGTCAATTTCCATGGTGTGGTCGGCCGATAGCATATGCTCATACATTTCTTTGTCGGCCAGCCTAAAAATAATGGTTTTATCGCCAACCAATGCCTGATCGTGCGATTCGGCATAATTAATTGTTTTTTCTTCGGCCCGGTGGTTTGTCATTTCGTGAAAAATACTATTCACGCTCCAGGCTTCATCGGGTTGTTCTTTAATAATTTTAATCCAATAATCGGGAATCCCCATCGCCATTCGGTAGTCGAATCCAATGCCTTCGTTCTCAACCTTAGCCGCAAGTCCGGGCATACCACTTACCTCTTCGGCTATGGTAATGGCCTGTGGGTGAATTTCATGAATGAGCTTGTTGGCCAATGTTAAATATATAAGCGCATTTTCATCCTGTTCATTATTATAATAATCGTTATAAGATCCAATATTTTTTCCAAGGCCATGGTGAGTAAAAATCATACTCGTTATCCCATCGAATCGGTAGCCATCAAAACCATATTCTTCAATCCAGTAACGACAATTGGAAAGCAAAAATTGCTGAGTTTCTTCCTTGCCGTAGTCGAAGCATAGCGAATCCCACGCCGGATGTAATCGTCGGTAATCGTCATAAAAATAGAGTTTGCCGGAACCGTCAATTGTGGCCAGGCCTTCCAACTCATTTCGTACGGCATGACTATGAACTAAATCCATAATCACGGCTATACCACGGCCATGGGCAGCATCAATAAGACGTTTAAGTTCGTCGGGTGTGCCAAAACGCGACGAAACAGCAAAAAAGTTACTTACATGATAGCCAAACGAACCGTAATAAGGATGCTCCTGAATAGCCATGATTTGAATGGTGTTGTATCCTAATGCCGCAATACGCGGGAGCACGTTTTCGCGAAATTCGTTAAAAGTTGATACTTTACCTTCCTCGCTGCTCATACCAATATGACATTCGTACACAAACGGGGCTTTATTTCCCAACGCCACGTGTTCGTGCATTTGTGTATAAGGAATACGCGGATGATATACCTCTGCGTTAAATAGGTATGTATCACTATCCTGAACCACACGATTGCAATATGCCGGGATACGATATCCTTCGCCACCCTGCCATCTTACCAACATTTTATACAAATCGCCGTGTTTTATCGCATCCGCGTCGAAACACCCTTCCCATGCTCCCCCGGCATTTTTTTGTAAACGCCAGTCCTCACCCGGTTGCCAGTTGTTAAAGGTTCCAACCAAAAACATCTCATTAGCATGTGGTGCATACTCCCTGAAAACCCAGCCATTATAATAGGCATGCAGGCCAAAATACCGGTGTGCCGAGGCAAAAGATTGTAATGATCCATAATTACGCGTAATATCGGCTAATTGTTGAGTATATTGTTGATGGCGATAGGCAATAGTTCCATAATGCGGTTCTAACCATGGGTCTAATTGATAGAATTTTTGCTGGTCCATGATATTTAATTTATCAGTTTTTGTCAAACTTAACAAAAAATCTACACTCTCCAAGCATCAAAACAAAAATAGTTATAAATACACAAGGTGCCACAATCCGGAGTTATTCTGATACTGAACCGGTTATTCGGGGTTGAACCGTATTACAGAAGTTAAGAATGATTTTTTTGACGATTGACACCCTTTTTGCTAAATTTGCAACCGGTTAGTTGAAAGATAATTAGATTAATAATACAACAATGGCAAAAGCATTAACACGTACCGATTTCGAATTCGAAGGCCAAACCGGCGTTTATCATGGTAAGGTTCGCGATGTGTATAACATTAAAAACGAATTTCTTGTAATGATTGTATCCGACCGTATTTCGGCCTTTGATGTTGTTCTTCCCAAAGGTATTCCGTATAAAGGTCAGGTTTTGAACCAGATTGCGGCAAAATTTCTCGATGCAACATCAGATATAGTGCCTAACTGGAAAATTGCAACCCCCGACCCAATGGTAACCGTGGGTCATGCCTGCGAACCATTTAAAGTAGAAATGGTTATTCGCGGCTACCTTACAGGCCATGCATGGCGCGAGTACAAATCGGGCAAGCGCATGCTTTGCGGACTTCCAATGCCCGATGGCATGGTCGAAAATCAGAAATTCGCCACGCCACTCATCACGCCAACCACCAAAGCCGATGAGGGACATGATGAAGACATTTCGCGCGAAGAGATTCTCGCTTCGGGATTGGTAAGTGCCAACGATTACGCCCTACTCGAAAAATATACTTATGCTCTTTTTGAACGTGGCACCCAAATGGCAGCTAAAATGGGCCTGATTTTGGTGGATACCAAATACGAATTTGGCAAAAAGGACGGGCAAATTTATCTTATCGACGAAATTCATACCCCCGATTCATCACGCTATTTCTATGCCGAAGGTTATGCCGAACGTCTTGCAAAAGGCGAACAACAAAAACAACTTTCGAAAGAATTTGTACGTCAGTGGCTTATCGAAAACGGATTTCAGGGACACGAAGGTCAGGTTGTACCCGAAATGACCCCCGAATACATCGAAAGCGTCACTGAGCGTTATATTGAGCTTTACGAAAACATTGCCGGCGAAAAGTTTATAAAAGATATGGCCGACGATGTGACATCGCGCATCGAAGCCAATGTTAAAGCTTTTTTAGCAAGTATTTAAAAGCATTTTAAAATAAATTTAAAACCTTCGGAAGCGGTGTGTTACAACACTGTACCGAAGGTTTATTTTATTACATCATACAAAACAAACAACAGTACATGGTATCAGTTGAAAAGCTCACCGTAAGATTTGGCGGTTTTACATTGCTCGACGAATTGTCGTTTTTAATTAACGACCGCGACCGCATTGGTCTGGTTGGAAAAAACGGCGCCGGAAAATCGACACTCATGAAGATACTTGCAGGTATGGACGAACCATCGTCGGGCCAGATTACACGCCCCCGGGCACTCACAACCGGATACCTGTCCCAGCATTTCACCCAAAGCGATAACAGTACGGTAATCGACGAGGTAATGCTTGCTTTCGACGAAGTCATTCAGCTTCAGCAGCAAATAGAAAACATAAACCATCAAATTGGCGAATTTCACGATTATAACAGTACCGAATATTTCGACCTTATTGACAAACTAACGCACATGACCGAGCGGTACGAAATTTTAGGCGGGAATAATTGCCGTGGCGAAGCCGAAAGGGCATTGCTTGGCCTGGGTTTTTTACGAACCGATTTCGACCGTCCCACCTCGGTATTTAGCGGTGGTTGGCGCATGCGTATCGAATTGGCGCGGCTACTGTTGCAAAAACCGGGATTGTTGCTTTTGGATGAACCAACCAATCACCTCGACATCGAATCTATTCAATGGCTCGAAACCTTCTTATCATCGTATCCGGGTGCCGTAATTTTGGTATCGCACGACAGGGCATTTCTCGATGGCGTAACCAACCGAACCATCGAAATAGTACTTGGAAAAATTTACGACTACAAAGCCAGTTACAGCAAATTTGTTGAACTTCGGAAGGAGCGTCGCGACCAGCAGCAAAAAACTTACGAAAATCAACAAAAAATGATTAAGGATACCGAAGATTTTATCGAACGGTTCAGGTACAAAGCAACAAAAGCGGTGCAGGTTCAATCGCGAATCAAACAACTCGATAAGGTTGTACGAATAGAAATCGACGACGAAGAAAACGCTACCCTTGCAATCCGGTTCAATGCAGCCCCCCGTTCGGGCGAAATTGTAGCCGAAACCGAAGATCTCGCAGTGGGTTACGATGGACCCGATATAATTTCGGATGTAACCATCTGTATAGAACGTGGCGAAAAAGTGGCTTTTGTAGGTAAAAACGGAGCCGGAAAATCCACACTCGTTAAAACCCTTATGGGACATCTTAAACCCAAAGGAAAATACAAACAGGGCCATAATGTTATACCGGCGTACTTTGCACAAACGCAAGCCGATAGCCTCGATGGAAATATCACGGTACTCGATACCGTAGATCGTGTGGCCAAAGGCGATATTCGCACAAAAATTCGCGATATGCTGGGTGCTTTTCTCTTTTCGGGCGAAGATGTGGAAAAAAAAGTGAGCGTACTCTCCGGAGGCGAACGTACCCGTTTGGCTATGGTTTTGCTATTGCTCGAACCGGCCAATCTGTTAGTTTTGGATGAACCAACCAACCACCTTGATATGCGGTCGAAGGAGGTTTTAAAACAGGCAATTCTCAACTTCGAAGGTACAGCCATCATTGTTTCGCACGACCGCGATTTTCTCGATGGATTGGTTTCGAAAGTTTACGAATTTGGTGGTGGAACCGTAAAAGAACACCTTGGCGGCATATACGAATTTCTGGAACGAAAAAAAGTAGATTCGCTACGCGAACTCGAACGGAAAGAAATTGTGACCTCCGAATCGGGTTTGGGCAAAACTGAACCGGCCGGAAAAGCCGGTTTCGAAGCACGTAAAGAGATGGCCCGGCAACAAAAAAAACTTGAACGCGATATCGAAAAGGCCGAAGCAGAAATAATGCGCATTGAGGCAGAAATTACAAAGGAAGAGGTACTGATGTCGAAACCCGAAAATGCTTCGGATACAGCAATATTTAAACGATATAACAATTTGAAAAAAGACCTCGAAACAGCCATGCAAAAATGGGAGGAAGCACATGCCGCATTGGAAACGTTTATGGCTGTAAATAATTGAATGAACCGGTTCATTAAAAAATATACTACGCTGGGTTAAGTTGATTAAATCAATCATAAATATTTTGTAATATATTGATTCTATACTAATTACATAATAAAATGTTTTTTGTTAATTAGTGTACATAAACCTGTTAAGTTTTGTCGAACATCTTAAATCTAACAATCTATTGTTAATTACAACAAATGGAATAAAACACACCGGTGCGAGTTACCCAAAACAAAAAATGGAGCAAAGCGATGTTGTGAGATTATGTTATATCCATAACCATAGGTCATTAAACAACCCGGGGTTTGTCCGCAGAGATGCCGCTTGTACACATCCCGGCAATTACTTCGTTGCCAAAATCGATTAAAAACACACATCAACACAACTCTATAAAATAAAAGTGATGCATAAAACTTCGCAATTTTAATTTTTTGATGAATAAACATTCAATAGTGTAAATAATACGTTTTAGACATATAAAAATCTTAAAAACTACAATTAGAGCGGCGTAC
>QKHT01000266.1 GCA_003249935.1 Bacteroidota bacterium
TTTGGGTCGCTGCATATTTACGGCAGCCCGTCCGGCGGCCGTTTGGGTTGCTGCATATTGACGGCGGCCTGTCCGGCGGCCGAATGAATTGCGGCAATAGGTATTAATTTTTTTGTTTTTAGAGCACAATGAGGGTATGAGTAGAATGCAAAACGGTTTGTAATCTTATATGCGCTTGGCCCGAAGGCGCGGTGCAGGGGGGGGAACTTCTGCTTTTTTGTAACCGTGATATTTTACGTTAACTCTAATGGGTTTTTTCTTGTGGTTATACCACGCTGGTTTATACGCGCAAGTGTATGGATTCGGGTTATTGGTTATGCCTATCGTTTTGTGAATTTTGTGGTCGAAATTTTGCCTTTTGTCCAAATTTTTGCGATATATATTCCGCCGTGCCATTGCGTAATGTTTATGTTTTGGGTTGTGGCTATGGGTTGGTACTCGATTAAGGTTTGACCCGCAGGCGAATAAATTACAATGTGATCGATAGCAGTTGCGGCTGTAATGGTTAAGGTATTAGTGGCCGGATTCGGAAAAACGCTTATTCTGTCGGCGGCTTTGCTGCTTCCGATGGTTAGATTCGGATTCTTCATCACCATAGATTCTATGTTAAATTCACCGCTGCCGGTTCGACCAAAAAGACCATAATTGTAATAGATTCGTATGGTTTTTATTTTGCTTAATAACCAGCCATCGGTGTTGGTGCCGGTGTTGCCAAAGGTGTAAGTGTAGACTTTGGTCGAGGATGTGTTTTCGACTGCATCTACTTTAAACAAATCTTTGAGGTTTATTTTACCGTTTATGTCTTCCATGTCGATGCGCAGATTGGATGGTACGCTGCCTGAAATTGGTTTAATCGTGATTTCCATGGTTCTGTAAGCCGTAAAATCGGTAGTCGATGGCAGATCGCAGTAGATATTCGGATTGGTGTTGGTATTGGTTACCTGGTAGTTTACATTTAATGCAGTACCCGGAGTAAGCGTGGTTGTATTACCGGTTGCAGGCATCACTTTCCAAATATAAGCATCGGTTGCAAAGGGTATGGTGTAGCTGGTTCCGGTGGGTGTTGTTAAGGTTTGAACCGCCAAGGGTGCCGAGGTTTGTGTTTCGCAGTCCGAGGTAAGTTTAACGGATACGTTGCCGCTGTTGGTTCCCCATTTTACCGTTACTTCGGGGGTGCCCTGACCTGATACAATGGTTGCATCGGTTGGAACTGTCCATGTAATATTGGCCGCCGAAACATTGCCTGTGGTAAATGTAATCAGGTCGCCGGGTTTTGCCGTACTTGCCCCTGTTACGGCAGGCACCGGCAATGCATTGCTGTAAACTTTTACATAATCTACCTGCATAATGGCTTCGCTTAAATTCGCATCCACGCCTTGCGCGCCGCCCCAATCACCTCCAATGGCCACATTAAGAATGAGAAAAAAGGGTTGGTCGAACGGCCACTCTTTGTATGTTTTATGTTCGTTGTAAACGGTGAAATACAGTGTGTTGTCCACATACCATTTAATGGTTTCGGGCGTCCATTCAATGGCATAAGTGTAAAAGTTTTTATCGACCGATGTCATTACGATGTTGCCCGATTTTTGGGTGCCTATTTTGTGATAATAGGCTTCGGAATGTGCCGAACCATGTATGCGGTTCATGTCGTAGCCTACGTGTTCCATAATGTCTATTTCTCCGCTTTTGGGCCATCCGCCGTATACCGACGATGCCGGCATCATCCATATTGCCGGCCATGTGCCTACACCTGCCGGAAGTTTGGCACGCACTTCTATGCGGCCATATTTCCACGAGGCTTTACCTGCTGTTACCATACGCGCCGAGGTCCACGTGCCATTGTTTTTTACGGCCCTGACATTTAGCAGACCGTTTTGCACATAGGCATTGTTTGTTGAATTGGTGTAAGTCTGCAACTCGTTGTTACCCCAACCGCCACCACCGGTTTCGTAGTTCCAGTTGGCTGCCGAAGGGGAGCCGTTGCTGTCGAATTCGTCGCTCCACACCAAGTAGTTGCAGGTTTGTGCCGCTAAGGCCTGTACCAACAGCCAAAAGAGTACTGCTGCACGTATTATTTTATTCATATCGTATTATTTTGTTTGTAAATGCTCATATCACCATCGTTTTTTTTTTTTTTGAACCGGCATTTTCAATGCCTTTGGTGGTGCATTCATGGCCATGCGCCGCTGCGTTGAACCGTATGTAAAACGCCGGTCGAAATGCCACGCGCGGATGCCAATAACGTTGTTTTAAAAGTAACACATGAATACCATTCCACAATATCTCGTTAAAATTACCATTCTCCATCCATTCGTATTGGTAAAAAGGAGCGTTTCCACCAATGTTTGCCCGGTTTATACGGGGTTCATCATGCATTATTCAAATGCAAAACTACTTTTTAGTCCTTCTTCGGCATTTGGCCCAATCCACACATCAAATGCACCCGGTTCAACCAAAAAAGCACCATTAGGGCTGTAAAAACCAAGGTCCTTGGCAGAAATATTAAATGCCACTTCTTTTTGTTCGCCCGGGTTGAGTGTTATTTTCTGAAACCCACGCAGTTCTTTTATTGGGCGAATAAATGATGCCACCCTGTCGCGGAGGTAGAGTTGTACGGTTTCTGTCCCTCTTGTTTGGCCGGTATTGGTAATGTTACACTTAACGGTAAGGCGGCTGTTGGTATTTATTTTTTCGGACGATAGTTGCAATGTTCGATATTCGAATGTGGTATAACTTAACCCATAGCCAAAAGGAAACAATGGTTTACTGCCATAATCGAGATAAAACGAGCTGTTGCCTAATGAATACTGAACCGCTTCGACGGGAATAGTCTTTAGCGATGTGGGGTTGTTTTCGGGAGCGGGGCGACAAGTGTTTTCGTAATTGTAATAGAGCGGAATTTGGCCCTCGTCAACTACAAATGTCAGAGGAAGTCGTCCTTCGGGAATAGCGATGCCATACAAAAGGTTGGCCAATGCCGGGCCGGCCATGGTGCCGGGATGAAAGGCGTACAGAACAGCGTTGGCTTTCGAAACTATTTTTGAAATGGCCAATGGCCTGCCGGCCATAATGACTACAACAACCGGTTTGCCGGTGGCTTTTAGTGTTTCGAATAGTTGTTGCTGATGACCTTGCAAAACAAGTTTAGCCAGGCAGTGTGCCTCGCCGGATAGTATCGATTCTTCGCCAAGAGCCAGAACACAAACGTCGGCATTGGCGGCTGTTCTTCTGGCTTCGGCAAAACCCGATTCATCCTCATCGCGACTATATTGTAATCCGGCAGCGTATTTTACACTAATGCCGGGTGTGCTTTCTAAGGCCATTTTTAGCGTGCGGCTATCGGCTTTGTTGCCATCGAAAACCCATGTGCCCATCTGGTCGTGTGCGGCATTGGCTAAGGGGCCGATAAGTGCCACTTTCATGTTGTTTTTTAAAGGTAAAATGCCATCATTCTTTAGCAGAACCGCACTTTTTTCGGCCGCTTGTTGCGCTACCGCAAGGTTTTGTAGGGTTAGCGTGTTTTTTTCGGCCAACGATTCGTTGGTGTACGGATGTTCGAACAGGCCCAGGGTTGCTTTTACTTTAAGGATGCGCCGTACCGCATCGTCTATTTGGCTCATTTTCAGCTTGCCATCTTTTATCAGTTTTGCAGCATTTTGGATGTAGCAATCGCTCGACATTTCCATGTCGACCCCTGCGTTAATGCCTGCTTGGGCCGCATCTGCATCGGTTTCGCAATAGCCGTGGGTTACCATGTCTTTTACCGAGGCCCAATCGCTTACCACAAAACCATCAAATTGCCACTCTGTTTTAAGTATATCGCGTATTGTATGTGCATTTCCACTGGCTGGTACGCCATTAAGGGAGTTAAAGGCCGACATAAATGTTAAAGCTCCGGCATCTACCGCTGTTTTGAAAGGGGGTAAATAGATGTTACGAAGATAATATTCCGAAATATTGGTGGTGTTATAATCGCGTCCGCCTTCGGCTGCGCCATAACCCACATAGTGTTTGGCGCAGGCTGCTACCGAATGGTTTGTAATTTCGTCGCCCTGAAAACCTTTAACCATTGCATTGGTCATTACCGAGGTAAGGTAGGTGTCTTCGCCGCAACTTTCGGCTATGCGTCCCCAACGTGCATCGCGCGAAATGTCGATCATGGGTGCAAAGGTCCAGTGTACGCCAGCCGCACGGGCTTCTGTGGCAGCCACTTCCATGGCGCGTTTTACGATCGTGGTATCCCATGTGGCGGCCATGCCGAGCGGAATGGGCATGATGGTTCGGAACCCGTGTATAACGTCGCGGCCAACAATGAGTGGGATGTGGAGGCGGCTCTGTTCGATTGCAATCTTTTGCAGCCGGTTCACTTTTTGTGCACCAATAATATTGAGTAACGAACCAATTTTTCCATCGGCAATGGCTTTTTCGAGATCGATGGTACTGCTATATACACCCGGATCAACCTGTAACATTTGTCCGAGTTTTTCTTCGAGCGTCATTTGAGAAATAAGTTCACTGACTTTGTCATCGGCCGAACTAATGGAGCTGTTTTTGGTTCGCCCGCAGGACATTAATGCTATTGAAAGTGCTAAGGCAATGGTGTTTCTGACTATATTAATTAGAAGCATGTTCGTCTGTTTTTTTTAATTTCAAGCTTCATATTCATGGCTTTTAACCGAATTAAAATTCTGTTAATTGCTTTGCGTATAAAAAAATCCTGCGCAACAGGATTACCTTGTTGCGCAGGATGGTAATAAAAGTAGTTACATTTTAGCCGATTTCATGCCTTCGACATGCGGCCCTTCAAGATCATCAAAATAGAATTCATGTGTCCCTGTGCCTACGCCGGGGTTCAACATAATACGCACGATATTGTAATAGCCGGCATTGAATTTTGCATCGGTTACCACATTGGATGTAAATTGCTGGCCGGTCCAATCCCAGCCTGCGGCTACACCGCTAAAATCGAACTCTGCCTGTTCCCATGTGTTGGTGGCTTTAATGGTATAAATTAAATCCGACGTGCCTGTTTGCCATGCGTTGCCTCCGAGGTCGGTATTTTCGAGTTTCAAAAGTACTTTATCGCCTGCTTTGCCATACACTTTTACTCTGAATGTGTGTTTAAGTGTAAGGTTGAACCGACCACCATTGGGCAACTTCATGTTGGCATTGGCCCATTCTTTGGCCGATTTTGAATAGAATGCCACTTTGGAACTCCGGTTCGGATAGATCACAGATGGATTGCCAACAATTGTAACATCGCAGTCTTCGCCTGCCATTGGGGCCATCGAAGTTTCGCTAAAGTCGTTGTACATTACAACCGCATCCAACAAAAATGGTACATAATCGGGATGGTTTGCTGCGACAATTTGTTCTTTTGAAAACGAAATGTCGCCCGATGATGTGGTTAACACCCCTTTAATCAGATAAGTGCCTGCACGGTAAAATGTGTGTGTAAACGTTTTTGTTTCACTGTCGCCCGATTCGGTACTGCCATCGCCAAAAGTGACATCAAATTTGCTAATGGTTACACCTGCCGGAATAACCACGTTACTCAATCCAATGGTGTATGTATTGGCTGAACCGGCATCGGTTACATTCATATCGGCTGTTACGGTTGGTTTGGTATAACCTTTGGGAATCAAACGATAGTGCCATGCGTTGTTGTCGCCACCAATGGCCACTAATTCCATCAAATTTTCACCTAACGAAAGTATTTCGTACCGGCCGTTTACGGCACCAACATCAAATGCCGGAAATATTGGTTTGTCGCCTGTAAGGGTGAGATAGGTTTTACCATCAACTTCCGAAATACCCCATGAGCCTGGTGCAGGATTGTTGTATGTAACGACATAGTCGCCGTCTATCTGCACAGGATTGCTGTATGCTGCATTGTCCTTCCGAAAATCTTTTACATAGCTGTTACCGAAGTTTTTAAGCGTTGCCGAAAAACCATTGATTTTAAAGGTCAGTTCGTCGCCATACATGGCATTGGTTGACTTTTTTGCCAATGGATCGGCCGACCACCAGTCCAATCCTGCCGATCCGGCCGGCCCTACACCAAGGTGACCTTTGGCCAAACTGTCTAATACCCATGTTTTGCCATTGAGTGCATCTACACCACCGCTCAGATTGATGTATTTGGCATCGGTAAAAATAGCATAATCTGTTTTTGTGGTTTCATGCATTTTTTCCAACTGCCCCGAACCGCCATTGGTGCTTAGCTTCAGTATTATTTTGTAGTTATTTGGCAGCGGATAGTATGCCGTTACAGTGTCGCCTTTGGCTGTTGTGCCGTTGCCCAAATCCCACATTGCGTAGCCTTTTACCGATGAGGTATTTATCAGTGTGAACCTGAAATCGCTGGTTGTAGGAGCTATTGTGAACGATATTTGCTCGGTTGTTGGTGCTGCAACAAAACCATCATCCGGTTTGCTGAATTCTGTGGGATCGCAAGCACTGAAAGCTGCTAATGCGGTAAATCCCAATAAGGCCTTTGTTATATTATTGAATGTTTTCATTGCTCTATTCTTTTTATTATTCAACATCGTATTACGCCTGTGTTAGTTGTAACCATTGTTTTGTTTTAGCTTATTGTTGAGGTCGATCTCTTTTTGTGGTATAGGTAAAAATCCCGCTTTTACTTTATCGAAAACAACTTCGAATTCGCTGGTATTACCGATGTCGCCCGTAAGATTTTGTCCCTTATCGTTCAAATATTTGGTATTTGTGGCTTCTGGTGCTGCTAAAACGTAGTTGGTTACATCCAATTGTTGTTTTGCATAATCGAGTCCGCGGCGCAACACATCGAAATACCGATGTCCTTCCATAGCCAGCTCAACCCGGCGTTCAGCATAAATTACATCCAGTGTAATGGCTGCTTTTGGCGTTACACCTGCTCTGTTGCGTACCCGGTTCAGATAACCCAATGCTTTACCCGGGTCAGTAGTCAGGTTTAACTCTGCTGCAATAAGCAGAATATCTGATAGCCGAATGTAATGGTAGTTTTGCGCATAGTTGAGTGCCGCCGCGCCTGTTGTGGCTTTTAGTGCGGCATGGGTGGTGTATTTGTTGGTATACAATCCGGTATGCGTGTAACCCGCAGTAAGGGCCGGCTTTTCGTCAATCAGTGTTTTTGCGGTGATGATGGTCGCGTTTTTGCGTACATCACCCGCTTCAAATGCGTTGGCTAATTCGTGTGTGGGTATACAAAAACTCCAACCTTCGGCTAATGTAGGACCATCGTAACCGCGTGGTCCCGACATTACGCAACCAATATTGCCAAGCGGGCTATCGCTGCCCCAATCGCCCGAGCTGGTATTCGCATACGGAATTTCGAAAAGTACTTCCTTGCTAAAGTCACCTTCTGGCGTAAAGATTTTTGCATAATCGGCAGTAAGCGTGGCCCCCGAATTTGTAATAATGTCCTCGGCTATGGCAATGGCCATGGTTTTTGTAATGGCTGAACCACCAGCTACCGGAAGTTCGGTTTTGCCATAATAGCCGGTATAAAACATATATACCTTAAGTAGTTCGGCTTTTGCAGCCCAAACTGTAATTCGGCCTTTGTTTGCAGCATCATATGAAGCCGGAAGAGCCAAAATAGCTTCGGTCATATCTTTGCCTATTTGTGCATATACTTCATCGGCACTGTTTTGTGTAACGCCTTTCCACTCTTCGCCCGATACGGGTTTGGTAATTAATGGTATATTTCCGAAAAATCGCGCCAGTTCAAAATAAAAATGACCGCGCAGAAACATGGCCTCGGCTTTGTAAGAGGCTTGTACCGCCGTTTCATTTGTTTTAAAGGTAATATTGTCGTAGTTGGCCAATAAGGTATTGGCCCGTTGTATCGCCGTATAGCCTTTTTTCCACAAACCTGTGCTTACCGTACCATTCGATACTTCGTTAAACCGCGATATTTTCTGGAACGAAAGCATATCCGATGCACTACCGCCGCCGGCATAAGCATCATCCGACATGATGTCGGTTACCAGTTGTAGCGGTTCATACACATTGGGTCGTTCGGCCCTAAGTTTTTCGTACACACCAATTAATGCTTTGTAGGCATCGTTCGATGTGGCAAAAAATGTTTCAGATGTTTGAGCTGTACGGGGTTTGAGGTCGAGAAAACTCTCGGAGCACGAAACGCCCAAAAGCATCACACCAGCCATTACCGGAATAAAATATTTTGTCTTCATGTTTTTCGAGTCGTTAAATTAAAAAGTGATATTAGTGCCAAGTAAAAATGTACGGGCTTGAGGATACGATCCACGGTCGAAGCCGGAGAATGAACCACCATGACCAATTTCAGGATCCATACCGGTGTAATTGGTAAATGTTAACAGATTCTGACCCGTTACATAAAACCGTGCTTTCGAAATGCCAATGGTTTTAACCAAAGTAGCCGGCAAGGTATAACCTATCTGAAGGTTTTTGAGGCGGATATACGAACCATCTTCGATATGAACCATGTCGTTGAGTTTCGAGAAGTTCCCATTCGGATCGGTGTGCGAAAAACGTGGAAAATCGTTGGTCGAACCTTCGCCGGTCCATCGGTCGAGGTAGCGCGAAAGGTAGTTCTGATCCGATGTGAGCTCAAGGCGTTCAACCACATTGATTAGTTTGTTGCCTGTTTGTCCTTGCCAAAACATGCTGAAATCGAAATTTTTGTACGACATGTTTGCGGTAAACCCAAATGTAAAATCGGGGTGGGGCGAACCAAGGTTCTGGCGGTCGTCGGGCGTAATGGCTCCATCGCCGTTGAGGTCAATGAACCGAATATCGCCCGGCTTGGCATTGGGCTGAATTACTTTGCCTGTACTGTTCTTGTAGGATGCAACTTCGGCTGCATTTTGGAATATGCCATTGGTTTTGTAGCCGTAAAAGAAGGGCAAAGGCATGCCTTCTTCCATACGCAAAATACCATCGAGTTGAAATGCGCCGGGACCGTTAATATATTTGTCGGTATTATTAATGGCGGTGACTTCGTTTTTGTTGTAAGCGAAATTGGCCGATACATCGTAGTTGAAATCACCAGTTTTTTTGTTGTAGCCCAATATCGCTTCTATGCCCTTATTGCTTACACTACCCAGGTTATAAACCGGTGCTCCAACACCTGTATAATCGGGTATCGGACGATAGCTTAAAAGGTTATCGCGGGTTCTGTCATATAAATCTACGGTAAGTGTTATTCTGTTATTAAGGAAATTGGCATCTATACCAAGGTTCGATTCTTTCGAACTTTCCCATTTGATGTCGGGATTCGACGAGCTGTTTATGGCTGAACCGCTAATTGGTGTTTTGTCGGTGCCCAACGGATACGAATAGGTGGTGCTGAATGTTTCGATATAACCAAAATCGCCAATGTCTTCGCTACCGGTTTCACCATAGCCTAAACGGAGTTTTAAAAAGCTGATGGCATCGTTGTTTTTCAGGAAGTCTTCCTGCGATACAACCCAACCACCCTGAACAGATTTAAACCATCCGAATTTATTGTTCGAACCAAATCGCGATGAACCATCGTAACGTAATACGCCACTTAACATGTATTTATCCTGAAAAGTATAGTTTAATCGTCCAAAATACGACAAAAGGCTATGTTCCCAAGGGTAACCATACGATTTTTGCGATTCGTCGTTTGCTCCGTTATTCAACCACGCATAATCCCATCCCGGTATCGATAAGGCCGAACGGCTACCGCCAAATCCTGTACCTATATCCTTTTTTGCGGTCATCCCTAATAAACCATTCAATTTGTGCCGGCCAATGGTTCGGCTATAATTCACCGTGTTTTCCCACTGCCAGTTGGTCCACGATGTGGCCGATTGGTTGGCCGAAGTATTTGTTATTACATTAACCACATTGTAATATACGGCGGGGCTGTATCCACGACCGATATTTGTACCCAAATCAACGCCTATGTCGCTCTTGAATTTTAGATTCGCAATGGGTTCAGCCTCAATATATACATTGCCAATAATCTGATTGGTAGTGCCTTCTCCGTACGTATTTGCAATGCTGGCCAGCGGGTTTACTATTTCGCGTAAGCTTTTGTCTGAAATGCCGTAATACATACCATTGTTTTTTGTAGGTTGAATCGCCATGGCCTGATAATCAGCAATTTTGGCTGCATCGGTTACATACACAGGTGTTAAAGGATCGTGAAGAATCGCTTCCTGTAAAATACTGCCAAATTCATTGTTTTCGTTAATACTTGAGCTTTGTTTGCGTACAAGGGTAACATTGTTGCCGGCTTTTACCTTATCCGAAAACTTGTAATCGGCATTTAAACGTAACGTAAATCTTTCGAAAGCCGATTTTTCGCCTCCTACAATACCATCTTGCTTAAAGTACGAAAAGCTGGACAGATAGGTCGATTTTTCTGTGCCACCCGAAATTTGTATCGAATGGTTGGTAATTGGAGCTGTGCCAAAAATCTGATCCTGCCAATCGGTGTCGACTGTATTTCCACTAATGTCGCCCTGGCTATAAACAGGCGCAAAGCCGTCGTTCAACTGGCCTTCGTTGTGCAGCATCATGTATTCGCGGGCGTTTAATACCGAAGCTTTTTTCCATGCATTTTGAACGCCATAATACCCATCGTAGCTAACGTTCATTTTGCCGCTTTTACCTCTTTTGGTCGAAATAAGTACCACGCCATTTGCTCCGCGCGAACCGTAAATCGCCGATGAAGCGGCATCTTTCAAAACTTCCATCGAAGCAATGTCTTCGGCCGAAATAAAGCTGATGTCACTCACCTGAATACCATCAACCACATACATTGGTGCTGTGTTACCATTGGTGCCAACGCCACGTACCTGAATCGAAATTCCTGCACCCGGTTGTCCGCTGTTGTTGGTTACCGTTACCCCTGCTGTTCGCCCCTGCAATGCCTGTGCCGGTGACGAAACGGGACTTCGTGTAATGTCTTCGGCTTTTACCGTTGCAATAGCACCGGTAACCACACTCTTTTTTTGTACGCCATAACCCACAACAACCAATTCGTCCATGGTCGATAATGCAGATTTTAAAGAAACGTTTAATGTAGAACCGGTTACTTCTCTCTCAATCGTTTCCATGCCTACAAAAGAAAAGATAAGGGTTTCACCCTTTTTTGCTTCCAATGTGTAGGTTCCGTTTAAATCCGATATTGTACCGGTTTGGGTCCCTTTAACCGTAATACTTACTCCGGGAATATAGGAGCCGTCGCCGGCATCCTGAACCTTCCCCTTAACTGTTAGTACTTGTGCCGACGCTTGTATGGTCAGCAATGCCAGAATAAATAGTGATAATAGTTTGCTCATAACATTTTATAATATTTTATGTTATTATGCAGCAAATGTATGGCATCGATTATCGAACATTGTAATTAAATGCCCCATAAAAACCTCATAACGGCAAACTATTTACCTCATTAAAACCTCATGTTGTTTTTTGTAAGTAATTGAATAGTAGAAATATATGTGTATTTTGTGTTCTGTTTTGTAAACTCACAATTGTGTGTTGCGCCAAAAATTTGGATTTATTATGTCTTGTTTGTAAGTCTTTTAATCCTGCACTTTTAAAATCAAAGATTCATAATAAAATTCTGCAAATTTCCATCACTTTCTAATCCGAGTTTTGAACGAAGCTTGGACCGATTGTTCTCTACGGCTCGAGATGTAATGTTCATAATTGCGGCAATCTCTTTGCTCGACATCCCCAATCGCAAATAACTGCAAAGTTTAATTTCGCGGTAGGTAAGGTCGGTATATTGCAGTTTCAACCGATTTAAAAATTCTTCATGTACCTGGTCGAGATGGGTTTCAAATACAGCCCATTGTTGATCACTGTTTATGTCCTTGTCTATTCTTCGAAGCAAATTGGCAATTTTCTTTCTGTAATCTTGTTTGTCGTCGGTATGGTCCGCCATTTTTAGTTCTTCCTTTATGTTTGTTAGGAAATTATTCTTTTGTATCAGGTTCATGGCCATATTGGTCAATTCTTTTTCTTTTTGAACTACATCGTTGTTAAGCTTCTCGTTACGTAGTTTAATAAGCTCTTTTTCTGCATGTAAGGCCTCTTGTTTTAGTTTATATTCTATCTCTTTATGTGCCTGTAGTTGCTTTTGCTTTTCGGCGTTTCTGGCACGTTCGTGTTTGCGAGTATTTATTCTTTGAATTAAAATGATTAAAGCTAAAATTAAAATTAAGTATATCACTTTTGAAATTGCAGAACGATACCAGGGGGCTGCTACTTCGAATGATATTTTGGCTTCGTTACTCTCAATTCCATATACATTTCTTGCTTTTACATAAAATGTATATCGACCCTCGTGCAGGTTGGTGTAGGATTTAAAATTCTGTTTGGTCCATTCACTCCATGCATTGTCATAACCTTGTAAACGAATAGCGTATTCTATATTTGAATTTTCGTAATATACACCGGCATAGCTAAACCATAATGAATTATTTTTGCTCGAAATTATTTTATTGTATTGAATACTTATTTGATCCGAATTACTTGGAGACAGTAGTGTTTCTTTTACTTCGCGATTCATTGTGCCAAACCCTCTGATGTAAGCCGCGAATGTAGTTGGCCGTGTTTTATCGTGCTGTGGCAGGTATTGGGCAAATCCGTTTTCGATACCGACAAAAGCTTGTTCACTCCCATAAAATCCGATGTTCTCAAACGAATTTAGCACCTTTGGATTGATGGACATAAATGGTGAGGTGATCTTACGGTATGTTCCATCTTCTTGCCTGCGCAATACGCCGAGTTTCTCAGATGCACGATACCATATGTTTTTATTTTGATCTTCTTTTAAATATGATATTACCGTATCGCCTTTTAAATATCTGTTAAAGCGTTTTTCTTTGGTAATTCTGATGCTATTATCATAATTTTCGGGTTTATAAAGTCCGTTTAAAGTTGAAATTAGAATATCATCATCAATTTTAAAAATGATATTTTTACCATCATTTGGTAGTCCTTCATTTTTTGTGATATGTTCAACCTTTGTGATTCGATCGTAATTTGGGCTGAATGATAATGCAAAAATGCCACCAAACCAATGACTTACCCACAGCCTGCCTGCATTGTCCCATTCCATATAGCGTGTCGACTCTCTAAATCCATCCAATATTCGGTCAAATTCCCATTGTTGGTTCGATGCCGACCATCTTAATAAGCAAATACCATAGTATGTGCCCGTTAATACTAAATCTTTTCGGTTTGGGCACTGCCTGAAAAGCCAGCAACCCATTACATGGTTTGGTGTGATACACTTTGCTGTATTGTGTTCTATGATAAAAGCACCTAAATTGTGTCCGCAAAGTATTTGACCGTTTATTTCCTGAATATCCCATACCTGTCCTTCGGTTGATGGTATGAGATGAAAGTCGTACCGTGTTTTTTGAGCATCGAATAATTTGTTTTGTGAAATTTGGTATAAGCCCTGATTTGAACCAATGTATACCTGATCTTTGTCAAAATGGATGGCATAACCGGTTCCTATATTGTAATAATTCTGAAGGTAACTTATCGGTGAATCGAATTTAATGCAATCGATACCATTATCCAGACCCGCCCAAATATTTCCCTCTCTGTCGGCAAAAAGAGCAAGTATTGTGTTGTTTTGCAACCCTCTATCCTTGTCAATAATCTGAATCAGATCTCCCCGATTGTTGTAAACCAATATGCCGTTTTTAATGGTTCCGAAAAATATGTATTTGTTGTTAAGTTGTGTGCCCGAAAAAATGGCTGGTTGCAGATTATTCAGGTTTTCTGTCCCCCATTTTTCAATTTTTCCATTAAATAAACGAAATATTCCATTATACATCGTTGCTATAATCAAGGCGTTATTTTCGATAGGGATAATCGTACTTAACTGCTTTCCGGTAAAAAAATCGCTCCAGGGCGTTTTTATCAGGCTGTTGTTTTGTAATTCATAGACACCATTCCCATCGTCCTGAATAAATATTTGGCCATTATCGAGCTTTTTTGCAAAACTGAAAGATTGTCGGGCTTTAATAATTACAATTATTTTGTTTCCATCGTAAATAAATAGTTTAGCGTGCGATTGGAATATGATATTATTATCGCTTTTAAAAATGTGCCATATTTCATCAAAATTTTTTTCTTCCGGAGTTAAACTGTCAATTAAACTATGAAAAGTTGCATCACCCCGATCATTGGTTCGATAATATCCGAAATTGTTGAATACACCTGTGTAAATTCTGCCTTTTTCAACCAACAAACTGCGATGTGTAATTTGGTTGTCAATGGCTATTTTTTTCCAGTTTGAACCGTCGTATTCCAAAATCCCTTCGTTGTTGGCAAAGTATAAGAGATTGTTTTTTGCCTGATATATATCCCAGTTTTGTGTGCCACCACCATAGGTTGTTCTGTTAAAATGCTGGATCTCCGGTATGCCAATTCTCTCGCTATCCAATGCATAGATTGAATGGGAATTCAATACAAAAATAAGGATGTAAAATGTGGCTTTAGTCAAATTCCCTATTCTGCGTATATTTCCGCAGACATTGTATGGGCAATTGTTTTGTTGCATAAAAGAATTTTTATATCGTTATTTCAAACTTAATTAAAATTACCAACTCTTCAAAATGATATTTGTATGGTTCAGGGCAAAGGCATTTACCCTTTTTTTGCGGCTAAAGAATTTCATTTCAATTGTAAAATGCACGATAAAGCACACACTAAACACGGGCGGGAAATTCTATGGTCTCTATTTCACAAATCGTCTCAAGAATTTGTGATGGATATATGGCTTGCCGGATAATGGTTGTGATTCAGAAAATTTAATCGTTCGAAAAATATATTTTAACCATTGGTTATCAGTACTTCTCTTCCGAAATGTTGTACATTTGCGGTCGAAAAAGTACTGAATTATGGCAAAAGTTTTACGAATTTATCCGGTCATTTTTTTAATGAGTTTCATTTACCTGTTAAGTGGTGCTTCTGTTTGTGCATTTGGCCAAACCCCTAAGATCGGATTAACACTAAGTGGCGGTGGTGCAAAAGGTTTAGCGCACATTGGCGTATTGCAAATTCTCGACAGTGCGGGGATCAAGGTCGATTATATTTCGGGAACCAGTATGGGTAGCATAATCGGGGGTATGCTTGCCGTGGGGTATTCTGTGGATGAGATCGAAAACTTTGCGATGACTATTGATTGGGATAAAACGTTTTCGAGCCGACTTTCGCCGGAATATGTTCATCCCGGAAGACGTGAAGATTATTATAAATATGTGGTTCAATTACCCTTAGAAAAAGGTAAGCTTAAATTCCCTAATGGGGTAATAGAGGGGCAGCAACTGTGGAATACTTTAAATGAGGTTTTCTTTTCGGAATATAGTAATAACGATTTTTCTAAATTCCCTATTCCATTTGCTTGTGTGGCTACCGATGTCGAAACCGGAGAATCAAAGGTTTTTCATCGTGGTGAGTTGGTCAAGTGCATTCGTGCGAGTATGGCTATACCGTCGGTATTTACCACAGTCGAGATTGACGGGCGAAAATATATTGACGGAGGTGTTGTAAATAATTTTCCGGTAGATGTAGTGAAAGAAATGGGGGCCGACTTGATCATCGGGGTCAATGTGAATGAAGGGTTGCGTTCGGCCGACGAATTGAAAACACCTATTGATATTATTATGCAAATGGGTTTGTATCAGGATTCCAGAGTGTTTTTACGCAATAAAAAAATGGCCGATGTGGTTATTGAACCGGATTTAAAAGACTATTCGCCGGCCAGTTTTTACGATGCCGCAAATATTATTGAACGGGGTAAACAAGCCGGAAGATTAATTTACCCGAAACTAAAGCATCTTGCCGATTCTATTGCTGCATTACGTAGCGATAGTAGTACAATACCCCCACGGCATTTTGCGCGGGCGGTAGTGGTGGATTCGGTTCATTATATCGGATTAAATAAAGTACGTTCATGGTTTGTCCGAAATACAATGGATATTCACCCCGGCCAAAAACTTTCTGCTTATCAGTTTAGTGGTGCCATTAACAGGGCTTTTGCTACCGATTATTTTAATCGTATTACCTACGAACTTAGCCCCGGAACAGATACCTCTCACGCCACAGCCAACTTTGTTTTTGATGAAAAACCGTTTGGACAGGTGGGTCTATCTATTAACTACAACACGTTTGCCGGAGTGGGGTTGGTTGGTAATATTTCCACAAACCGGTTTTTGTACTACAACATGACTGCTTATGCCAAGCTTTTGGTTGGCGAAAAACCCTGTTATTCCACTGGTATCGACTATTATCTGTCCGATAAGCAAATTCGTTGGTTCAGGTTCGAATCCACAGGCAATTATTTCAATTTTCCAATTTACGAGAATTTTAAAGCGTATTCAGAATATCAGCAATTCTACAATCGTATCTCATTATCTTACAATCGTATAACCGGTAAAAAAAATTATGTCTCTTTTGGTTATGGTTCTTATTTTCAGAATGTTAAGCCTAAAATAAATTATGGCTTTCAAATTGATGGTTCTTTTTCGTCGAGTGAATTTTTTCTTCAATGGCATCATAATTCATTAAACAGACCGGCATTTGCTCAAAAGGGGCATAATATTACTTTGTTAAGTGCATTTTTCTTCAATCAGGAAGCATCTCTTTCAATGAAAGACGAAAATGGTATTGCGGTTTCATTCAAAGATTTGGGGATAGAAATTAAGAATTATCTGCAGGTGAAATTAAACTGGGAATCGTATATCCCCATTACATCCAAATTATCATCTTTTAGTCAGATTCAGGCCGGATATAATTTCAACTACAAGCAAGATTTTATTAATCCGTTTAATCTTGGCGGAACCAATTCGTTTCTCAAGAATCAAATGGTGTTTTCGGGGCTCAACGAATACGAAATCATGTCGAAGGGTATTGCTTCTTTGGCCTTAGGCTGGCGATATAATGTCATGTATCAGTTTTATATTTCGCCGGTAATGAATGCGGCTGTTTACAACTTCGATTTAGAAAACCCGGTTCTTTTAAATAAAGATAATTTTGTGTTGGGTGCCGGCATCAATTTCGAATATCTGTCGGCCATTGGACCGGTAAGTGTAACCGTATCTTACAGTCCGCAAACAAAAAAGATACTCAGTTACATCAATATGGGGTGGTCTTTCTAAAAATATGGTTATAATTTTTGAACCCACGAATCCCAATGCTCTTTATACCATTTGGGGTTGGATAAACGTATCCATAAATATTTCCGGTATTTTGCCGAAACCATGGCTTTGAGCACAATTTTAATATAGGTTTCATAAAAACGTTTTGTGCTGTATAAAATCCTTGTATTTGCAGCATATAGGGTGGCCGATTTTGCATTTATTTGATTTCTAATCATAAAAACCTTGCCGGCAAAAGTCTTGCGGACTGCAAATGCAGGTTTTATGCCCATTCTTAGGTTAATCATGGTGAGGTAGTTGTTTGCATGCTGAGGGTAGTATCCAAATTCACTTAGTGTTTTTGCAACATCTACTCTTTGGTTCAGCACGATCATCTCATAACAGTTCCTGAAGTTCACAAACCCGTAATATGCGCCATGATCATTGAGTTGTCCGTGAATAAATGCCATAACTACCTTGTGCCGGTCAGAACAGACGTAATATCTCAGGTTATTCCCGGTCAACAATTTTAGCTCGGGCTCAATGACCTGATAGTTAAAATGTGCACTGTATTCCAGCTTTACAGGTACACGGTGTATTTCAACGTCGAACGTCGTGCCTTGTTTGTATAATCTTGGAAAGTGTTTTACCTTTTTGATATCAATTTGCATATACGAATACTGTTCCTTGTATTGGTATCCGTTATTTTGCAATATCTCGGCTGTTCTCAGAAATTCGTCGTCCGATACCAAAAAATCAATGTCGCCCACAATGCGCTCACCCTCATCTTCGTATAGCCCATCCAAAACATTTGCGGTACCCTTCATAAAAACCGGCATTATACCCTCTGCATTTAACAATGCAACAATTTCTAATGCCTGTTGCCTTAGAACAATATTGCGGTCGCGGTTCATTTTAAAAATAGCTTCGAAATGAACCGATAGTTCTTCGGGCAAAATAGATAATAAGTTGTTTTTGCTTAATCGGTTGTAAAGTGTTGGTATTATCAGGTGTTTATCGGCATAATAGGTCACCAAATGCCAGTCTGTTAAATGCCTGTCGGCAGTTTTTCTTATTGCATCTGCATCACTGCCATAGCCTGCGGCAATACATCGCCCCAAAAAATCGAGTGCTTCGTTATTGGTCATTTTCAAACAGTTGTTTTATTTTACTTATGGCTAAATCATTGTCGCTGTATTTCATAATATAACATGGTATTTTTTCAAACCATTTCAAAAATGATTGTATGTTTCTGGATTTTGGAGGAATCCAAGCCTCAGCTGTAATGGCATTGAAAGCTGTAATGGTATCTGCTTTTTCGAAATGAACCGAATGGCTTGGGTCGTAGGTTACAAATACTAAGGCCTTCACCGGTAGTTTCAGGTTTTTTATCAATTCGTAATTTTCAGGTGGCGCAAAGCGTACCGTTTTGTTTAAGGCTTCGTAACGGATCGTTTCGGCAGCAAGTAACGATGGGTAATAGGGACTCAATACCGGGATCGAACCTTCTTTTACCGAAACGGCAGTTGGAAAAGGGAAAACCAATCCCGTTATGCCATCAATGGGAACAAAATCATCAGATATAAGTCGCAAACCGCTTGCCCGTAATAAGCTCGAAATGGTTGTTTTTCCACTTCCGGCCTGAGCCGAAAAAAGTATTGTGCTTTTGGTGTCCGATATTGCCGAAGCATGCAAAGCTGCAAGCCACTTATTCTCCTTTTTATTGTGTAAAAGCTCCAAAATGTCTAAAAACACTTGCCCTTTTACCAAATGACTCTCGTTAAGGGCCCATCCACCTGCTATTTTTCCATTTTTTCGTAAAAATATCCTTTGGTTATATTCAAACAATTCTAACTCTAAAGGTACCTTTTGTTTAGGTTTTTTGGTTTGAAAATGTGAAAACAGCGGATGGATAAAGTATTCGTATCGTTGGGTCTGATATTTTACATTAAAACGTTTTGTGCCAATGATATAACTCATCTCCGAAAATATTTCGGGATTAAAGGTTTCTGCAGCCGTTATATCACATGTCTCCGCCTCCGGTTCATTCGTTATTTGGTCAAAAGCAATCAATTCCGATAATATATTCTCTATAAAACGTTCAGCCTCAGTAGTGGTCATGCCATATTCCAAACTGATTTTCTTTCGTATTGCGTCGTCGGTTTTTTTGCCTTTTACCAGTCTGATTACTCGCCAGGCCGGTTCTTGTAAGTGCACAAATCTGTTACTTTTCTTAAGCCAGATAATGTATTCTGATTCAATTTTTTGATGTAAAAATACCGGTATATCTCGTATCATGTTTGTTTAATTATTATGCGTATTGCAATAATGCACAGGCACACGAAAATACAAAAAAATACCGAATACCTAAATCTTTGTGTATTGGGTTTCATCGCTGGAAATAAACTGCCTGAAATTATTGAACCGTTTGCACCTGTCGGACCGCACCCTTTTACAAAAAACAATCCCCGAAAAGCGTGCTTTTCGGGGATGT
>QKHT01000157.1 GCA_003249935.1 Bacteroidota bacterium
TTCGACCAAACCGATACTTGGGGAGGCCAGCGGTTCACCCCAACAAACCTGACGTTTAAAAAATCGATGTTTGCCTTCGACAACATGATTATAAGCATCGGCAATGGCATTAGTGCATCCGGCACATATGGCGCGGACATGATTACCGCAACAAACCTTTTTCAAAACATCGTTTCGGCGGAAAGTAGCGACTTACTGCTAAACGGCGAGAAACTTGCAAAGCCATACCACAGTACTTTATCAACAACATCGGACAATTGGCTCATAACGCCGCAGGGAACAGGCTATTTTATTCCCAAAGGCAACGACCCGATTGTAGTTAAATACGACAATCAAACCACACCAAAACACGACGGCAGCGATTTCGATGCCCCTATAACTACACTACCTGCAGCCAAAGCGTATATAAATCATGGCGTAAAAACATCGAACAAAAGCTATGTTTTTGTGGCCTTTCCGGGTACAACCCCGGAGGCAATGGCTACGTATGCGGCATTGGCATTAGCCAACCCCGAAAGCATGTACAAAATTGAAGCACAAACCAATACGGTACATGCCATCACTTACAAACCAACAAATACCACGGCCTATGCTTTTTTTGGATCGACCGGCAACCTGGACTTTGGAATCGTAAAAGCAAATACCGGCGAAAACTTATTGTTGGATAAAAAAGATGACATAAAAAACACCCATTCGTTTGCCATTTGCAACCCCAATCTAAGGCCACAAAGCAGTGCCACAGATAGCTGGACAGCCACTGCTTCCCAAAGCACCATTACCCTCGCCGGCGAATGGAAACTGATTGAAAATGTGATTGGTGTACAAATTGCGCCGCCGACCAATGGTGAAACCAAGTTAACCATTGATTTATATAATGGTGAACCAGTCTATTTTTCAATAGCCGAATATTCTACGGCTGTAAAAAACACCACAGAAACACCGTGGATTACAGTAAACACATTGCCCGAAATTTTTCAACTAAAAGAATTGGGGCTAATCGAAGGAAATACTGTTGTAAAACTATTAAATGTATCGGGAAAAACCTTGTTGGCAAAACAATTTGCCAACAAGGCAGGCACCATAGATATTCCGAGAAAAAATCTGCCTAAAGGCATCATTTTTTGCACAATTACCGGTTCAAACAGAACTAAAACTTTTAAACTCATTAATTAACTAAAGAATCACAAATAGCATGATGCCAAAGTTTTTAAAATTTAGTCTAATTGCACTATTGGTTGCAGGTTGTTCTGCCTCAACCAAAAAGCAGGAAACGGATTTTGTGTCGAACGGCATAAAAATAGCAGAACAACAAATCGAGTATCAGATAACTAAAATAGATAAAACGGGCAAAATATTAAATCCGCGAACCTTGATTAATAACAATATACAGTATGTATCGTTTGCCGATTGGACCAGTGGGTTTTTCCCCGGGAGTTTATGGTATTTATACGACCTTACAAAAGACGAAAAATGGAAGGTTGAAGCCGAAAGATTTACGATGCACATCGATTCGGCAAAGTATTTAAAATCGACCCATGATGTTGGGTTCATTATCAATTGCAGTTTTGGAAACGGCTATCGCCTCACCAACAACCCCGATTACAAAGCCACCATGATCCGTGCGGCCAAATCGCTGATTACGCGGTTCAGACCAAAAACCGGCACCATACAATCGTGGAATGTTAACAGCGGTTGGCAGTCGGAACGTGGCTGGATGTGCCCGGTAATTGCAGACAATATGATGAACCTCGAGTTGCTGTTTGAAGCCACAAAACTTTCGGGCGATTCATCGTTTTGGAAAATCGCGGTAAGCCATGCCGATAAAACGCTTGAAAACCATTTCAGGCAGGACTTTAGCTGTTATCACGTAGTAGATTATGACACCATCACCGGCGAAGTCAGGAATAAAATTACAGCCCAGGGATATTCCAATGAGTCATCGTGGGCACGTGGCCAAGCTTGGGCTTTATATGGTTTTACAGTGTGCTACCGCGAAACTCAAAATCCTAAATATTTGGATATTGCCGAAAAAATTGCCCATTTTATTATTACAAACAAAAATATGCCGGCCGACATGGTTCCGTATTGGGACTTTGATGCACCGAATATACCTAATGAACCGCGTGACGCTTCGGCCGCAGCCATTAATGCCTCGGCATTGTACGAGCTAAGCACGTATGGCCAACCAGAACTGGCAAAAACTGCCGACAAAATAATGACAGCATTGTCGGGACCAGCCTATCTCGCCACTCCGGGCACAAATCACAACTTTGTACTGATGCATTCGGTGGGCAGCATTCCACACAATAACGAAATTGATGTACCTCTAAACTATGCCGACTACTACTTTTTAGAAGCATTGGCCCGAAAAAAGGCTCTTTTAAAATAATTTGCCGTATTTTGGTTGAACCACCTTACAATAGATTTAGTTCGTAGTAAGGTGGTTTTGTTATTATTCCAACAATTCGCCATTCCACCATTCAATTATTATAGATGATAACTAAAGCAAGTAATACCGTTGATTTTTACTATTTAACGTAAAGAAATCACAAATTAATTAAAATAAATCTTTAAATTTGTAATAGGTACTACGGTTTGCCGGGACAAAAAAACGATAGAGGTGAAATAAAATGAAAAAACAATTTCTATTAATTCTGGCTTTTGTAACGCTTTTGCACTCAGCGATAGCCGCTGATAATACGAATGGTCGTATTGTTGTTTACTTTGCCACAAAGGTAAATATCGTAGCAAAACCATACGAAATAATGGCCAACGACAGCCTTGTTGCACGCATCCGAAATAATTCGTTCGCAGAATACACCTGCAAACCAGGTTCATACAACATAAGAATTACCAATGCACCAACCGCAAATACCAGCATAAATGTAGTTGCGGGTAAATCGTATTTTGTACAAATTATGACCATGCCGGGTTTTTGGAAACCACAACCAATATTTATGCAGGTTGACAGTATATCCGGAAATAATATCATCAAAAATTACGGTGTAGAAAAACTCGACAAGGACTTTTCGCCATTTCCACGGGCAGCACGCCGGTTTAGTGTTAGTGTAATAAGTGGTGCCGGGTTTACAGACAAACCAATAGTTTACTTAAACAATGGCGATGAGGCCACTATAAGTGCCGGAGGCGGTGTAGGTATAGGCTTAAAATATGGATATGAAATCAATAGATTTTTCGATTTATCGTTCGAGTATAACTATCATTACAGTATGCTGATGCCAAATGTAAAAAATGCCAACGTCTCTTTTTCCAACTCATCAATCGCTATAACCCCATCGTTAATTATTCCATATGCCGATGGCGATGTTACCCGATTCAGATTAGGCGCGGGTATCGACAAATATTTCGGAGAAAATCTGAATTTAAAAACCAGCCAGTTAGCAGGAGGGCTTGACCACAAATTTAATTACACCTCGAATATTGGCACACACATCAATTTCGTATACGAAACCAATCTCACCAAAACATGGTCGATGAATCTGGAATTGATTTATCACAACATCAATTTCGATTTTAAACCCTCTGTTCCGGGCGAACAAGTGGACCCAAACTTTAACAAAATGGATGGCTCAGGTATCGATTTAAATATTGGCGTTAGCTATCACTTTTAAACAATTTAAAAAAGCACAAAACAAGCCTTTTCGCACACAGGCACAATAATAACACCCTGATTTTCAGTATTGTATTATCACATTAAATACGTTTTTTCGGAGTTTTTATTTCCCGATACAGAAAATGCAAATGTCTGTAAATTAATTTATTATATATGTTGCGGTACAAATAGGGTACAAATAGCTTATGTCTAAGTAAAGCTAAATACAATAATCTATCAGATACCACAAAGATACAACCTTTTTTGCTATAAGTAAATATAGGATTGCTAAAGAGGTAAGTTGAAAATTAAAAACGGCATTTACTGTCGTTTTTAATCGTTGTTTATGACTGCTTGGTTATTGAATGCAACAAAAAATCCCGCACTTTCGGGCGGGATTCAGTTGATTGGTAAACCGATCAGGATTATTTCAACTTCCACACAAAATAAATGCAGGCTATTAGTAAAGCAAAGAGAGCAAAGCGACCGCACCAGATTTGGAAACTTTGCCAGCTTGTAAGCGGTGCCTTTACCTGTTTGACTACTTCCACCGGATAGGGAACCCGGATTGTGTCGTTGATAAAAACTGAGTCTTTGACAATGCGGTTTTTGTACAGGTACCTGAATTTTTCCAGAATCAGGGTATCGCCTTTATCCTTGACAAAAACAGAATCGTAACGGAAAATTGAGTCTCTGACGAAATTATCCCGGTATTCGATTTTTGTAGTTTCTACCGGAATGTATATGACAGATTTGCAGGAATACAACATCGTTGCTATTGCTGCGAGGAAAAGTAGTTTTTTCATTGGATTTTGATTTTAGTTTGTAGTTTGAAACCTGCCTGTACTGCTGAAATATCTGCGTTTTGTCCGTTTTCGACAAAGCTCATGGCCGCAACGATTAGAATGAAGTCTGCCCCACTGGAAGCAGTCAACACTTTGTTTCTTAGCACACCCGACCATCTTTCAACATGGGTGATATAACTTTCGGTATCGTTCTCGGTCGGCGGTGCCCAGTGGGCAATGATCTTTTCAATGGTGTTTAATCCCTGGGAAAGGTACGTCCCAAGGATTACAAAGCCGGCACGGTAGCCGAAAGGCAGTGACAAGAATGTTTTGAAACTTTTGTCCTTGCCTTTGATTTCGCCCTGGAACTGTTCGGCATTTTTCCGGATATTCAACGGATTGTTATTTCGAAGTCCTCTTGATTTCATGATTATTCCTCCGGCTTTTTTGAGTTTAGAAATGAAATGAGGGTTTGAATTTCCTCTTTGTTTTCAAAGAGTTTGAGCAAGACCTTTTGAATTTCATCCACGTTTTTGGTTTCCTGCCTGAGGTTTTCAAAAACGGATTTCGCTTCAACCAGGACAATCCCGATAGCCCCGACAACCGTGAAATATGGCATATCAAAAACCACACTTGCCACAATATCGGCAATAGAAAGCATTATCATTAAACCGAAATAACTTGTCAGTTTGGTAATGGTTCGGCGGTAGCCGAAACTGGTACGGACGATTTTCAGGCGTTTTGCACGCCTTACTCCGAAAAACAGATCAATGAGCACGGACAGAAAAACACAGGTGTAGAGGACTGCCAAAACAGTCAGGAGCGAATTAAAGTTGCCCCAATCTTTATTCATTATTAATCGTATCATATTTGTTTGATTTTTAAATTAGTAGATTCAAAAAATCCCGCTCTTTCGGGCGGGATTTGTCTGCAAGAAAACAGATAGTTGCCTACGCTTAGGCCACTACAACAGAACCCAGATAGGAGCTGTTTGCCACGTCTTT
>QKHT01000195.1 GCA_003249935.1 Bacteroidota bacterium
TTGACCCGCTACGGGGTCGATTCCAAACCACATTGCAACCTGATTTCAAAAATAGTAAAAATAGGGTACGAATACAGATTCATCTTTCCACAATATTCTTTATCAATCTGTTTATCCACAAAGGCGCACAAACAGAAAACATGCGAGCATTCTGCCGATGCTCCGAATCTTGTTTTGTTTGGTGCCGACGTGATTGGGCTATTTATCTTTGGTCTCTCGGAGGTTGCGATTAACGTTTGGAAATCTTTTTCAGTTTTGACATGTTATTTTAAATGCTTCAGGCCCGCAAAACAACTGAGAAACCCATCCTTTTTGTTAAACTTTTATATTATCCCATCAATTTTCCAATGTTTTTAAAAATTATTACTTATTTAGGCCTTTGTATGGAGAAACAGAATTGTATTATTTACTGTAACTGTAGTGCGGGTATCATTGCTGAAAAGAAACAACATGCACTGGCTGAATCGTTTCTGAAGTTAAATATCGATGTCATTGAACTACACGATGTGTGTGCCTTCTCATTGAATGAAAAGGATTTTTTAAACGCATTAGAAACGAAGTACAGCAAAAAGTTTATTGTAGCCTGCGATCCGCGGGCAATTGAAAACATGTTTTCTCAAAACAACATTGCCCTGTCCAACTTCGAAGTGCTGAATTTCAGAGTGCTTTCGGAGGCAGAGATTGGGGCGCGTTTAAATCGCGAATCAAAGGATCTCGTTATTTCCTCAACGTATGAGGTGTACAAAAGCAATTTGAAAGTTGCGGCCTGGTACCCGATTATTGACCAATCGCGATGTACTTTGTGCGGGCAATGCGCCCGGTTTTGCGTATTTGGAGTTTACAAATACAACAAAAAAACGCTGCGGGTTGTTAACCCATTATCATGCAAGAACAACTGTCCGGCCTGCGGTCGAACCTGTCCGGCATCGGCCATTATTTTTCCGCGATTGCCCGAAAATTCGGTACTATCCGGCGCAAATCCGGCAAAAGAAACGATGCCGGTTCAGCCAATACAAAAAGAGGGATTATTTGTTTTACTCAATGAGCGAAACAACCTGCGTCGGAATATTTTCAGGGATGGCATCATACAGCAGGCCGAAGCGGAAAAACAGAAAGCCATAGAGGAACTAAAAAAAGGATTGGAGAAGCGTTAGATGCTTAAAACATTACTGATAAAAACAGACAAAAAATGTTTGTACAAATTTGTTTATAACCTTGGCATTAAAGGCATAATAGGGTTAAACCGATTTAAAAAGCGATTGAAGAAGGGCGAATTTTTCCCTGCATTTCATTTTATTTCGGTTACCGACGATTGTAATTTACAGTGTCGGGGGTGTTGGGTTACAGGGAAAAGAAAAAATGCACGGATGTCGCCCGAAATGCTGGATGGCATTATTCAACAGTGCAAAGAGAAAGGCTCTTATTTTTTTGGTATTTTGGGGGGTGAACCCTTAATGTACAAGCCACTGTTTAAAGTGTTGTCAAAACATCCTGATTGTTATTTTCAGCTTTTTACCAATGGCACCCTGCTTACCCCCGAAGTTGCCGGCGCATTGCGCAAACTAACGAATGTAACGCCTTTAATAAGTTTCGAGGGCGACGAATTGGTGGCCGACATACGGCGGGGCGGACAGGATATTTACAAAAAAGCACAGGCTGCAATTGATAACGCCACCGGTGCAGGGTTAATTACCGGTGTAGCCATCAGTGTGTGTAAGTCCAATATTGAACTGGCATTTTCCGAAGCCTTTATCAACTCGCTCATAAAACGCGGTGTGCTCTATATGTGGTATTACATTTACCGTCCGGCAGGCAAAGACGCTACCATCGATCTTGCGCTTTCGCAGGACGAAATTGAAAGACTCCGGCAGTTTTTGGTTGATGCCCGTACCAAATACAATATTGTAATTGTAGATGCCTATTGGGATCAGGATGGCAGGGGACTATGTCCGGCAGCATCGGGTCTAAGCCATCATATCAATGCATCGGGCGATATTGAACCGTGTCCCGTTATTCAGTTTAGTACCGAAAACGCAGCCGATGGCCAACTTGAGGCATTATACAAAAATTCTGAATTTTTGGCTGGGTTCAGGGCCGAAATTCCATTAAAAACCAATGGTTGCATTGTTATGGATGATCCGCAATGGTTAGTGAGTAAAATAAAAGAAAATGGGGCCGGAGATACTTCGGGCAGGGGAAATGAGCAAGCGCGGTTAAGTGAAATGCCCAAAGTAGCGAGTCATGGTTCGGCCAAAAAGATACGGGAAAAAAGTTGGACTTACCGTTTTGCAAAGAAACACGCTTTTTTTGGTTTGGGGGCCTATGGATAACGAATGACAAATTCGAAACGCATATTAAAAGTACCGGAAGATTCAACGCTGCGGAATCAACTTCGTGAGGCATCGTATCGGCTTGCCTTACAGTTGAATTTATTGCCACCGACCCCATTTGAACAATTAGAGCAATTGGCCACCAATCTGGTAACGCAGTTGGGAATTTCTGAGGATTATATCGACTTTACCATGGTGTTGCTGGGTAATGAAAGCTGGCGAAAGATTGTAGCAGCCACACCATTTAACCGTCGGTTATTACTTTTGCCACAATGCCTGAAGGATAATGTACGGTGTAAAGGTGTTTTTGATGCACTGGGACTCAATTGTGCGGCTTGTAAAGCTTGCCCTGTCGACGACATTTTGCTGGAGGCCGAAAAATTGGGTTATGCCACGTTGGTAGCCGAAGGCACAACAGTAGCCATCGGACTTGTTGAAGAGGGTTCGATAGACGCAGTAATTGGGGTCAGTTGTATGCCTGTACTTCAGCGTTCGTTTGAACCGGTTTCGAATGCAGCGGTACCGGTTATCGGTCTTCCGCTGATGTACGACGGTTGCGAAAACACGAAAATCGATTTACCCTGGTTGTACAACGAAGTGAGGTATTTCAACCCCGATTCGTTATGGCAACCCATATCCATTTCGGCCATAAAAAACAAAGTGAGCGTTTTTTTTGAACAGAGTCCTTTGGATGAATATTTTGGTGAGAACCATTATACCGAACATATAGCAAAAGAGTATTTGCAAATTGGCGGACAGCGGTTGCGGCCAATCATTGCGGCATTAAGTTATGTGGCTTATTCGGATTGTGTGAGCGACACCGTTTTTTATCCCTTAGCATTAATCGTAGAGTGTTTTCACAAGGCATCGCTGATACACGACGATATTGAGGATAATGCCGATTTACGTTACCGGATACCCACAGCACACATTAAATACGGCATGGCTCAGGCGATTAATACGGGCGATTATCTTATTGGCAAAGGATATGAGCTACTAACACAACTACCTGTAAAGCACGCAGTAATCGTTAAGTGTTTAAAGAGAATTTCGGAATCGCACCTAAAACTCACACAGGGCCAGGGGGCCGACTTGCTGGTTAGGCAGGGGCTATACAAACCCGGATTGGCCGAGATAATTAAAATTTTCGAGAACAAAACAGGCGAAGCCATAAAAGTTGCCCTGTTGCTTGGCGCAATACTGGGTGATGCCGACGATTCAGAACTTCAAATTCTACACAAATTTGCCGATTTATTCGGTGTTGCATACCAGATCAGAGACGATTTAAACGAATACAAAGCCGCCGAACCCGACGAGCAAATTTCTGATTTCCCTTTTCTTATGGCACTGCTTCATGATGCGATTGGTGAGCAAGCGTATACAAACACAGCAAATTTTCGGCTGAAAGTAAGTGAGCAGGCAGCAGACCAAAAAGCCGGCGAAATTCTGAGTGGCTATATCCAACGTTGCTACGCCACACTCGATGAATTAAGTAATCAAAAACTGCGTTTAAGCTTATACAGTTTGCTCGGCAAAATATTTAAAAACAGCAAAATCTGATGTTTTTCCAGCATAAATTGCCCATTCACAGGCAAATCGTCACCACCATCGGTGCAGGTTTTGCACTCCTCAACCCCGCAATTCAGGATGAGATCAAACAGTTTATTCAAAACCGGCAACACACCAGCGGTGCTTTTACCAACCGGGCCGCACAACCCGATGTGTACTATTCGCTGTTTGGACTTTGGCTAAGCATGGCTACCCAACAAAACCGGCAACTTGCGGCATTAAAGCATTATGTTTTTGATACACACCACCAGCCGGCAGGCATCATCGAAGAATTGGCTCTGATGCTTATAAAAACCGAGCTCGATGCGAGCTATAATATGCCATCGGTCTTTACAATTTTTCGAAAAATAGTTACACGGGGCAGACGAATCGATGGTTCGTACCGTTTTTTTTTATTTGCCTTGGTTGCAGATGCCCGAAAAAAAGGCAAAAAGCACCTCTATTTTTTGGCTCGCATTTGGCTCATATGCCATAAACCAAAAAAAAACAGCCTATGTGCCCATACTGCCGCACTGCTTTGTGCCCGAAGTGTTGTTGGTTTAAACACAAAGAAATACATCAGGGCATTAGGTCACTTTTTGGTTGAACCGGGAGGCTTTCGGGCCTTTCAATCCGTTACTGCTGCCGACAGTCTGTCGACCGCTGTGGCACTGTTTGCGCTGAGTCAAACGGCATACGATCTGCGACTCTTGTCGCCCGGATGTTTGAATTTTATTCGCGACAACTACCACGGTGGTGCATTTTTATCGGGCGATGGCGACCAGACCATGGATTTGGAATATACGTTTTATGGCCTGTTGGCTTTGGGTAGTTTGGTTAAGGGGAATGAAGCATGAATAAGACTGACTTAGAATACCGATTTACCATATTGAGTCATACGCTCTTATCGGAGCTTAATGAAGATGGGTTCTGGACCGGCAAACTCTCGTCGAGTGCTCTGGCTGTGGCTGTGGCGGCAGCAGCTCTTCATTTTCACAATCCGCAAAAGCACAGCAGAGCCATTCAATTGGCATTCTCATGGCTCAAAGCGAACATCAACACCGATGGCAGTTATGGCGACACACCCGAAAGTGCCGGCAACATCTCCACATCACTTTTGGTTTATGCCGCATTAAATTTGTACAGCCACAGTGATGAATCATTAAAAGCCATACAAAATCGTCTGGCGTCCTATCTTCAGTTGCATCAAATCGACATTCATTCCAACCAGGTTGCCGAGGCCATTCTTAACTATTATCAAAAAGATTATACCTTTTCGGTCCCCATTTTAACCTTGTGCGCGCTGTGCGGCATACCAGAAAACGATGCTTTTAAGAAAATACCTCAACTGCCTTTTGAACTTGCTCTATTGCCAAAGCGGTTTTATAGGCTTTTAAATTTAAGCGTGGTAAGTTATGCGATTCCTGCATTAATAGCTGTGGGAATTGTTATTTTTAAGAAGAAAAAGTCGGGTAAGTTGATGCATTGGTTTCGCAAAGGGGCCGAAAAGAAAGCCTTGCAAATACTGCATGATTCGATGCCCGCGAGTGGCGGATTTTTGGAAGCCATTCCACTTACCGCTTTCGTTGCTCTAAGCCTCATCAATGCCGGCTATGGCCATACGGCCGTTGTTGAAAAAGGCATTGATTTTTTAAAAAGAACCCAACGTGAGGATGGCGGATTTCCCATTGATATTGACCTTTCGACCTGGGTAACCAGTTTGAGTATTAAAGCGTTGGGCAACAAAATAGATCTTGTTTTGTCTTTAGAAGCACAAGAAAAACTAACCGTTCATTTAAAACAGCTTCAAAACAAAACAATTCATCCTTTTAACCGCACATTACCCGGAGGCTGGGGCTGGACCCATGCGACCGGCGCAGTACCCGATGCCGACGACACGCCGGGCGTAATACTTGCTTTATTGCGTATATGTCCGCACCAAGCCGTTTTATCAGAAGTTTTGTTGGCCTGCGAATGGTTAATAAAGTTACAAAACAGAGATGGCGGTTTTCCAACTTTTTCGCGGGGATGGGGTAAACTGCCCTTCGACCGGAGTTGCGCCGATTTAAGCGGTCATGCTTTTTTGGCACTTGCCACAGTTGTCGATATTTACGGCCATAGTTTAACAGCAAAACAAAAAAGAAAAATAACGAAAGCCCTGGCCAAAACATTAAACTATTTGAAAGATAACCAGCAGGAAGATGGGGCATGGTTACCACTATGGTTTGGAAATCAACAGGCACCGAATGGTGCGAATCCGGTTTACGGCACAGCACGGGTGCTAACCTATTTAAATGACGCAATCATTCGCCTGAAGCAACATCCCGAATTAGCAAATAAAACAACGTTGCTTTGCAACCATGCCGCGCAATTTTTGCTGGCGGTTCAAAATACCGATGGAAGCTGGGGTGGAAACAAAAACCTTCCCGGAACAATTGAAGAAACCGCACTATCTGTTTCGGCACTTCAACAAAGCCAATACGAACAAAGCCGTTATAACGGACTAAGGTGGCTCGATGGCTATGTACAGCAAAACGGATTGGTTCCGTCGCCCATCGGACTCTATTTTGCCTCGTTGTGGTACCACGAAAAAATGTATCCGTTAACAGCTTATCTCGAAGCAGTAGTGCGAAGTTTAGAAAGCAACAAGGAGTGATTGCACAACCACATGACCATGCAACGGGCATAAGGCTCAACGTTTCACACACATTTTTTCTAAAAACAAAACCGACAGAACTGCGAAACCAAAACACAGTCTGTCGGCTTTCATCCTCTCAACCATTCATAAGCATATTATTTCGGGTTGCGCCTGCACCAACAAATGCGAAGCAAATAGGGGTTCAGCAAACGCATCAACTCATGCCGGCTCCTTCTATTTGGCCACAATCAGCAGTTTATCGGCAATCAGATCCGGCCCTTTCATTAATCGTACAAAATAGGCACCTGCATTTAAATTCCTAAGGTTCAGCTCGGCTTTATACAACCCGTATGGTCGGTATCCATTGGTAACCATAGCGGTTGGTATGCCGGCCAGATTAACGACTTCAATGCGCAAATCGCACCCGTAAGGTACACAATATTCGATGGTCGCCCTTTCGCCGGCCGGATTAGGAAACACGCGCAAACCATACCGGTTGGCAGCTAATATCTCATTAAGCCCATCATCAACCCGTTTAAGCATTGTTTTGGTATCGAAGGTAACCGGTGCAGACTCTTTATTTTTGGCACTGTCGGTGGCTACACTATAAAAGGCATAAGTTGAACCAAAGCTGCCGGAGAACGGGGCCGAAGTGCTCTGTATCTGGTTCTTCCAAAGCAGATATTCCCCGTTGTTTTCGGACACAAACACATCGTACCAGGCAATGGCCGAACCGCTATCGTTACCACTCCAGTGTACCACAAAAGTGGTATCGTGTATCTCCTGTGGCAATGCGGTAACCGAACTTTGTGGTGCCGAATTGTCGACAGTGGCACGGTAAACCGGTGTAAAAATCGGTTCATTCCAGTCGAAAATAATCATGGCTCTGTTCTGAACCGCATCGTTGGTTTTTATGTTGGTTTTGGGTGTAATATTGAACATCACAAATCCTTCTCCCTCGGGCGATTTTTTATTGGGTGGCAGAAATCCGCCATTGGCGTTTTCGGTAAGTTCCATGGTTACCGGATCCAGAGCCGTAAAAATCCATTCTACGATGCCGGTCGAAGCATCGAATGTATTATTGATATTGACGATGCAATTTTTAGACGGCCGTAAATCGATATTGGTACTTTTGGTCTTTAGTCCGTTGGGATAGACCACACTGGTATCGCCAAAACCGGCACTTACCAACTCAAATGTTTCCATATCAAAAAAATGTGTATCTATTGTATCCACAATACGCACCACTTGGGCAGCGGCCGGAGCCGAGTCCACGTTTTCGTATGTAATAAGGAACGACCAGGGCTTATCGGACCGCGAAAAGTGACTGCCATAAGCACCCAGCGGACCATATTTATCGTTGGGGTCGCTACTCCAAACGGGTATAAGCCATTTGGTTACATCTTTGGTAAGGTCTTTGCCAAACTCATAACAATCGCTGAATTTGCTCCAGCCATCGGCTGCTTTACTGCTGTACTTATACAACTTATAGATCCATTTTACGGCTTTCGATGCCGGGTTTACATCGCCAATACAGTCGAGTACCACCTTTCCGGCCGATTCGGTTAGTTCGGCAGCCGAAAGATTTGGATTACCACTATCGAGGTATTTGTCGATACTCTTTTTATGAAAATTATCCCAGGCCGATTTTACACATTCGTAACCCGGCGCGGCATCGAGAAAATTGTATGCACAATTTACAAAACTGCGGCCAAGACCATTAGACATGGTAGCCGATTTAAAATCGATATCGGGATCGGTGTAAAGTGGTGCCTGCGAGTAAACTTCAATACGTGCCGATTCCGAACTGTAGTTGGTAACCTTTAATTTCAGAAATCCCGATGAGTTGGCCGGAACATAAGGGATAAGCAACGGCATTAGTTTTTTATTGCCCGGTTCACCCAAAAACATATCTACAACAAACTGATTTGGAATGGTGTCTTTTTCGCCTGCGGCATATTGGTGTGTCATTTCGGTCACCATTTCGAGGTTCATTTTATCGGCATCGGCCAATATAAGCACCGGCACCATGTATGCGTTCACATTGCCCCTGTTACCAATATTAAGGTAAAATGTTGTTGGTTTGCCCCGTGTAAGTACATCGGGCCCCGTAAGGTTAACCCATATTTCGGGCTTTTCGGCCGGTTCGATATGCATGGCATCCCTGAGTGTTATAACCGTATCGCCCGGAACAGAGACCACCAAATCGTAATCGCCGGCAGGCACACCGGATAGTGGCAATTCGCCATATAATTTGGTATCGCCTTCGTGACTTACGCCCAATACCGGAAACTGATACGTATTATTTTTAACCGCAACGGTAGTACCCTGTGCAAAACCTTTGCCATATACCACATAGCGTGCCTTACCCTTGTTCCCAATAACTTTAGGCGAAAAATTGGTCACTTCGGGCGTAAACAAATTATTTGGCGATTCGATCATATCGACACCGCCAACACGCTGGTTCAACCCGTTTTTATAAAAATTGCCCCCAATAAGTAAACTGTTTTTATAGGGCAGCATGGTGTATATTCTTTTGGTATTGTCGCCAATAAGTATCGGATGGTTTACAAATGTGGTATCGTTGTAGGTATCGGTAACCAAAAGCCGGGTATAATCTCGTTTTTCGTTAATGGTGGTACCATAAGCATTGGTTATCGTTTCGTAAACACTTCCACCCGTTACAAACAAACGCGATCCGCTAAAAAGCATAGCCTGACTCAGACCTTTAAAATCGGGCATCCAGTTTTTTATGCTGAACGTATTGAGTGAGAGTGCACCCAATGCCGGTTTTTCGGCAACATTTCCATTGTAGGTGGTGAGAAAGAAGATTAAACTGTCTTGTTTGTGCAACTCGTGGGCATAGGATTTACCCGGTAATTCGATGGTATTCAGCACTTCACCGCTGGTTTTGTCGACCCGCGCCAACTGGTAGTTTCGGGTGGTGACATCCGTTTGTTTTTGCAGATATTGCCCTGCAAGCACATAGCTGTGACCATCGTTGGCAATACTATACACTCTGGTATTACTGTTTGTTTTAAATTTTGGAGCAAAAGGCAAATTAGCCCCGGTAACACCATCGATTACAGCCAAATGGTCGCGTGGTTCGCCGTTTACCGAGGTAAAACTTCCGCCTACAACAAAGTTTGCACCATCTTTTTGTATCCACTCTATGGTACTGGTAAATTCGGGTTTGAACCCGGTGAGTAAACCACTGTTCGTTTTATCCAATGCAATAAGGAATGGCGCAGGTGTACCATTGTATTTATTAAAATAGCCACCAACAATCAGTCTGTCGCCATCGATAAGTAAACGCCGCACATAGGTATTGCCATAATCGTATCCCCCCGAAGCAAACATTAAAGCCTCCGGCCCCCAGTGGTAAATTTCACGGGTAAGCAAATTTACCTTGGCTAATTTGTCGCATTTAACGGTACCGGCCATCGAAAACCCGCCATTCATCAATATACGGTTGCCACTAATACCAATTTTAAGGTTGTAATTGGCATTTTGATCGATACCGGGATCCCAGGGCAACAGCGTTTTGGTGTTAAGATCTATGGCAGCAAAACTATTTCGAAGCTGGTTCGAAACCCGTTCGAAATTGCCATACAGATACATGGTATTTCCGCTAATTTCGGCTCCCAAAACTTCGCCATAAAACCCTGTAATGTTTAACGCAAAGGGTTCAACCAACTTTGTAGCAGGATCGTAAATTGCAATTTTTTCGGTTGGTTTTTTGGCAAAATTCTGAAATGAACCGGTAACAAGCAGTTTTGAACCATATTGTTTAATGCTGTTAATATGCCCCGACTGAATAGGATCGAGAAACTGTCTCTCTTTTAAGTTATACCCCAAAAACAGACCCGATTGCGAATTGAAATACATAAAATTGCCCATGGCGAGAAAACCGCTTCCCGATGGCACCATGCGGGCGAAATACCCATCGGCTTTGGGATTGTAATCGGCCAAACGACCCGAGGCAATATCCATGGCCATTATTTTTGGGTGATAAGTGCCATTTATCGTATCGAGTTCGTTGCACGAATATACAAAATAGCGATTGGTTACGGCAAACCACTGACTAAAGGAGTTGGCATAATTATAGTGCTTGTTTATGGCATTAAACTTATCGTACATGGAATGCTTGGTATTATTACGCAGGTCCATAAATACATGCCGGTACATTGGCGGGCCGTTATTAATGGTGTACCCTACCCAACCGGTGAGAACCAACAGCGTGTCGTTGACATAAAACTGATCGATATTGGTAACAGGACCACTAAACCGGTTCAGGTGAAAAGAGGTATCGATGGCTCCTTTCTTATCGAACCGCAGCACATCGGTTCCCTCGTTTACGAGATAGATGTGTGTACGATTGCCACCTACAAATCGACATTGCGAAGCAGTATTAAAGGTATTTGGGTATAACAAGCCGGTTTGAACGGAAACAGCTGCAAAATACGGTTTGGCCATTTGTTGAACACGACTAAAATTACCGGTAACAAAAAAGGCCGTATCGTTTACGAAAATACTCCCCGGCACTCCATCGAACGTTACAACCCATGCGGTATCGAACGCGCCGGTTTTACGGTCGAACCGAATGGCGATATTTCCGGGATATTTGGCATAGCCGGAGCCTGCGGCATAAACGTATTTTGCATCGGCAGCAAGCATATTGGCCGCAGAGGATAAAGAAATACCCTGAATAGCCTGAGTAAAAAGCGTATCTACCGAAAAGTCGGCCCCGACATGAGCCAAACCATATGTTTTATGACTTTTAAGTTCCTGAAAACCACCGGAAACAAACCAACCACCATTACCATCGGCACAGGCATTGTACAAATTACCCAAACTACCCAGCGGATAGGGCGAACTAAAATCGACAAATGCCGAATTGTAAAATACTTTGCCGTAAACGGGCGGCGACCCCCAATATTTGTAGGCACCGATATACAACGTGTCGTTTAATACACAAAGACTGGTGGTAGATTCTGCCGAACTGTTCCAGTTACCCGGTATCACTTCGCCGGTATTGACATCGAGAGCAGCCACTCCGGGCGTGTATACACCATTAATGGTAACATACGAACCGGCTACGAAGATCATATTGTTATACCTTTCGAATGCCGTTATGGACCCTTTAGTATCGGGCTGAGGTTTCCAATCGTTATCGATGGTGTTATTTGAGAGATTAATGCGACACAAACGATAATGCCCGGCACTGGTTTTAAATGTACCGCCAATATATAAATAGTTATCGCTAAGAAAAAGTTTCGAAAAACCCAACCCCATGGTGGTCGAACCGGTTGAAGTAGTATACCAGGCCGGTTGAAAGATATTGAACGAAAACAGAACATCGGGTTTGTTATCGGCCCCTATATGGGCCAAATGAGCAATTTTATCGTTACCGACCCGTGTAAAATCGCCAACCACGTACCAACCGCCTTTACCATCGGGCACAAAATCGGATACACGATTATTTTTGTTACCCAATACCGGATCGCCAATAAACGGGAATGAACCCACAGGCGTGGTTTTTCCCGGTTCGAACTGTGCCATGCAACCGGTTTTTACCCCCAATTGTGTAAAATCGCCCCCAATGTACAAATCATTGCCTTCGAGGGCCATATCGAAAACGCCACCATTGGTACTAAAAAAAAGGGTATCGCCGTTAGAAAATGCTACGGAATACCACATGCAAAAAACGAAAAGAGATAAAATATTTTTCATGACACATTCTATTAATTAATACTCACCAAAGAAAAAAACCACCGTTCTTCCTTTCAGATTGGCTGAACCGAATTACGCCAATCAACAATTTATGGTATCATTGCCCATGGTTCAACCGAAAAAAAACATTCGCTATGGTTCGACCAATATTCGTAGCAGTTACCATGTTTAAATCTTGCGGAAAAACTCACCTCAATACGAATGACCAAACGAGGTAATAGCAACGGCATTTAGTATTTTGAATCGCTAAACCATCTCTTTTAATCACAAAATACACGAAAAGCACGATAAAGCATGCCGCGTGTAACATTCGATGATCGCCATTGTACAATAGATTGTTAGATGTTCGACAAAACTTAACAGGCCAATATCCTGTAATTTATAAAAATGCACACTGTTATGTCGCATTCTTAAAATCCTGCATTATAACCGTTTAACGAACGATTAATGCACATATAATAGCGTCCGGCTGTATGGCGTTGTTGCCCTTTTTATATGAATTACTTCGGCATTATTCCGGAATAGATTTGAAGTGTTTTAGAATAGCAATTGGAATAAAAATTTTCATTTCATGCTTTTAGCAATATTCGTGTCAAATATTATAAATACGCCAGCCCTGCAAACGACAAACTTCGGTCCTGATTATTAAACAAAAAGATGCTACTTTTGCGCCCTAAATAAAAAAGGTAATTAATGGCACAAATTAACAAACATCTTAAATACAAAATGCTGGTTCTCGATCTGGACGACACATTGCTACGTGACGATTATACCATATCGGACCGAAACAAGGCGTTACTGATAAAGGCACAGCAATGCGGTGTAAAGGTGGTACTGGCATCGGGCAGGCCAACACAGGCGATGTTGCAATTTGCCCATATATTACAATTAGCCCGATTCGATTCGTACATCATATCGTTTAATGGGGCTGTAATTACGGCCATGAAAAACCACGAAGTACTTTTCGAAAAATGCCTTACACGCGAAGAAATACATCGTTTACACGATTTTAGTTTGACCAACAATTTAGACATTATTACCTACACCGAACATGGTGTGGTAAGCGAAAGCGATTCGCCATACATTGATGTTGAGTTAAATCTCACCGGATTGCCACACCACAAGGTTGCATGCTTTAAAAGTGAAATAACAACCACTGCGGTAAAATGCATATTGCTGGAAGATCCGGAATATTTGAAATTAATGGAAGTAAAGCTAAAAAATGAACAAACCGATTTAAGTATTGCGCGCTCGAAACCATTCTTTCTGGAAGTGATGCCGCATGGCATTGATAAAGCAGCCAGTATCGATATTTTAGCCAAACGATTAGGCATTTTAAAGCACGAAATTATAGCTGTGGGAAATGCCGGTAACGATCTTACCATGGTACAGTACGCCGGCCTGGGTATTTGGGTCGATAATGTAATGCCCGAAATTCGTCATTTGGCCGATGAGGTTGTATCATCGAATATGAACGATGGTGTGGCCGAAGTGGTTGAGAAATACATTTTGCAGCAAATTCAATGAGCAGTCATATTGAGCCGATGGTTCAACCCAAAATAAAAACATAAAAAACTCCGGTAACACCACTATAAAACAGGTGAACTACCGGAGTTTTTGTTTTAAAATTTTACAAATTACTTTTTTATACCAAGTGCTTTGTTCTCATTTTCAATGCGTTCGCGTTGTGTTTTTGATAGCCCCATTTTGTAATAAAAATCGGGTTTATGATAGATGTGAGCCCCCTTCATACCCGTGTCATTTACATCCAGACTCAGGTCGCAATCGAATCGTGTAAGGATGGCATGGTTTGTTGCCCAATCTGTTACAGTTGTAAAATGCGATATACCCCATGTAATACCACGGCCATATTTGGTGTTGGTAAAAGCATCAGGTATAAAGGGCCCGGCAGCATCGGGCAAAAAAGAGGTGATAGCCGCAATGTTAAAATTAATACCATCCGAAGCATACTGTATGGTATAATGTTCATTACCATCGCGAATGGTTAAAGCCGCAATACCCTCTTTAAAAGGGAAAAGTGTGGTTTCGTGACCGGAGTTTAAAACGGGGTTTAGCTCGCATTTTTTAAACGGCCCGGTTGGGTTATCGGCAATGGCCAATCCTTGCATACGAACAAGGTTAGGTTTACCATCGAAATCCGATTTATAATAAAGGTATATTTTCCCCTTATAAACCAATGGATAAGGATCGTGAATAGAATATTGATCCCATTCGCCGGGAGCCCCGTTGGGAATTACAACCTGATTTAACGGGGTCCAGGGCCCATCGGGCGAATCGGCAGATGACATTGCAACGGGACAATCGTCGCCACGCATACCGCTCGGTTCATTAAAACCCTGATAATACAAGTAGTATTTTCCTTTCCAAAGGAGTACATCGGCAGTAGCCACCGAACGGCATCCCACCATGGGTTTTGGCGGACGCGGAATGGCTACCCCTTCCTCTTTCCAGGTAAAACCATCAGTACTGGTGGCATACCATATTTCGCACAAATCCCAATCGCTCGAAGGGATTGTATCGTTACATTTTAATGCACCCATTGGTGGTGTTGGTGTATTTCGGTGGGTATACCATACGTAATATTTACCGTTCGCAAATATTACTTTCGAAGGGTCGCGTCGCGACACGGTACCATCGTGATTGTGATAATCAAATCCCTTTAGTTCGGTATATTTAAATTGACTATATAATTCATTTTCCTCGGGCCGAGGTGCAGGGTAACCATCATAGTTACGTTGCATGGCTGCACTGAGCTTACGGTTGGGTTTAGTTTTTGGTAATTCAAAGGGAAATCCCCCGTTTTTTTGTGCCGCACAATGATTATGAGCCAAAAACAAGCCGGAGATAATTAGCATACAAGGAATTAATCGGACCATTTTATTATCCATAATACTATAAATTATTTTTAAGAGAGGGTATTTATTTGGATACAAGCTCAATAACCGCCGTTTTTAAACCATTACCAACTGCTGAAACCGTTACGGTTCCCGTTTTTTTTGTGGATTGCACAATTAAAAGGGCACGGCCATGGCTTGTAACCACCGAATTGCTCTGGTATTGTTGTGTGCTTTTCGCATCGCCGTTATCCACTCCAAGCATTTTCGCATTACCTGTAATACCAAAGGTAAGCATTGTTTCTTTGGTTTGAACCGGTACGTTATTTTCATCAACCACTTGAGCAACCACGTGTGCCACATCATATCCATCGGCAGAAAGTTCAGTTTTATCGACGGTTAAACGAACAGATGTTGGTTCACCCGAAGATAATATTTGCGTTTCAATAAGGCCATTAGATTTAACACCTCTGGCTTTGAGCGTTCCGGAGTGGAATGGAACAGCCCATTTGTAAATGCGATCAGGAAATTCACTCAGAAGTTTTACGCCTAAGGATTTATTGTTCAGGAACAATTCCACCGATTCGCAGTTTGAGACAACTTCGGCAATAATGGGCTCACCATTTTTATAATTCCAGTGTTCATTTACACTATACCATGTCCAAAGCGCATTTTCCCAGCCACCCGGTTTCTTTTCAACTACTTTGCCACTTTCATCAACTTTATATTTAGAAACTTCGGCTTTGTTAGAACAAAGGTATATAGATGGTTCATTTTGCCACAAAGCCTTAAACATATGGTAGGATGGTTTTTCGAAACCTGCAGCATCGAGTAATCCACTTGTTGTCGATTTTTCGGGCCAGTGATTATTCGATTCGCCCATATAGTCGATTCCGGTCCAAATAAACATGCCCGAAACAAAGGGCCGTTCGATTACCGCTTTCCACTCATGCCATTGGCCAAGGTTTTCGGTTCCCATTACCACTTTATCGGGATAGTTCTTTTTAGCATAATCGTACATAACCCTGCGATAACTAAAACCAACTATATCTAAAGCATCGGTATAACCGGTTTCGAAGCTGGCCGATGGTAGTATACAGTTTGCAACAACGGGACGTGTTGTATCCAATTCGCGGGTCCATGCTCCAAGTTTTTTTGCGGTTGTACCAATTTGATATTTACCTTTATCGAAGGCAAGATAGGTTTCACGGATTTTTTCGCGCGAGTAAGGAGTAACAGACCAAAAATAGTTTCCCGACCAATCCATATTATCAAAAAATCCGGTAGCTTCGCGGTTACCCGGGTAGGTCCACTCGATTTCGTTACCAATACTCCATTGAAACACCGAGGGATGATTGCGGTGTGCTAAAATGGTCGTTTTAAGATCCGATTCAGCCCATTGCTGAAAATGTTCGGCATAACCACGTGTAATGTAATCGTTGTGTTGTTCCTGCATGTTAAGCCTTTTGTCTTTAGGGTTATCCCACTCATCAAAAAATTCATCTTGTACAAGAAACCCCATTTCGTCGCATAACTGCAAAAATTCATCGGAAGGGGGGTTGTGCGAGGTTCTGATTGCGTTACATCCACCATTTTTTAGTATTTGTAAACGGCGTTTCCAAACACCTTTTGGCACGGCCGAACCAACCAAACCGCCATCGTGGTGCAGGCAGACCCCCTTAATTTTCATATTTTCGCCATTGAGAAAAAATCCGGATTCGCTATCGAAACGGATTGATCGGATGCCGAATATAGTCTCGTAACGATCGGCTATTTTATTCGAAACCAAAATTTTTGTAACAGCTTTATACAAGTTAGGTGAGCGAACTCCCCACAAAGCCGGGTTGTCGACCACAATATTTTGCATAATTTTGGCTGAACCTCTTGCAGATGTCTGCGATTCGGAGACCGTTTCGGAGACCTTATCGCCTTTTGGATTATATACCTCTGTAACGATACTAAATTGTTGAGATGATTTAAAAGCATTTTCAACCGACACCTCAATTTGAACATTGGCCTTTTGGTTTGTTACCTCGGGGGTAGAAATGCGGGTACCCCAAATCGGAATATGTAACTTATTAACTGTTATCAACTTTACATTGCGGTAAATGCCCGAACCGGTGTACCAGCGACTATCTGCAAATCGGGTATGATCCACCTTTACAGCAATGACATTGTCTTTACCGTTTGAATTTAAATAGGGCGTTAAATTGAAATAAAACGGCGTGTACCCATAGGGATGACCGCCCAGTTTTTTACCATTTAACCAAACCTCCGAATTATTGTATACACCATCAAACAATATGTACACCAACTGATCGGCATTAATATTTACCGAAAAGTGTTTTCGATACCAACCCAGTCCTCCCGGAAGATAACCGGTACACCCCTCACCATGTATTGAATCGAATGGAAATGCAACACTCCAGTCATGTGGTAACTGAACATCCTGCCAATCGGCATCCATAATTTTAGGGGCAAACGCATCGCCCTTTAAATTTAAAGAAAATTTCCAGTTGAAATTAAAATCCAACTCACGGATTGTCTCAGCTTTTAATGCCGAAAACATCAAAAAACCGCATATCAACCCAGTAAACATTCGCTTATTCATCTTTGGATATATTAATTTGTAAATTATTATAACAATTACAAAAATGGGGTTTAAATTCGATTATCTAAAGACAAACCTGTTGAACAAAAACTGAACAGATGGACAATCAACCTAATTTCAATATGAACTTATATAAAAATGTTTATACATTTGAGGCATGTTATCAAACAATTTAGTTTAATGGCTTATAAAATTAGTTGAAATGGTACATAGACAATTTACTTTATTTCTCATTCTCATTTTCATTTTTAAAAGTGTTTCGGGGCAAGTGAATAAATCGCCGGCGATGGAGCAAAACGCGCCCACACAAACCTCAGAACCTTTAATCATTCAGCAAAAGAATCTACCAAAAGATTCCACGCAACGGTTGATGACGGAATTTAAGATAAAATTAGAATCGGGCGATACGGTTCAGGCCATAAAAAAACAGTTGAGACTGTCTGATATTTATTCGAACAAAGCAGAATTTGCCAAAGCCTATCAGGCAAGCTGGACTGCACTGCTGCTCTCTGATGCAATAAACAATCCCGAACTCATATCGAAGGCACAAGAGCAGGTAGCCGGACTTTATGTTTTATTTAACCGGGATGACGAGGTTATAAAATATTCCGAATCCTCAATTAAAATCAGAAAAAAACTAATAGCCGAAGGCAAGATTTCGCCAAAGATTTTAATTGGTAATTATTATAACCTTACAATTTTTTACCGGCAGCGACAAAATTATGCCAAATCGAAGTTATACCTCGATAGTTGTTATCAAATTTCAAATTTATTCGGCGAAAATGATACCAAAAACTCATATTTTGATGCAGAACGAAGTTACTACGAACTAAATATGAATAACGTTGATGCAGCCATTCGAGAGATGGAACGTGTCGAAAAATGGTTCAAATCAAAAACGCCAAATTACCTTGTATTGCTATACACCTACATGGGAGATGCATACCGAAAACTCAACAATTTCGACAAAGCAAAGATCTATTACTATCTGGCTATCGAAACAATTAACACATACAAGAGCCATACCGATTACCTGCCTGTGCTGAACGAAAGACTTTCGACAATTTATTTTGAACGGGGTGATTACAAAAATTCGGTTCTGTACCTTCGGGAAGCCAAGCGTTTAACAGAAGAAATTTTCGACAGCAGGAGTACAAAAAATAAGCCATTCATAGCCATTAACGACGATTACCGTAATGAAAAGGAGGCACAAAACAGACTATTGCAAGAGCAGAAACTGGAGCAATTAGTACAAGGGAAACGAATACTATTGCTGCAACGTATTGTTTTGCTGGCTGTTGTTGTACTTATAATTATGGCCGCTATGTATGCTATCCATTACCTTAAAATAAAACACAAAATGGAAAGTAAATTGCTTGAAGAGCGGCAAGAAATTCAAAATCAAAAAAACAAGGAGATTTTGGATCATAAAAATAAGGAATTGGCCATTTCTGCCCTACAGCTAATTGAAAAGGATGAGTTAGTACAACAACTAAAAAATGCGCTTACAAATAATAATGCACCAATAACCGAAAGTGAAATCAATAATATTTTTAAAAACATATCGGTGAGCAATGCACAAAACTGGAAACAGTTCGAAGCGCGGTTTACCTCGGTAAACGATTCATTCTACAAAAACCTCAGTTCAGCTTATCCTTCGCTTACAGCCGGCGACTTAAAATTAAGTGCACTGCTTAAGCTTAACTTTTCGAGCAAGGATATAGCTAATTTAATGGGTATTTCCAACGAAAGTGTGCATACACTTCGCTATCGGTTACGTAAAAAGATGAATCTCGAGCGCAATGACAATCTTTATGAACACTTGGCAAAGTTTTAATTTGCCGGGAGTAAAAA
>QKHT01000139.1 GCA_003249935.1 Bacteroidota bacterium
TTCGTCCGAAGGGGTATATGTGCCGGTACAATACACATTTCCATAAACTCTTAGTGCGTAATCGTTTAGATTGAAATTGTCATCGGTAGTATAACCAATACCTACCTTACCTTGCGTGGTAATTTGTATGTCTGCTTGATTATAATCAGCTCTAAGTTTCAGACCTGTACTATTGCTGTATATTCGGGCATGTTCAACTCCTGTATTATTGTAAAAATAAATCTTACCGGGAAGTCCGTTGTTGTCGGTACCGCCTTTAAAAATCAGGTCGTAGCCATTGTAGATCTGTGCATTCCCTCCTGAAACTTCGAGTTTTTGGCTCGGTGCCGTTGTACCTATACCCACTTTACCTTGGGAGTCGACTGATAATTGCGCGAAAGAGTTTACTGTTACCGCAGCTGTAACAAACAGTGTAATTACATGAGTTTTCATCTTTAATATTGAAATTTATTGTTAATGTAAATTGATTTATTCGCATATATAAATTGGTATCACTTGCCAAATTAATTTTTTATGATGAATGTGAGGTGCCAAGTATTCGAATACTCAAAACAAATTGAATTGAGAAAAGAAACTTATTTAATTTGCTTTTTCAACTCTGCAATTGTGGCTTGTTGCTGTTTCATCACTCCAACGAGTATGGGAATTAGTTCGGTATAGTTTATGGCCTTCAACCCATTGTCCTCTGTTTTCACTAAATTTGGATAGTATTTCTCGATTTCTTGAGCAGATAGTCCAAATCGTTTTAAGCCTTCTATCTCGTTTTTAAAAGCCTCGAATGAAGGTGTCGACAACTCCCCAACTAACGTTGAATCTTTAACCCCGGGGATAACAAATGCTTTAGCATCGTAGCTATAACTGATTGGTTTAAGATAAAAGAGATTCAAATATTTTGCCGGCTCTATATCCAAGATACCCTTTTTTACCGTTAATGAGGAAGATGTTCGAGTGCCTTCGTGCCAGAAATTACCATACACTTTCAATTTATAAGTATTGCTATGGTCGTAAGTCGGAGGCTGGATGGATACATTCCCATAAGCATTATTAATAAACAGATCGGGGTATCCAAGTGGCTTCCCCCGCATCGAAAGACTTGCCTGATAGTATGACCAAATCCTACCAGTTTCTATGCCTGTGGCATCTTTAAAAATAATATCACCCGGATCCTTTCCTGTCGGTAAGGCATCGTCGCGCAAATAAAGACTGTAGGAATTTATAAGTAACGCACCATCGTTTATTGTAAGTTTTTCCGGTGCTTCACTACCTCCGATTGCCACATTATTGGAGTTGGTAATGGTAGTTTGGCTTGTTGCAAAGAGCGGGTAGAAACAAACCAAAATTGCTAATGTTCTTAAAAGTATCATTTTTGTAATTTTTTTATTAGTGCAAACATAACTTAATTTTAATGTGATTTTACAAGCGATGGGCATATTTACTTTATTTAACTTTAAAGATGCGCGAGCTATTCTTCCGTTGAAATTTTTTCCATTTTTTTCAAAACAAACCGTTGGCTATTCTGAACCGGCCCAAGGTCGCCTTTGGAAGAATTTCGGTTGCAAATAGTGTGTTTACGCACAGTAAACTTAAAACAAATTGTCACTGGTGTCTATCAATAAATGTTAATCAAATTTGAAGTCCAAATACCGTGCACAATCGTTAACATCCTCGGCCTTTACCATAGGAGCCAAGAGCTCTTTAATGGGGTCTTTGACCAGCAGAGAATTGCCAAGGATACGCATGACTTCAATAACAGGTCTGCCTAGTTTGAGGTCGTGTTCAATAATTGCGACGAGGCAGTATGTGATGATGGCGACATGGATTTGTATTCGGACTGCATTTTCAGATTCACCCCAAAAGGTTTTTACTCGCAGATGCTGCTTTATCCATTTGAAAAACAATTCAACCTGCCATGTGAAGCGATTAAGAAGGGCAATGTCTTTTGCTTCAAGGTAGAAGTTGTTGGTGTAGTAGGTGAAGGTCCTTCCAAGGTCTGGGGCATAGAATACGATGCACCTGAGTGGAATCGGATAATTTACACTGTTTCGCTTACCAGTAAATCTACCAGGCTGGTCTCGCATTATATTGTCATTTTCTTCAAGAATGGCTTCTCCTTCCGTGATTTCATAATAAGGATGGGACTTCTCACGTATGATTAAGAAAGCCCCAGCCTGCTCAATTGCGGAGAGCCTGGAGAAATCAAAGTATCCTCTATCAAATACATAGCAAGCATGTCGCTCGTATTTAAATCAGTCCATGGACTTGGTTTCATGCACATTTGCATTGCTAATTCTGTAGAAGACTGGTATTTCGGTTGCAATATCAATCTGAGTATGAATCTTGATGCCTGACTTAGTGCTTCTGAACTTTGCCCAACTAAAAACCGACATGCACAGGTCGATAGTAGTGGAGTCAATGGCATAGAACCTACCGTGAAGTTCAAACTCTTTAGTGATACGTTTGGCTTGAGCAATAGACACAATGTAAAAGGCAAACTTCTCAAAAATTTCAGCGTCTCTTAGGCTGTTAGCCTTAGAAAGAACGCTTTTGTTGATGGGAGTTTTTCCAAACCCCAAGTGATACGATCTCTCGACATGGGCCATCGTAACATCTGTAAATTCTCGATGGCTATGACATCCTATGAGCTGACCATACATGATGACCAGCATATGGCTCCAGTAGGATGGTGCCATTCCGGCTGTCCTATCTTTGTGCTTAATTACCAGTCGTTCGAAGTAACGTTTCGGAAGAAATTGCACAATCTGTGCGAAAACATATTTGCCGACGTTCATATTTGTTAAAATTTGCACTTGGGTGCAAAGAAACAAAATTCAAAAGGGCGACAAGGTTTTGTGAGGTTAGAATGCTGACATTAAAATAGATACGAGTCAATTTAACGATATTTAATAGACACTAGTGACAAATTGTAATACTTTCTTTTGCATTGTTATTGTCCTTATTTAGATGTTACTATCGAATGTGATTTTACTATAAAAGCGTATGGTAAAGCCATCGCATTTGAGTTATCCTTATAACTCAAGTGAGTTATCCTTATATCTCACGTGAGTTATAAGGATAACTGCAACGGGTTATTCGGGAAGCCTAACCATGTTATTCAGAAAGTACTTTCGACGAAACCCAAAAACTTCTGCCCGAGGCATTAATTCCCGAGGCAAATACACGATACTGAATATCAAAGATATTTTCGCAACCGGCTTGAATAACAATTGACTTGTTTAAATTACAGGAGGCCTTAAAATTAAAAGTATGCCACGAAGGAGTTCCTCCCGGAGGAGCATAAGCGAGATTATCTTCGCCATTGGGAGCGTAATCCTTCTCGTTTTTTTTTCCGTTGAAGAGCACATATGATTCGATGGTAGCGTTCTTTTTCTTGAATTGAAGTGCTATTCTGCCAAAAAATGGCGAAATATGATCCAATGGATATGACGGTATCGAAGATACGACCCGCCCTCTTGTATAGCTACAAGTACCATTTACGGAGAAATATTTCCATAAAGGAATACTTAAATTGGTTGAGAACCCAAATATATTAGCCGTATTCTGATTCTGGTTAGCAATAATCCGGCTCATTACCTGATTATAAAAAATTGAGTCTTTTCCCTGAAATTGGTAGGGGGCGACAACTATTGCATTAAAAAAACGGGTATAATAAAAATTTGCTTTGAATCTTATGCCACCTTGTGAGCCCAGCACAACGCCCAATTCGGAAGAAATTGTTTTTTCGGGCTTTAAATTTTCATTTGGGACAATCAAATTGCCTGGCGTTGATTCGAAGATTTTAGATAAATCATCGACATTGGGTACCCGGTAACCCGTTGATATACTACCGGAAATACGATTAAATTCACTCATATTAAATACGATACCGGCAGAACCACTCCAAGTAAAATTATCCTGAGAAATTTTACTAAACGGCAACCGAAATAAAACAGTGTCGTTATGCATACTTTCGAGTGAACTGTATCCTACTCTAATGCCTGAATTTAAAACCACACGCGATGATAATACAGTTATCGAATTGAAGTAGAAGTCCGAAAACCACATCGAGTTTTCGCCATTTGGGTAACGCGTATCTAACTTTGCAGTTGAACCGTTTGTAATGTTAAGTTTTTTGGCTGATGATTTAAGTGTTTGATATGATAATTCTAAGCCATAATTGTAGCTTATATGACCATTAACACCAGACAGATTTAAATTGGTACCATACATATTTACAATCTCTGTACGATTCTGACGCCAATCATTCCCAAACTTTCGTTGATGACGACTCTCTGCAACATTTTGATAATGCACAATTGCAGACAAATCCTGTTTTAGAAAAAGTTTACTGAAATTGAGATGATAAGCCGCCAATAATCGTTTTTGTGGCCCGTAATACCATTCGGCATTGGTCAATTTTCCTTCCTTGGCATCTGTCAAGCGGTCGTAACGTGGAATATCGGACGAACCGGAATACTGAAAATTGAGCAAATGCCTAATCCTTTTCGATGGTTGATATAGCACCTTTTGCATGATATCGAACTGCGTATAACCACTAAAACGTTGTAACAAGGTGTCGGGATTTCGAACTATTCTATCGTTATTACCTTCGCGTAGAGCATATATATTTCGGGCCCCGAAAAAAGGCAAATTACCGTTACGTTTAGCCCCCATTCGCAAGTCATCAAAAGAGCTGTACGAAAATGAGCTTAAGCCGGCCCACGCTCCGTTTGCCACATTTAAATCTGTATGGTATCTTGAGCTGCTATTTGCTGCATTATATAAGTACGATGCATTACCCGACAACAACCTGCCCTTATCGAAAAATAAGACGGGGTCGGATGTTTTAAGATATACAGTACCACCCAACGCATCACTACCATACATTACCGATGCCGAACCAAACAATACTTCAGCACAATTAAGGTTATTATCGTCTACTGTAATAAGGTTTTGTAAATGGCCGGAACGGTAAATCAAATTATTCAATCGAATGCCGTCAACTACCAACAGTACCCTTGAGGCTTCGAATCCCCTGATAACAGGACTTCCTCCCCCCTGTTGGCTCTTCTGAACCTGCACGAGCCCACTGTTGGAAAGCACTTCCGATAAGCTACTATTGTTGCCAAAACTTATGTTTTTTGCATCGAAATGTTCTATTTGGCGCGCCGTTTTGTTTAGGCTCACAGGTATTTTATCTGCACATACCACCACTTCATTAAGATGTTTGACCTGAATCGTATCGGTTGACACTCCACATACGCTCAACCAAATACCAAATTGAAAAATAAGCGAAACAACCAATTCTTTTTTATTCACAACTACGCTTTTAATTTATTTTTCATATTACATCCATATTAGCATAGGGCATCATAAACCAACTTTTAGTTCCAAATTCCGTAGGGTGACCATAAACCTTTTCGGGCATTTTATGCCGGCTATTATAATAACGGTTACAACTATTTCACCACAAATTTATGCCTGCCCAACACTTCGCCGGCTGAGGTAGTGACCACAGCGAGATAAATACCTGGCGAAAGTGAAGCCGTTGAAACCGTTTGAGGTGTTGAACCGATTTGCCCTTTATAAACCACACTGCCGTTGGCGCCGTATATGTTGCATTGTGCAGGTACAGAGGCATGTTCGCCGCAAAGGGTATATGTAAGTTGTCTGTGGTTAATTATA
>QKHT01000032.1 GCA_003249935.1 Bacteroidota bacterium
TCTGAAAGGAAACGCAGGTCCATTCAAAATCGAGGAGTTTCCCGAAATTGAATCAACGTTTGTACACCTTGCTGGTATCTCTAATCAGGAATTCACCATGGAATTTATGCAAGGTTTGAAAGCCAAAGGTTACAACATCTCGGTAGATATGCAAAGCTTTGTTCGTCAATCGCACCCTGTTACTAAAGAGGTTAGCTATGGCGACGACGATCGTAAAAAAGAGATTGTCGCTTTAATGACCAAAGTTAAACTCGATGTGGTTGAAGGCGAGGTTTTAACCGGTTCGGCCGATCTCGAAACTGCTGCGCGTACTGTTGCATCATGGGGTTGTCCCGAAGTATTGATTACTCAAGGTGAGGGCTTAATGGCCATTATCGAAGGCGAGAAATATTGGGAACCATTCTCAAATAAATCGGTTGTTGGCCGCACAGGCCGTGGCGATACCACTTTTGCCGCATATTTAAGTGCTCGATTGGACAATGGATACGATTATTCGTTGAAATTCGCTTCGAGCCTTGTTTCTCTTAAAATGGAAAAAGTTGGTCCATATAGCGGAAACTTGCAAGATGCACTCGATCGCATGAAAGCCGACGGACGTATTTAATTTGGTTCAACCATAAAAAACAAAAACCCGGAAATAATTCACTTCCGGGTTTTTTATTTTTACTTTATCTCAATTTACATCTTGTCGTCGAACTGAAGTACATCGTCCTTGCCTTTCTTTTGGGATTGGCCAAACCGATAGGTGAAGCCGATGTAAATGACCCGCGCATCGCGCCGGCGAATACCTTTTGTGCTTAAAACGCTGGTATTTACGGTGTACGATTCCTTCATACTATTGAGTAAATCGGAAACAGTGAGCATGACCGAAGCACGTTTTTTAAACAAATCCTGTCTTGCGCCGAGGTTCAGAATATAACGTTCCAGCATTTTGCCTTGTGCTGTAAGTCGTGGTGCCATGTACGATGCATTAAATTGAACCATGGTGGTAGGGGTTACCGTTGCGGTGCTATTCAGTTTGGCCATCCAGACTACATTGGCCTGATTGCTGCTGTAACCGATGTTACTGGCATCAAATTGATTGTAAAATACGTTGACACTCAGGTTGTTGTTTATTTTCTTTTTGATGCTTGTGTTCAATATCATCTCTAAACCGGTCGATTGGTCGGTTTTGAGGTTGGCATAAGTCGAAAGCAGTGTGGAATCGTTAATGGGCCTGGTATAATTGGTGAACCCGTTAGTTTTGCGGCGGTAGTACAATGTGCTCTGAAAGCTGGCCACTTCGCCTTTCGATAGAAAAGCGGCCTCGATAGAATGGGTGTATTCGGGTTTAAGTTTCGGGTTGCCCGAACGGATCGAATTCAGCTCGCGATACTCCGGAAACGGGTTCAGATCGTCACTTTCGGGACGGCGAACACGGCGGCTGTAGTTCAGTTGCAACTCGTTGTTTTTGTTAAGTTCGTACTTGAAATGCGCCGTTGGAAATAAGCTGAAATAGTTATTCGGTACCACACTGTCTAAGGTTACAAGGCGCGAATTAATGTACGCCTTTTCGGCCCTGAGTCCAAGCATATAACTAAACCGGCTCACCTCCTGAGCATAAGTGGTATATACGGCATGCACGTACTGGTCGTAATTAAAATGGTTGCTTTTGGTGGCATCGTTAATAAACGGACCCGTTTGAGCATTGCGGTATTCGTCGATAAAAGGCATATTGCGACTTTCGTAAACCATATTGTAGCCCGCTTCGAGCGTAATATCTTCGTTAAACGGATTGGTATAATTCACCTCCAAGTCGTTTTGCTGTACTTTTTGTTTCAGCGACGTATTCTCGAAGCTATTGGCAATGGCCGGCACTTCGCTGGTATTTACATAGTTAAAAACCTCGTCTTCGGTGCCTTGCTGAAATTCGTTGTTTACAGAAATTTCGTGTCCTTCTTTTGCAAATTTGTGCGTAAACTGAAATACGTTCGATAGTTCCGATTCTGGTTCGGTACCTGTACGCACCCGGCTGTATTTTTTTATGGTTGAACCGGTTGAGTCCGTGGTGAGGTACGAAGTCGGGGCATTACGATCCTGTGTGCGGTAATTGTAGCTTAAAGAAACCGACATTTGGTTATGGTCGTCGAAATCGTAATCAAGCCCAATCTGTCCGTTTTGTGATATTGGCTTGGTGGTTTCGTGCGAATAGACCGATGTGCTGTTAATCAGGTGCGAGAGGCCCGAAATCGGGTCGTAACGTAAAAACCGGCGCGTGTCCTCGTTGGTTCTGTCGCGGTTATCTACCCTGTAGCCATAACTGCCATTGAGGTTTAGTTTTTGTGTTTTGTAATTGGCCGAAATGCTGGTGTTGTATCGGTTTTGGTTGCCGGCGTTTACAATTACAGCCCCATTAAAACCTGTGGTGGTATTCTTTTTCAGCACAATATTAATTATTCCCGAAGTGCCATCGGGCTTATAACGTGCCGAGGGATTGGTAATGACTTCAATCCGTTCAACCGAATTGGCTTGCATGGTTTGCAGCAGACTGGCCCGGCTGGCGGCAGTAAAATTGGTCGGCTTGCCGTTAATCAATATCATTACATTATCCGACCCACGCAACCCGATGTTGCCCTCAATATCTACCGAAACCGACGGTATATTCTGCAACAAATCGGATACCACGCCCGACATACTCATCATGTCCTTTTCGATATTGTACACTTTTCGGTCAATGGCGTTTACAAACAGCGACTTCTGGCCCGTAACCTGTACCTCGTTTATCTCTTTCGATCCCGACGATAGCGCAAGTATACCGGCATCCATTTTATTTACTGCACTTGTAATGGTAAATGGTTTCGAATACTGATTGTCGTAACCGATAAACGTATATTTCAGAAAGTATGTGCCTTTCGGTATTTTATCGAAATTAAAAGTGCCATCCGAAGCAGTGGTGAGCCCTGTAACCATCGAACTGTCCTTAGCGTGGTGCAAAGTTACAGTAGCATATTCCAGGGCTTGATTGGTGCCGGCATCAATGACCTTGCCTTTTACCGTGCCGTCGAATGGGGCTGTAGTCGCTGCCAATGCGCCTTGCATGGTCAGAAGTAACAAAACTAAAGTCGTTAAAACCTGATTTTTCATATTTTGTTGTGTTATTTAAATCGTTGCGCGAAGGTAGCATTCCGATTCTTTAGCAAATCTAAATTTCAACCGGATTTTCATTTTTATTTTACTTATTATCGTCATTCATTGGCTTGCAAGGCTTTTTGTGTTAATTTTGTGTTAGTTATTGGTTTTGGCTGAACCATTGTGCGACAAATCATTCGTTTTGATGATTTGTTCTGGTGTTGGTTCCCGAAAAGCCGTGAAAAAAATAATGAATGAAACTGAGTGTACTGTCCGAAAATGTAGCCGGTGGCCGTTTTGGTGCCGAACATGGTTTGTCGTATCTGATTGAACACAATGGGTTTACTGTACTGTTCGATACGGGTTCGAGCGATTTATTCCTGCGTAATGCGCAAAAACTGGGTGTCGATCTCGAAGCAGTGGTCGATTGTGTGGTGCTTAGTCACGGCCATTGGGATCATGGCGACGGTCTGCAATACGTTGCAGACAAGCCCCTTGTTGCGCATCCCGGCATCTTTAAGTCGCGGTTCAGACAAAATAGTAATACAAAAATTGGTTTAAAGCTTACTGCGCAGGAAGTTGAACAACGTTTTGATGTACAACTATCCTTCGAACCAAAATACCTGACTACCGAAATGCTGTTTCTGGGGCTCATTCCCAAAACCAACGATTTTGAAGCATTGGAAACACCGTTTGTGGATGAACACGGCTACCCCGACTTTGTGGAGGACGATTCGGCACTGGTGGTGGTTGAACCCGATGGTTTAGTGGTGATTTCGGGTTGTGCCCATTCCGGTATCTGTAATATTGTGGCCTATGCACGTAAAGTGACCGGTGTACAGGTTGTTAAGGCGGTAATTGGCGGGTTTCATCTTAAACACAACAATAAGCAAACGCAACAAACCGTCGCATATCTGAAATCGACGGGCGTAAAGCAGGTGCTGCCATCGCATTGTACCGAATTGCCGGCATTAACGGCGTTCTATACTGCTTTTCCATTTCATCAGATTAAAACCGGTTCAGTACTTACTATTTAAACAACTCATGCAAATAAATCTTCCCGATTTTACAAATACCTCGGTTCAAAGCCTGCTGAACAAAGAAGAGATTGTGCTCGAAACCATCAAGCAAATTATGAAGGATTTTGGCATGTTTGGCGTGGAAATATCCTTTTCGGGCAGCCTCGATAATGCTTACGATGAACTGCTTAGGCAATTGGTTATTCAAATAGATCATCTCCTATCCACCGATGCCACACGGCTTTGGTCGGTGCTGTATCAGGTAGATATTTCGAACCGCGATATTGAAAAAACTTCGGCACTTAAACCCGACTATACACCGGTGGAAGTCATTGCCCATCAGGTTATTGAACGCGATCTTAAAAAGGTGCTCACCCGTATTTATTACCGCAATAATTCGTAATGCAATCATCTTTTATTCGCGTGTTTACGCATTGAATGGTGTTTGTCCCGAATTAACTCGTAATGATGTGAATTCGGGCCGTTACTCATCTGGATAAATATACTTTGCTATAATAATTTACCTTAATTGCGGAAAAAAAGTAATTGATTTGCCGCATATTTACTGAGAAAAGGCGTGTTTTTTTAAGGAGATGACCTCAATCGTCTGCCACCGGAACTGCTTCATACATTGGAATTACGCACCGAACCGGTCATTGTTTTAATAAGTTATTCACAACTTTTTAATGTCATAGTTGTAATTAGATTATTCTTTTATTTTTGGGCCTTTAAAAAGCAACGTGTAAGTTGCTTTTATACATAGGAATACACACAATTAAATACGAGAGTTAGATTTAAAGTATTAACTAAAAGCAATTTATTTTAATGAAAAAGTTGATTTTACTTTTAGCTGTGGTTGCAGGTGTTTCTGCAAAAGCGCAAAATGTTCAGTTTCACTACGATTTCGTACGCGAACATCCAACCTCAACCGTCGAAATGTTCAAGCCCGACCAATGGGGTAACACATTCTTTTTTATCGACATGGATTACAATGGTAAAAATGGTGAAGTGACTGGCAGTTACTGGGAAATTGCCCGCGAGTTAAAAATTGGCAAAGGCCCAATTTCGGCTCATGTAGAGTACAATGGCGGACAAATGAATGGTGTTGGTTCATTCGGAAACGCTTACCTTGCCGGTCCTTCTTACACCTATTTGGCCAAGGATTTTAGTTATGGTATTACTTTTATGGCTTTGTATAAATACATTACACTTACGCCAACCGATTTCAGGTAACAGCTGTTTGGTTTCGTAATTTCCTGAATAAAAAAATTACATTCTCCGGTTTTGCCGACTTTTGGAAAGAAGATGCTTTTAGTGGTACAAAATATACTTTTTTGTCTGAACCACAATTGTGGTACAACTACACCAAAAACCTTTCGTTAGGTGGTGAAGTTGAACTTTCCAATAATTTCGGTGGTTCAAAGGAGTTTAACGTTCGTCCGACTTTAGCATTTAAATGGAACTTTTAATCGACTCACACAATGATAGATAAATTCTTTAAGTTATCGGAAAATAAAACGAACGTGCGTACCGAAATTGTAGCCGGTATCACCACGTTTATGACCATGGCTTATATCCTGTTCCTTAACCCCAATATTTTGGCAGTTACGGGTATGGATAAA
>QKHT01000272.1 GCA_003249935.1 Bacteroidota bacterium
AAGAACTTAGGTCGCTTAAGAGGATTGCATTTCTGGTTTAAAGAGTCGCCATACATCGATTTTGTAAGAGTAACCGATTTAAATGGGAATGTTGTTTTTAACGATGAATTTGAATCGAAACAATAATCGTTTTTTAGAGGTTTAAATGATTGATTTTGTGTCGTGTGGTTTTTTTATCCGTGATTTATAATTCATGGTTTATCAGCTATTGTAAAAATTTTGTACAAAAGTTATACTTGCAGTAAGGTGTTGTTATTAACCCCATTAATTTAAAAACAAGGAAAATAGTTAAATAGTGGGATCCCAGATCCCAACCTAAAAGGCATGGATTACGCTACGCAAATTGGAAATGTGCGAAGCCAACCCGCACCAGCAATTGCGAACATCCCGACCAGCAAAGGGACAATCTCCCCAAAATTTGGCACTATTACTCCGAGCACAAAAACTTGTTCGAAGCGTTTCCTGTCACTTATTTCAGGCTTACAATAACCTCCGTACTTTCATTGTTCTCGGCAAAATGCAGTTTCCAAAGACCATTACCGATGCTTTCAATTTTTTGGGCAGAAGTACAAGTAACCGGTTTTGAATTATAAACCACTTAGGTTCCGGGTTCAGCCATAATTATTTTCAACTTGTCTTTGGCGTAAGCAATGGTTTCGACTGCGGCAGCCGAAAGGTATTTATCGGTACAACCAACAACCGACCATCCCTTAACCACAGGTGATAGTTGAACGAAGCGGTCTGAAAATCCTTTTAGTTCAATTGAATAGCCATCGTTTAGTAACCCACCTTTGCCCTCGTACCAATCGTAATAAACCAAACCCTCTTTAGGAATTTTCCATGCAGCAACGGCAGGTTGGATAAAGGAACCGGCATGTGTGTAGTCAGCAGCCGTAATTTGCGTTTTAACAGCCTCTGCCGGCGTTGGAGACATCAAGTTGTACGCGACAATTGCAGCAGCACCATTAGCCAAGGGGGCAATAACACGGTATGCTTTTGCCTCGCTCAGTGCCGATAAGGTAACCGACTCGGGCAATGGAACGGCGGGTGCAAGCGGGCGATAGAGCTTCCCATCCTTCATACAAAGTGGCATAACCATTTCTTCGACGAAATCGTCGGGAGCATCGGAAAGATAGATTGGTGCGCCGGACATGGCTTTGCTCACTGCCATTATGCGGGCACAAAATTTATCGCTCGAATGAAACATATCGTGATCGGGCCATAAGGACTGTCCCATCCAAAGTGTATTTTGATACGATTGTATTAAGTGCGATTTTGCCCGTGCTTCATTATTTAAAGGTAGTCGACACTTACGCGCCCAACAGCACTATACTTGGTGTTCATAAGATTCAATAAATCAACACAAAAGCAATTCATTAACCCATTCGAAATCTTTTCCATGGAAGCTTCCATAGATTGGGCATGTTGCGATACGATTTTTACCGGGTTGGACATTCCATTGTAAAATGCCATTTGACGGTTTTGGTTATCAATCTTCACAAAATCGAAGCCTTGATTTTTGGCTGAACCGATTAACGCGTCGTAAAACATTTTAGAAGACGTAGTATCGCCTTGGGGCATCATCACTTCGAAGCCCTCATTTTTGTGAATTTTCACCAAATATGGATCTAATTCGCGTATTTCATGTTCGGGATGTAATCCTTGCCAATGGGCATTCATCGTGTGCCAAATACCTGTCCATTTAATTTTATCGCTCTTTGCATTCATCATGGGTGCGAAGCCGTTTGGAAATGTTTCCGGGTTTGCTTTGAATGATAGCATGCGGCTACTATTCATACCATCGGCCGTTTTATATTGATGTTCGTGCCCGTTATCCAACAACACCCAGCGTATGGGGATTGGACTTTTTTCAATTTTTTGCATTGCATCGACCATCAGATCGCTCGAAACATTAACGCGATATTGCTCCCAGCTGCACCATCCAAGGTATTCAAATATCTCGGGATATTTCTTTTCGTGTCGCATGGCTGTGCGGCCTTTAAGGGCTTCGGTATTTATTGCATTTTTCCATGCCTGCTGAAAAACATCGTATACATTGGCTCCGCGTGCATAGGTACCAGGGGAATATCGCCCGAAACAGCATCCACGCCAAAGGTTGCAAGCTTAATATGTAGTTTTCCCTCGTTGGAAATCGAGAAATAAGACATAGCTGTTGGACTGGCGATACCTTGCAAAAGCAAGAATTCATCGTTTTTAAGTTTGAACAGCGCCAGAAGTCCATTACGCGAAGTTTCTCCGACAACCGGATCGGGTTTGAAATCCTTGCTCGTAATGGTTTTCAAGTCCTTGGCGGCCCATGAATAAACGCGGTTCATTCCATCTAAAATCTTTTCGCGATTTTGGCCGCTAATGTATACAACCGACTCGTACTCCGGCAATGTTACCGAAAAACTATCGAGAATCCCCTCCTTTGGGGTTGCCGAATAGCCGGTTAGGATTTCGACACCATCTTTCTTAATAGAACTTGCATCGAAAATACGGTTTTGAATTTTACTGTTTTTGGGTGAGTTGCAATAACCAACACTTGCAGTGAAAAGTAGTATTGATAGAAGAATTGTTTGTCTCATTATTTTATTCCTTTTTGTCCGCGTTTTTATACTGATATACATTGTATGGTAGCGATTCCCCATTAATTTTTAAGACCACCACTCCATGCGCGGGAACTTGGTACGATAGCGTACTGTCGCACATCGATTCCGAAACCTCGTTGGTCCATAAGTCGGTGGTAGTATAGTTTTTTTGAGCATTTATACCTACCTCTTTAAGACTAAAACTGATAGTCTGTTGCTCTTTTGTTCGGTTGAGCAGCGCAACAACTACCTGTCCGCTTATGGTCGAAATTAATGGTTTTCCCCATACTTCCAATTCGCCATAATCGATTAACCTGCGCGCTTGGTATACAAAGGTACTCTGATTGATGTCAATCAGGTTTTTATTGGTGATTATTTTTAACGTTTCATCCGAAAAATTGGTCAAGTCGTTGCCCAATAGCAAGGGCGAATGCATGAGGCACCAAAAACTAAAGTGGGCTTTGTCTTCTTCGTAAGTCATGCCACGGCCTACCTGCAACATATCCATATCGTTATAATGACCATAAGAAGCATACTGCCACAAATCGGCATTAATATCGATAATTTTAAGTATCGAATTGAATTTATTGGCAATATCGGCCGAAATTCTCCATGAATTAGCTACTTCTGTAACCCACACACCCGGAAATTCCCAGCGACAGACATTGTAGTTCACCGAAGGTTTTATTTCTCTTGCCAGTCGGCCAATTTCGGTATAACGTTTCTGTTCGTTTAGCCCCAACCATTGCCCGCCACACCAGTCGACCTTCAAAAAATCGAAATTCCATTCTTTGAGGAACAAATTCAAATCTTGCAGATCATGTCCGTACAATCCCATCCCAACGCCAATGGTATCTTTATCCCAATACGAGGCGCAGGTATTGATTCCGGCATCGCTGTATATTCCTGCTTTTAGTCCTTTGGAATGAATATAGTCGGCCATCTGTTTCATGCCGTTGGGAAACCGTTCTTTATGCGCGATAATTTTCCCCGAAGCATCACGTCCTCCGAAAAAGCCATCGTCGATATTTACATAATTATAGCCATAGGCGTTCAGTTTATGTTTCACCAAGGCATCGGTTTGCGATTTAATAATTTCCTCGTTGATGTTTACGCGGTAATTGTTCCAGCTTGCCCAACCCATTAGAGGAGGAGCAAGTAACACATCTTCCGTTTTATTTAAAGATTTGTGAGCGTTGCATCCTGTAAAAAGAACAATCAAAATTGATAAATATAAAATGGTTCTGCTCATATACAATGGTTCGTTAATCTTAAGTAACATATTGAATTTTATTGTATTACAAAATATAATCTATTTTCCCTTGTGTGTGCACTGACATTATTTTACTACTACAAATTCCCTAAAGTTTTTCCTGTCAATCACTTGCCCCTCTGCCTTATATGCTTCAATAAACGCATGAGATAATTTTGTGTTTTTATTATTCCATTTGAATTCAAATCCGAAGATTTGTCCATTTTTTTCTTCTACAAAATCAATTTCCTGTTGCTGTTTTGTTCTCCAAAAATACATTTTAGCAAATGTGTCTTTATAAAGATTTTGTTTTATTCTTTCCGACACCAAAAAATTTTCCCACAGCGCACCTTTATCTACTCTTAAATCCAATTGATTAAAATTACCGATAATCATATTTCGGATTCCGTTATCATAGAAGTATATTTTTCTATTCTGTTTTATCTCATTTCTTATATTTCGACTAAAACTATTCAGTCTGAAAACAATATATCCTTTTTCGAGAATATCGATATACTTTTGAACTGTAATTTTATTAATACCAATTAGTTGAGATAATTCATTGTAATTTACCTCACTTCCCATTTGCAAGGCCAACGCCTGCAATAATTTTTCAAGGATTTCTGGTTTTCTAATGTCAGAAAATGCTAAAATATCACGATACAAGTAGCTATTTACGAGGTTCTTTAAGGTCTCTCGTTCTTTACCTTGATTATTAATAACCTCAGGATAAAATCCATAAAGCAATCTGTTTTCTATTTGCTGTTCAGATTTTATAAATCCGATTTTATTTTCGTATTCTTCCCAAGAAATAGGGAACAATTCATATTCCCATTTTCTACCTGTCAACGGCTCATTTAGTTCGTTTCCTAAATCAAACGATGAAGAACCACTAACAAACAATTGAACTTCTTTGAATTGGTCTGTAATTATTTTTAAAGTCAGATCTATGCCTGAGATTCTCTGCGCTTCGTCCAAGAAGATATATTTATAATCCCCAATAAATGTTCTAATCTGTTCTGTTGTAGGACTCTGCAAAAGATTTCTTGTTGAAGGGTCGTCTGCATCGAGAAATAGATAGTTCTTGTCTTTAAGTATCTCGTTTAGTAGCGTTGTTTTGCCAACTTGTCTTGCACCTACAACAACAATTGCTTTTCCTCCATCAATCTTTTCTTTTATCGTATTTTCAATTATTCTATGAGTCCACTCCGAAAACTAAAAAATTACATAATCGATTAAATATCAAACTATTAAATAGGTTTATTGATTAATTTTTTGTATCTTGTAGCCATAATAAAAAGGGCAGAAAATGTTTAAGAAATCATCAATATCGAGTCAACTTAATATGTTTACCTCACCGGGTTCATTATTTACAGGCAATTCTCTTAAAATGTACGAAGACCAACATGCCTGGCACAACCAATTTCGTGAACAGGTTACGATGCGCATAGATGAAGATATTTTTCGCCCTCTCGCCCTCTATATTGTCAAAACAACGGCACCCCCAATGCCCCCATTCGCATCTTGGTTGCCATGATGGTACTTAAAGAGGCGGAAGGGCTGAGTGATCAGAAGATATTTGAGAATTGCAGATTTAATATGTTGGTACGCAGTGCATTAGGATTACACAATGCCGACGATGCGCTACCCACGGAGTCAACCTATTATTTGTTTCGCAAGCGCATCGTGGAATATGCTAAGGAAAAAGGCGAGAATCTATTTGAGACTGCTTTTACCCAAATAACCAAAGACCAATGTAAAGAATTCGAAGTTAGCGGGAAACGTATACGTATGGATAGCAAGTTGTTAGGCAGCAATATTGCATGGCTTAGCCGTTACGAACTCATACACGAAACACTTCGGTTGTTTTTTAATAAGATCAAAAAGTCTGGAAAACTCGACAATGAAACCGAATCCCGGTTGTCTGAATTATTAAAATTAGAAGGCAACAAAGTGGTTTACACCTGTTCGGGCGATGAGGTAAAATCCCGCTTACAGGAGCTTGGAGTGTTGATATACAACATATTACCACTATTTTCGTCATCAACCGATATTCACTACCAAACCCTTAAACGGGTATTCGTTGAGCAATATAAAGTCGAAGAACAAAAAATGGTTATAGCCCGCGAAAAAGAAGAAATCTCGGCAAAATCGGTACAGTCACCACATGACACCGATTGCCATTATCGTAACAAAGACGACCAAAAAGTGAAAGGGTATAGCATAAATATAACAGAGAGTTGCGACAATGACAGTCCCCTGAACCTGATTGGACATGTTGATGTAAAAAAGGCAAGTGCTTCTGATGTTGATTTCCTTACGGATAATATCGATAAAGCACAGGAAGTATTCTGCGATAAAATAAAAGACGCTCATGCCGATGGTGCATATCACAGTCCTGATAATCAGCAGTATTGCAAAGATAATGAGATCAATTTATACCTACATGCGATACAAGGGGCAAAAAGCAGATACCAGTTTAACATATTGGAAAATGGAGAACTCTCTATTTTTGATACAATAAACAACGAAATTGCTGAATATAAAATGATTACAGGCAAAAACAATGCCAATAAGTGGCGAATTAAAACAGAAAAAGGCTACCGATACTTTACTCAAAAAGATATTGACGGATACCAGCTAAGAAAACAGATAGACGAAACCCCGATAGAAACCTTGCAAATGCGAAACAATGTTGAAGCTACTGTTTTTCAAATGGGATACCACTATCCAAATGCGAAAACAAGATATCGAGGTGAAATTAAGCATCAAATGTGGGCTAATATTCGTTGTTTATGGGTAAACTTTGTCCGAATCTTAAAATTCGTGAAAAACCCATGCCTTAAAACTGCGTTTTTAGGTCTGTTTGCCATTAAATTACTGTTCCTTGAGATTCTGCAAGGTTGTAATGAGCTTAAATTTAAAGTCAAATCCCTTTTTATAAATTTAAAGTCAAATCCCTTTTTAAACCGATATTTCCAAACAATCCGTCAAATTCCGGAAATACTCAATTCTCAATAATATGAGAAAAGAGGGTTATCGGAGCGGACTC
>QKHT01000137.1 GCA_003249935.1 Bacteroidota bacterium
GGTATCAGTTGCAGAACCATAATTTTCTGCCTCAAAAGAGCCCGGGATGGTAACTTGGGGAATGTTTTGTAATGTGAAATTAATTGTTTTTGAATCGATAACCGCGGATGTGGCATTTGTTTTAATTTCACCTTTTAATGTATAAGTGCCATATTCCGGGGCTGTAACGGGTATTGCCATACCTGACCAAGGGGCATAATTGCCGGAGTTGTCTCCAAATAGGGCAAAAGGTGCTCCCGATTCGTTTCTTGTATATACAACCGAACTTGGATTTGTAAAGGTAAAATAAACTTTACAATCAGTGAGATTGCCATTTGGGTTGGTAAGTACTTGAAATGCATAATTGTTGATATTTGTCATTCCATCTGTTAACACGGTACCATCATTGATTGATCCCACTGAAAGGTCAGTCACGGAATTTATCAGTTCAATACTTGGTATAGTGTAGGCATATACTTTAACCGTAGCTGTTGATGATGTGTTGGACTGATTCAGATTATCTGTTGCTACCGCATTTAACGATAGCGTCGAAGTAGTTGAAACATTGATCACTTTACTCCAACCGTCAGAACCGTCGTTGTCAACACCCAGAGATGTTGCTCCGTCGAAAAATTCAACCTGTGAAATGCTGGTATTGGTTGTTGATGCATTTGCTGTTACAGTAATATTCCCGGGGGTAGTTTCAAAACCGCTTGTTGGTGATGTAATCGAAACAGTTACCGGATTTGATGGACCGGAAGGCGTATGGAAAAAAGTAATCCCACCAAATGAATTTGTTGAACTTCCTCCGGTTTGTTTAACTTTTACAAGATAAGTTACCGGCGCACTGGTAACAGTTAGGGTATTCGAAATACTTTTAACCCAAAATGAGCTTTTTTGCCCGCCACCAGTTACCGATTTTGCCATTGCTACTGCCTCCGAACTGCCATCTGTGGAGACTGTTCCGGCTAACGTGTTTGTGGTTGATATAGACAAACCAGACGAATTGAAACTCAAATCTGCAATTTCTTGTGAAATGTCTGATAAGTTGAGAATTTTAACCTCTTGTGTCAATCCGGTCGCGCTCCCGCCACGCAATCTCAACACTGCATTGTAAGTGCCGGGTTGTGTAAAAGTGACGGTATAAAACACAGTTCCACCAAAAAAATTTTCAAAACACTGCGGGTTGGCATTTATTTTACACCAGTTAGGCATCAATGCACTAGTGCTCTTTTCTACCGAGTTACGTGGTTGTCCCGTTCCTGCATTCCATGCCGTTGTACTTGTTCCGGTAGCACTCGCCTCGAGTATGGTGCGATCAATATCCCTGTTTTCAAGGGTTTTGGCAACATCCCAAACTGCTAAAGTACCATCCACTTGGTCGAACTCATAATAATCCAGCACATCGGCAGTGTTGTATTTGCCGGAAATTGTGGCTGCATCGTAAACATTGACATTGGGCACAGAGAAAGCCGAAGCTGTACTTCCGCCATAAGGGTAGTAGGTCCAAGCCTGACCCATTGAATTAATGGCAATAGCTGCCATTGCACTTAAGAATAGAACTCTTTTCATTTTTCTTTAGTATTGAATTGTTGATAAATGTAAATATAACACTAATTTGTTTCTGAGGACGAATATAGGAAAATAATTGTTCATTAACAAGTATATACAAGGACTTAAAAATCGAATTGATTAAATAAATATTTGATAATCGGCTCAAATCCTTTGTTTATGCTCAGTTTTAGATGACTGCGTTTTTCGAAAAATCAATTATTTAACTTTTTATTGATAATTATTTATTTGTATTCATTCAAAATAAAATCATAAATTTACAATTGAATGAAATTTTGTTCAAACAAACTATTAATAAAAACAGAAATGAAGTACTTTAAAAGAACAGTGATTTATCCGGCAATGGTAGGTATACCGTTGCTGTTTTCGATGTGTAATCCGGTTGAGGAGTTAAAGACCATGAAAGATACACTCACGGACTCATTGAAAATTGTTGTTGCGACCCCTGAATTCAAAACGTTTATTCACTTTGAATTTGTAGATGCCAAAACCGGCGATTATTTGTATAGCGGAACACAAAATGTGTCGGTTAAGGTTACCGGCAAAGATGCTAATAACGTTTACAATACTTTGGGTGAGGGCTTGGATACTTATAAATCGCTCCGTGGCATGCTCGATTTAGTTATTGATCCTCATTTTGTGGATTCAGTGGCTATGAAAACAAACCCGATAGAGTTTCTTGTCAATGCATCTTACCCCGGCTACTCAGATTACAGCAAAAAAGTATTCATCAGTGAAAATGAAGTGTCAACGGTTAAAATTGCTTTGGTTAACCTGAGCGATGCTCCGGAAGGCGTGTCGGTGAATACCAATGCTAATTTTGCTACTGCCGGTTCGGATGGTAAAGTGGCCAATACTTCGGTTGCCACACTAAATGGTGGTAGTACCAGCGTGGAAGTGCCAAAGGACATCATACTCAAGGATGCCAATGGAAATGTGGTAAGTGGAACCGTAAAATCTGAGATTGTGTTTTATAATCCGGCTAAGGATGGTGCTTTGAATGCATTCCCCGGTGGTTTGGATGTCGATGCTACGTTGAATGGTGGCACCAAAGGGGCTATCAGCTTTTCATCGGCTGGTTTGTTTAGTATTGATATGAGTGCCGATGGCAAAGATGTTCGCCAGTTTTCTAACGGCGGTGTAAAGCTTTCAACCAAAATAGATCCGATGATGATTAATCCGAAAACCGGTAACGTGGTGGCCGAAGGTGATCAAATAGAAATGTGGAGCATGGAACCTGAAACCGGGCAGTGGGTATTTGAGAAAATGGCCACAGTAAAAAAAGTTGGAAGCGACTTAATCCTCGAAGAAACCATTCAACACCTAAGTTACTGGAACTGGGATTGGTATGGTAACAGTTGCTATACCGGTGCAAAAATTAAATGGACCGGAAATGCCGATGCAGCTTATGTACATATTACTACAAACCGTTCTAAAACATACGGATGGTATACATACACCTACCAGACATACGCTTATGTGGTTCCAAACAATCCGTATTATGGCGAAACTCAATTCTACCGCGTGCCGCAAAATATGCCTACGACGTTCAATTTCGAAGGATATGGCCAATACGCCAATGAGTTGACATTCAATCCATCAACCTTAACCATCAACAATTTATGCGATGGTCAGTCATATCCGGTGGAGGTAAATCTAAAAGGTGAATACATTACGGTAAACACAGATATTACCGTTGTTTGTAAAACGTCGTATACAGTTAGATTTAAACCCAATGTGGTGGTTTATTACAAACCAACCGATAAGTATTATTGGTCGTATATTCGTATGATTAATGGGGTGGCAAGTATGAAAATAAAAATCGGAACCGATTACGATGTGTATGGATACTTTGGTAATGCCTCGGGTTATGGTAAGTTAAAGGTTGAAAACGGTGCCATTGCAAATACATACAAAATTACAATGACACCGACATATACTTTTAAATCGGGTTCGCAAACACCAACCAGCGAAACGCAGGTTATTACGGTGCCTAAACCGGCAACCAATGTGGTAACCATTGCCGGTGGTTTCGATTTGCCATCAGATGTTTGTAAGAAGTTTGGATTTTAATGCATTGGTGTATGAAAAAGTTAATAATTATATCTTCAATCGCATTGTTCTCGGCTGTAGCGTCGGCACAAATGCAGGATAGTACAAGTTTAGTGATACCGGATATGCCGGTTGAAATGAAAAAGCCATCGCAGTTTGGAATTGCGATTGGGGCCAGTGCATCGACCAATGGTTTGGGTGCAAGTGTAATAACGGCTTTCAATAACCGCGTTTCGCTTCGCCTTTCGTACGAAAAGGTCGATATGGCACTGGATAATATTTCAATGATTACCGATTACTTGAAAATGGATTTTCAAGGTAAAAGTTACCAATTATCACCGGTATGGAAAACCGGTGGTATGTCGGCTATTTTCGATTTTTATCTGAGTCGCGGTTTTTATGTGTCATTGGGTGCAGTGCTTACCGATATGGATATTTCCATTACCGGTCGGTCGGTAGACAGCATAAACGTGGGTGATATTGTCTATTATCCCGATGAGATAGGTGAATTTAAGCTGACGTTCAAACCCGAAAAGAAACTGGCTCCATATGCCGGTATTGGCTTTGGACGTAATATTTCGCGAGATCATCGGCTGGCCATGAGTCTTGAACTGGGTGCTTACTATTATGGTTCGACCAAAGTAGCTATTGATGGTACAAACTTTTTGGCTCCGATTGGACCAGAAAATGAAAGTGTGGTAGAAAAGCTTGAAGCTCAGTTAAAGGACAAAGGATTTTTTCCGGTACTGAAACTTGGGTTGTCGTATAAAATTTTCAAAGGCGGTTCAGCCAAATAATAGGTTTGTAAGATTTGAAAAAGCCGGAATGTTAAATTCCGGCTTTTTTATTGTCGTGATAAACGGCCAGTGCCGAAGGAAATAGCTGAAGAGCTCGTTCAAAAATGCCCAATGAAAAGGCAATTGTCAGGCCGTAATTTGTTAACGGTACACCGGCTGCCTGTGCAATGGCAATACGCGATAGCATTTCTCGGCGGTTCCACATGCATGCGCCACAATGAATAATGAGTTTGAAATCGGCTATATTGGACGGAAAATCATGTCCTCTGGTAAATTCGAAATCGAGTTTGCCGCCCACATACTGCGTGAGCCATCGCGGAATTTTTACTGTGCCGATATCGTCGCCAATGGCGTGGTGACTGCATGCTTCGGCTACCAAAACCTTGTCGCCGGGTTTTAGTCGGTCTATGGCCATGGCACCGCGCACCATGGAGTTTAAGTCGCCCTGAACCCTTGCAAACAGGATAGAGAACGAGGTGAGCGGGATGTTGTCGGGGGTATCGGCGGCGACTTTCAGGAAGGCTTGCGAATCGGTGACTACCAACTTTGGTTTTTTATTCAGCATTTCGAAGGTGGCACGCAACTCGCGTTCTTTTGTAATCAGCGCTATGGCATCGTTGTCGAGCAGTTCGCGTATGGACTGTACCTGTGGCATTATAAGCCGTCCTTTGGGGGCCTCTTTATCTATCGGCACAACCAAAACAGCCACTTCGCCTGCGCCAACCAAGTCGGAAAGTATCGATTGACGGTTCACCATATCGTCGGGAACGGCCTTAATCAATGCGGCTTTGAGCGATCCTATCGTTGCCGGGTCGAAAATGTTATGGTTAATTACGGGAATTTTCCTTTGGTTCAACGTTGAACCGATAGAG
>QKHT01000325.1 GCA_003249935.1 Bacteroidota bacterium
TTGCCCGGAAATCGTGTGGACGCATAGCGCGCCGGAATAACGATAAGTATGTTGTGCATTTGTGTTTTTTTGTGGTTCAAACTTACAAAAACCGTTTTAACCCGACAAATGCCCCATACGCTTTTTTAAATGAGTCTGTGGAGTTATCGCAAAGCCCAATCGCGTGTGGTTTGCCTCTGCGGAACTTCATCTGATAAAAAAACGTGCTACGGTTCAGCCAAAACATAACACAGCCCCGGCACATGCCGGCTATTTGGAAAAGCGGGGGCTGTTAGTTACCTTTAGCTCGCAATATATAAGATAACATGCTGTTTAGTTCGTTTACTTTCGCACTTTTTCTTTTTGCCGTTTTTGTATTGCATTGGTTTGTATTTAAAACCGATGTTTGGCGCAACAGGTTATTGCTGGTGGCAAGCTACCTGTTTTACGGTTGGTGGGATTGGCGGTTTTTAACGCTCATTATATTCAGTTCGGCGTTTAATTTTGGTTGTGCAAAGCTGCTCGAAATGCATAAAAATCCCGGTACAAGAAAGCGGTTTTTTGTGAGTGCGGTGTTGGTTAATCTAGCCATTCTTGGCTATTTTAAATATGCTGCCTTTTTTGTGCAGTCGTTTATAGCCATGCTTGCCGGTTTTGGTTTTAGGGTTGAACCCGTGTCGTTACAGATTGTACTGCCGGTGGGTATTAGCTTTTTTACGTTTCAAACCCTGAGTTATACCATCGATGTGTACAAACGACGAATGGCTCATACCGACAATTGGGAAGCTTTTTTTACCTATGTGGCATTTTTTCCGCAGTTGGTGGCTGGACCAATCGAACGCGCATCGCATCTTTTACCTCAGTTTTTGCGGCATCGAAGTTTTTGTTATGAACCGGCTATTGACGGATTGAAACAGTTTGCATGGGGCTTGTTTAAAAAAGTTGTGGTAGCCGACGGGTTAGCGTGGTTTGTGGAAGATATTTTTGCTCGTTACCAAACTGTTTCGGGTGCCACTTTGTTGTTAGGGGCATTTTATTTCAGTATTCAGATATATGCCGACTTTTCGGGATATTCGGATATGGCCATTGGTATGGCACGACTATTTGGCATCGATATTATGCAAAATTTTCGCATTCCATGGCTGGCAAAAGATATTCGCGATTACTGGCATCGTTGGCATATCTCTTTGTCCACCTGGTTTCGCGATTATGTTTACATTCCGCTGGGTGGGAGCAAACTTTCGAAGATTAAAACTTTCCGGAATTTAATAATAACTTTTGTGGTGAGTGGCTTATGGCATGGCGCAAATTTTACCTTTATGGCCTGGGGTTTTCTGCATGGCTTGGCAATGATTGTAAATTCGTACTTGGGTTCAATAAAAATCGGAAATGGGTGGTTTGGCCGGTTTTTGTCGTGGGCATTTACATTCGTTTTTGTAATTCTTCTGTTTGTGTTCTTCAGATCAGGCTCTGTGAGTCAAGCCGTTGGAATTATTGATCGGATATTCAGTTTTGAAACATGGCATTATAGTCGCGATATGGCTTTGCGGCACACGTTGCTGCTGTTTGTGCCCTTGATGGCCACCGAATACCTTACGCGAAACTTCACGCATCCGTTTCGAGCAATTTTACATTGGCCACAATGGTTGCGTATGGCGGCCTATTTCGGAGTTTGCTTTTTTGTGGTGTTTAACAGTGGTAATATTACACCGTTTATTTACTTTCAATTTTAATGGGCATGAAAATATTTGTTTCAAAAATGGCGCGTTTTCTGCTGTTTAGCCTTGGTTTTGTAGTATTGCTTTCGCCGCTTTTACGCTTTTCGGTTCGAACCTGCTTTAGCGCGGTATGGTTCGTTTTGCCCGATAGTATTACGACATTGGTATGTGGCGATTCTCATTTGCAACATGCGGTTAATCCCGATTTGTTTCCCGGATCAATCAATGTATCGGTTTCGGCCGAGACTTATTTGTTTACTTACTATAAAATAAAAAGATTCCGTGCCGAAAATCCACAACTCAAAAACATTGTGCTTGGTTTTTCATATCACAATTTTAGCGATAAATGGGACGATTTCATGTTTTATTCGAAATATGCGCATCCTATGTTTTCGCGTTATATGCCAATATTGGATCAATCGGCCAAAGATTATTTGTGGCAATACGATCCGGTTTATTTTTATCAACGATTGGTTTACGATGTTGGTTTCCCTTCGGCACATACCATGTCGCTCTTGTATAACAAATGGCAGGGTAAACTATCCACAAAACAAATCGGTTTTTATGGAGGAGCTTTGCACGAACCCGATACGTTGAAGTCGGTATGCAAGGTCGATACATTTGTTCGTCTTAATTTTTATGAGCGTGGCAGGGTACGGGCATTGGCAACCGAAACCCCCAAATGGCTCGATTCCATTTCGGCCTATTGTGCTCACGAAAAGTTGAAACTGTATTTGGTGATTACGCCTTTGTCCGATTGGTACTTGCAGCGGGTTCCGCCAAAGTTTGCCGCGGCAACTTTCCATTATATCGAAAATATTACGAATCCGGAAGTAAATGTCCTCAATTTTAGCGGGTTGAACCAAAATCGCAACATTTTTTGGGATGGTGATCATTTGAATGGTGCCGGAGCCAATTGGTTCACCCCGATACTTAAAAAGGCCATATTTGAAAATGAAAAAACCGGAGCAAAACCCCGGTTTTAGAAAAGTCCTGAATATTTTTTACTGTGCAGCATTGGCCGCAGATGCGGCGGCACGAATAGCCATAATGTCGCGGTCGAAGAAATACAAAGTCCCACTGTCGCCAATCATTTTTAGTTTGTCGAGCAGGCTCGATACGTTGCGCTCTTCTTCTATTTGCTCGTTTACGAACCATTGTGTCCATTGAAGGGTGTTAAAATCGCGTTGTTCCATACAAACACCCACAATTTCGTTAATCGATTCGGTAATAAAGTTTTCGTGTGTCATTGTTTTTGTAAACAAATCGAGTACCGATTCGAAATTTACCGGCGGCATTTCAATTGCAGGTATCACGCCTTTTCCGCCGCGTTCGTTGACGTATTTTACAAATTTAAGCATGTGTAAACGTTCTTCGTCCGCTTGTGCGTACATCCAGTCTGCTACGCCGGCAAAGCCGTTTGTTTCGGCCCATACGGCCATTGCAAGGTACAAATTCGACGAATAAGCCTCCTTTTCAATCTGTTTTACCAGAATGTCTTCTACTTGTGGTTTTAACATATCCCTTTTGTTTTTAATTGATTCGATCTTCAATCCCAAAGGTAATCATTATATCACAAATTTTTTCGGTTCAACCATAAAATTGAATAGCACAGACTAAAAAAAACGGGCGACAAATGCCACCCGTAAATACAATGAACTGTATTTTTTAGCTCAATTTTTTTTGCAAATTGGCATCGAGTGCATCCATAAACGCCTCGGTGGTTAAATAGTGGCTCTCATTGAGGGCCGAACCGTAAATGCAAAGCGCAAGGTCTTTGGTCATTTTGCCTTCTTCAACTGTTTCAACACACACTTTTTCAAGTGCTTCGGCAAAACGAATCAGATCGGTGTTGTTGTCGAGTTTTCCACGAAAGGCCAAACCACGTGTCCATGCAAAAATGCTGGCAATGGGGTTTGTTGATGTTGGTTTACCCTGCTGGTGCATGCGGTAATGACGTGTAACTGTGCCGTGTGCAGCTTCGGCCTCGATGGTGCCGCCATCGGGAGTTACCAGTACCGAAGTCATAAGTCCGAGTGATCCAAAGCCCTGCGCCAGCGTGTCACTTTGTACATCGCCATCGTAGTTTTTACAGGCCCAAACAAAAGCACCATCCCATTTAAGTGCCGATGCTACCATATCGTCAATCAGTCGGTGTTCGTAGGTAATTCCGGCTGCATCGAATTTGGCTTTATAATCGTTTTGGTATATCTCTTCGAAAATATCTTTGAAGCGACCATCGTATTTTTTAAGTATGGTGTTTTTGGTCGACAGATAAAGCGGCCAGCCTTTCGATAGTGCCATATTGAAACAACTGTGTGCGAAACCTTTTATGCTTTCGTCGGTATTGTACATGGCCATGGCCACGCCGTCGCCCTGAAAATCGTACACTTTAAATTCCTGTTTGGTACCATCTTCGCCTTCGAAGGTAATGGTGAGTTTGCCTTTTCCTTTGGTTACAAAGTCGGTAGCACGGTATTGGTCGCCAAAGGCATGACGGCCAATGCAAATTGGTTTTTTCCAGCCGGGAACAAGGCGTGGCACATTGCTCATAATAATGGGCTCGCGGAACACAGTCCCATCGAGAATATTGCGAATGGTGCCATTGGGCGATTTCCACATTTGTTTTAAACCGAACTCTTTAACCCGTTGTTCGTCGGGTGTAATGGTGGCACATTTAATGCCCACATTGTATTTTTTTATGGCCTCTGCCGACTCTACGGTAACTTCGTCGTTGGTGAGGTCACGGTTTTCCATGCCTAAATCGTAATATTTTATGTCGATATCTAAATAAGGCAGTATCAACTTATCTTTAATCATTTTCCAGATTACGCGGGTCATTTCGTCTCCATCGAGTTCGACCACGGGATTTAAAACTTTAATCTTCGCCATGCTTATTCTACTTTTATTTTGTGCAAAACTAATATTTTACCGTTGTTTAACCAGTTATTTGGCTCAATATAAACCAATGTTAATCGGTTTTGTTCGTATTTTTGGCATATTTCAGGTTAGTAATAATGTAATTGCAATAATAGCAAAAACAATCGAAGACAGTACGTTCATCATGGCCGAAAACTTTGGGTTGTTACTAAACAGCTTTTGTGCCATGCCTGCAAAAAGGCCAATGAGCCCAAAAATAATGGCGACTAATAGTATAAAAACGGCCCCGAGTATCAAAAATTGTGTGGCCGTGTTCCCTTGGGTTATATCTGCAAACTTTGGGAAATAGGCCATAAAAAAAATAGCTACTTTGGGGTTCAAAACATTCATAATAAACCCTTTGAGCAATAGTTTTTGTTTTTTGGCTGAACCGTTGGCCTTCTGTTCTATGCTATCGTGGCGGTGGCTGAAGGCCATGTACGAAAGATAGGCCAGATAACAGGCCCCAAAAATTTTGACTATTGCAAAAGTTGCCGGGGATGACTGAATGAGTAAGGCGATGCCAAAAGCAGCCAGTAAGGTGTGAACCACATTGCCAAGGGCCAAGCCGATGGCAGTTTCGAAACCGGCTTTACGTCCGTTTGCCAATCCTTGTGTAAATACGAACACAATATCTGGCCCGGGTGCAAGTATCAATAAGGACGAAGTGCCCATAAACCAAAGCAATGTTGCGGTATCTATCATTCTGTTATAATATCCTTTTTCGGTTCAATCTAAAACCAACAAAATAGTGTTAATAATCATTATCGTTTTAAAGTAAATCAACTTTTTACTAAATTCGAACAAAAGATAAAAGAATGTTGCAAAAACTTGCTGATTTAGAACAACTCATCGATAAAAATGCACCTAAGAAAAAATTAGTTCTTACTGTTGCACAAGATAATAACTCTTTGGGAGCAGTTATTCATGCGCGAAACGAAGGAATTATTGAACCGATTCTTGTGGGTGATACCGAAGAGATCTATGCAATTGCCAGAAATTTTAATCTCAACCTGTCAGGGATAGAAATTATTCACGAACAATCTGTGCAGGCGTGCATTCGTATTTCGGTGCAATTGGTTCGCAATGGCGATGCCGATATAATTATGAAAGGTGCACTAAAAACACCCGACTTATTGCGGGGTGTTTTGAACCGTGACTTTGGGTTGCGCAAGGAGAAATTGTTGAATCACATCGCAGTTTTTGAGGTTGAGACTTATCATAAACTGTTAGCAATAACCGATGTAGCCATGAATATTGCCCCCAATCTTCAGGATAAAATCTCAATTATTAAGAATAGCGTCGATTGTTTGCATAGCCTGGGTGTTTCAATGCCAAAAATTGCGGTACTTGGCGCAATCGAAATTGTTGACGAAAAAATGAGTGCCACACTCGATGCTGCATTATTGTCGAAAATGAACCAGCGCGACCAGATTACAGGTTGTATTATCGATGGACCATTGGCATTTGATAATGCTGTAAGTGCGGTAAGTGCCAGGTATAAAAAGATTAAAAGCGATGTGGCCGGCGATTGCGACTTGCTTTTGGTGCCGGATATTGAGGTTGGTAACGTACTATATAAAGCATTGGTGTTTTTTGCAAAAGCAAAGGTGGCATCCACCATTTTGGGGGCGCAAGCTCCTATTGTACTTACTTCGCGGAGCGACAGTGAAGATTCGAAGTACTACTCAATTATGCTAGCAGCCGCATTAATGACGAAAAAATAAAAAAATTATTCGGCGTGTTTTTGTCGGTATTGTCCCGGTGTAATGCCTTCAAGCTCTTTGAATATTCGCATAAAAGAGTTTAATGAACCAAAACCACATTCGTAAGCAATGGCATCGAGCGAATAGTTTTCCGCCTGTTTTTGTAATATGAGTTTTTTTGCTTCTTCAATTCGATAGGTGTTTACCAACTGACAAAAATTTTTGTCGTAGGCTTTTTTTATTGCACCCGACAGATATGACCTGTTTGTCTGGATTTCGTCGCATACATCCCATATTTTTAAATCTGGCTGTAAATAAACCTTCTTCTCACTAAAAAGCGTTTCTAACTTGGATTTTATCACCGCTGTTTGAGGGTCAATGCTGAACTCGTTTACGGTCTGATCAATTTCAATCTCATTTTCGAAACATTCTTTTTCTTCTATCTCCTTGGAGAGTGTTAAATAAGAGGTGTTTTGTCTGAACCCCGAAAATCCGATAAGAAATACAATGGACGAAAACAATATCGACGGCACTATTAGAAGGGTTTCATTTTGCAAAAAGGCAGATTTACCGATCGAATTGAAAATTATCCCTGCCACAGAAATCAATAACATGCTGATATTTACATGCTTTATCCAAGCAATATCCAATTCATCGGGCTTCGAAAAATAATTGTGGATGGTCTCATTGTGTATTTTTACCAAACGTATCGATCGAAATACAGTGAAAAAAAGCTGGATTGTAAATACTAATCGGCTTACTTTAAAATTATAGAAAGTGAGCTTAATCAATGTCGAACTGTTGTCTCGAAGTTGTCCTGAAAATACAGATTCATTATAAGTATCAATTTGAGGTTCAGACAGCATTATTTTGAAGATAATGTCTGTTAATGTAAGAACTATTGCCGGAATAAACCATTTGATGTCCGATACCCGTACTTTGGGTTGAGTACTCAATAAATTTACATACAAGAGATAGAGCGGATATAATGATAACGAGGAAAAAGTGTAAACCGGTTCGAAATAAAAATATTGTGACGGAATATGATAAAAATATAAATGACCAATAAAAATTAATGTGGCCGAAAACATGAAAATGCTAAGAATTCGATGTGCGGGGTTCTTTTTGAATGAGGTAATAAGCAGATTGATGCCCCAAAAGAGTGATACATAAATTGGACTATAAAGCGAGATGTCCAGTAAAACTTCGTAATTTGTTGTCATATCTGCAATTTTAATGAATATTTCTTACAGTATTTTATCTTTTGGGTATATTTTTTACCTTATGATACAATTTAAGGGCAAAATTGTAAATACTTTCGCATCAACATGGTATCATGGTGTCTGTTGTTGATTCGCAATTCATTTTGAGGCAAACCCTTCAATATAATATTCAGGCAAAAGTAGTCCCCGGGGCTGCTTTTGTCTGATATCTTTGTTAGGGTAATCTTTTGCCTGTTCACAAAACGATTGGTTCATTTGCCTGAAGTTTGGTAATCATTGTGGGAGTGAGGCCAAATGAAATCATCGTTCCGAAATTCGTGCCGCCTGATAAAATCTATGGTATTTTTAATACATTTGCCGTTGTAAGTTTAAATATAGTAATGAATCTGGTTATAGATCAAGGAAATACGCGAACTAAATATGCATATTACCAGAATGGTGTAATTGTGTCGCATGGTGTTCTTTTAAACGAGGTTATCCGGGACTTTAATCCACTGCTAAACGGACAGGCACCCGACAAGGCTATTATATGTTCGGTAAAAAACGATGATGAATTAAAACTGGTGGTAATGCCGGTTTGTAAAGAGACTATTGTTTTTAATTCCGGTACGCCTGTTCCGATTCAGATTAATTATCTTACCCCCGAAACACTTGGACTCGACCGGGTTGCTGCGGCTGTTGGTGCACATAGTTTAAGTGGCAGAAATGCCTGTTTGGCCATAGATGCCGGTACGGCTCTCACTTTTGAACTGATTGATGAACATGGCACGTATTTAGGTGGTAGAATTTCGCCCGGGCTGCAAATGCGCTTTAATGCCTTGAGTTACTTTACCGATAAACTCCCGGTTGCAGAAGCTACACCTAATACGCCTTATTTTGGAAATACAACCTTGTCGTCGATTGAGGCAGGTGTAGTTTTAGGAATTATATCTGAAATAGAGGGCGCAATTGATTGCTATTCATCACTTTTTAAAAATCTAAAGGTATATTTAACAGGCGGTGACGCGCTTTATTTTGAAAAAAAAATTAAAAGATGCATCTTTGCAGACCTCAATCTCGTTCTATGTGGATTAAATCGAATTATAGAATATAATGCAGATTAAAAAAACAATATTTATTGCCGGCTTGTTGGGTCTGGCAACATCTTTAACAGCTCAAAATGGCACCAGTTCGCCTTATTCAAGGTTCGGTCTGGGTTTAATGCAGAATCAGTCGTTTGGACGGGCCGATGCAATGGGTGGTTCAGGTATTGCTTTGCGGTCCGGGCAAATGCTAAATGTGGCTAACCCGGCATCTTTTAATGCCGTCGATTCACTGTCGATGATATTTGAGTTTGGTGCTTCCGGCAAATTTACCCGTCTTAGCGAAAGTGGTCAGTCGGCAAATTTTGGGGCCGGAAACTTTGACTATTTGGGAATGAATTTTAGGATTACACCACGGTTGGGAGCCGCTTTTGGTTTGGTGCCTGTGTCTGTTGTGGGCTACGATTATAACAAGAATTTTGATTTGCCCGGTGCCGGAAATACCTACAATGTAAAATATAATGGGCAAGGTGGATTAAATCAAACTTTTGGCGGTTTGTCTTATGCCATCAACAAACATTTGTCGGTAGGTGCCTCTGTGTCTTATGTGTTTGGAAATATCAATCAGCAAATGAATGAGACCTTTTATGATGGTACGAATGGACTAATTGTAAAAACCGATTATTCAGCATCAGCATTCCTTCCCCAAATCGGTGTTCAATATAAATACCCTATGGGGAAAAATCAGATTTCATTTGGTGCAACTTATCAGCCAAAGGTTAATCTCGGATTTAAAGTGGATAGCACTGTTTATACTACTGATAATACTTCGTTGAAAAGTGTGTCTTCGGTACCTGTGCTGACTGAATTGGCCGGGCAGTACGCCTTAGGGGTGGCCTATCAATATGGTGATAAACTAATTGCGGCCCTTGACTTTAGTGCTCAAAATTGGGATAAAACTAAATTTCTGGGTGTTGGCGATAGTTTAATGTCAACCTATAAAGTAAAGGCCGGTATTGAATATACACCTTCTCAGTATGGACGATATTTTGTTTCGCGGGTTCATTATCGGTTGGGTGGTAATTATGGCACCAGCAATTTCTCAATTGCCGGAAAGCAGATAAAAAACTATGGCATAACTTTTGGTGTTGGGTTACCGATGAGATACAATAAAACGCTCTTTAATATAGCCGTTGAGACAGGAAAAATGGGATTTGATTCCGGTGAAATGCTCAAAGAGAACTATACCCGAATCTCGATTAATCTTGCCATTAACGAGTTTTGGTTCTTTAAGCGGAAGTTTGAATAATTTTGAAAATTAACAGATAAAATGAAACCACTAAAGTATTTTGTAAGCATTGCGCTTTTTGCAACTTCTGTAAGCTTATTTGCGCAAAAATACGGGCCCGACAGCGCTGCTTGTATTCGTAACTATTCATTGTTTTCTGAGTTCGCAAAACTCAAAAACTATGAACCTGCAATTAAACCATGGGAAGATGTTCTGAAAAATTGTCCTGCCGCATATTCGAGTACTTACTCATATGGTGTAAGTATTGTTAAATATCAAATCGCTAAGGCCGAAAAAGCCAAAGATGAAGCCAAGAAAAAAGAGTTAATTGAACAATTGATGAAATTGTACGATATGAGGGCAGAATATTTCGGAAGTGTTTCTCGACGCTATCCTGCGCCTTATATTCTTGGGATGAAAGGTCTTGAGATGATGAGCTACTATCAGGGAGATATTGCAAAGCAAAAGGAGTCAAAAGATTTGCTCAAATCAACTGTCCGTCAGCTCGATGGTAATACCTTCGATAATTATCAGGGATTTATTACAGGTTTTATGCTTTCAAGCTATAACTTGTATAAGGCAAACGAATTGCCAGCCGAAGAGTTTATAGAAAACTATGAATTGGCACAAACAATTATTGCACAAAAAATTAAAACAGAGCTTAGCGATAGTGCTGCGCTAAAAGAATTAAGCGATAACTTTTCAAATGTTTTTGCTAATAGTGGTGCTGCAGACTGTACAACACTCGAAAAACTTTTCGGACAAAAAGTAGAAGCGTTAAAAACGGATAAAGACGGGCTCGATAAAGTCGTTAATCTGTTCGAAAAACTGAATTGTACCGAATCGCCCATATATTTTAAAGCTGCTGAATATCAGTATGATATTGCACCTTCATCGTCGTCGGCTTTTGGTTTGGCAAAAATGTACATTTCTCAAAAGAATAATGATAGGGCGATTGAATATTTAAAACAAGCGATTGATTTGGAAACTGTGGCCGAAAAAAGGGCTAGTTACGAATTTCAGTTGGCAGTCATCTTATACTCCGATAAGAAAGAGTACGCTCAGGCTCGTGAATTTGCCCTTAAAGCGGCAAAAGACAAAGCAGGATGGGGTCTTCCCTATATTCATATCGGTATTATGTATGCTCTAAGTGCTCAGGAACAGAAATTAGGTGCAAAGGATATTGAAAATAAAGCCGGGTATTGGGCTGCTGTAGATAAGTTTCAGGAGGCTAAAAGAATAGACCCTTCTGTTGCAAGCGAAGCTGATTTGAAAATAAAATTGTATATGAACTACTTCCCGTTAAAAGAAAATATTTTCTTCGAACCCGACTATCAGGTAGGAAAATCTGTTCTTGTTGGGGGTTGGATTCAGGAACGTACTATTGTAAGGTCTAAAGACTAAGCGTATCGAATTTTAATGATAAATTTTTTTAAAATAAGCATTGCCGCATCGTTTACGATTGCGGCAATGACTGTTTTTTTTGGATGTAAAAAAAATCCGGAAGCGCAAAAAACAGTCGACTTTTTGAGTAAACGAGAAGACATGCCTTCCATAACGGCCGATAGCCTCAAGACCTTGGTCTCCCAAAATGGCAAAATTAAGTATAGTATAGAAACCCCTAAGTGGTTTGTGTACGATAGAAAAGCTGAGCCTTACTGGGATTTCCCGCAGGGATTGCATCTCGATCGTTTTACCGATGATGCACAGACTGTCGAATCGAGTGTTAGTTGCCTGCACGCCACCTATTTCGAGAAAAAAAAGTTGTGGCAATTGCGTAATAATGTCAAAGCAAGAAATACCGCCGGAGAGCTTTTTGAGACAGAAGAACTATACTGGGATCAAACAGCAAAAAAAGTATATACCGATAAATATATTCGAATTACTCAGGCTACAAAAATTATTACCGGAACAGGATTCGAATCAAACGAGGATTTTACACGTTATACGATTCTTAAAACTCAAGGCGAATTTGATGTAAATTTAAATGAGTAGACATAGATTCTTTAGCCTTTGTTTGCTAATATTGCAAATAATATGAATACAATAACGCTCATTTTGGTTTCAGTGGCATTTTCTGCCTTCTTTTCGGGCATGGAAATGGCTTTTGTTTCATCAAATAAACTCAGATTGAAACTCGATGTTCAGAAAGCCGGATTGTCGGGTTCAATACTATCTATATTTTACAATAACCCGCAGCAATTTATTGCCACTATGCTTGTTGGTAATAATATCGCACTGGTGGTTTATGGTATGCAAATGGCCGAATTGCTTGAGCCTCAGATTATGTTATATGTGCAGGCCCCCATTGCGGTAATGTCTGTTCAAACATTTCTGTCGACACTTATTATATTGTTTACGGCCGAATTTTTGCCGAAATCGGTATTTAGGATTAATCCGAATATTTCACTCGCGCTTTTTGCTTTGCCTCTCTTTATCTCGTATATTTTGTTGGCACCGGTGGCCATGTTTACGTCGAGGTTCTCTAAATCTATTCTTCATCTTTTTAAACTCAATACAGTGATTGATACCGAAAACAGGGTCTTTAACCGTATCGATTTAAATAATTTTCTTGAAGAGAGTATTGCACCCGAAAATGCCAACCAAAATGAAGTAAAAATATTTCAAAATGCGCTCGATTTTTCGAAAATAAGACTACGTGACTGCATTGTGCCCCGAACCGATATTGTAGCCATTCAAAATAGTGCCAGCATCGAAGAACTCCGCCAGTTGTTTATTGAAACCGGTTATTCCAAAATTCTGGTTTATGGCGAATCCATCGACAACATCATCGGCTATATTCACTCCTCCGAACTGTTCAAAAACCCCAGAAATCTAAAGGATCATACCTTGTCGACCCCAATTGTGCCCGAAACGATGCCGGCCAATAAGCTTATGCAGATTTTTATGCGCGATAAAAGAAGCCTTGCCGTTGTGGTCGATGAGTTTGGCGGAACCGCAGGTATCGTAACAATGGAAGATATTTTTGAGGAAATTTTCGGTGAAATTGAAGACGAACACGATACCAACGAATATGTCGAAAAGAAAATCAGCGATACCGAATTTGTATTTAGTGCTCGCCTCGAAATAAAACACCTGAATGAAAAGTTTCATTTACAGCTTCCGGATTCCGACGAATTTGATACCCTTGCGGGTCTAATATTATACTTTCACGAAAATCTTCCCAAAATAAATGAAGAAATTGTTGTTGGTAATTTTATATTTAAAGTGCTAAAAGCCAGTGCAAATCGCATTGAGCTTGTTAAATTAATGGTTCAGGATTAAAAATATTTTTTGCTCTGCATTTGGAGAAATGAATAATTTATCTACCTTTGCAACCGCAAACGCAGAAGGTGCCATAGCTCAGCAGGTAGAGCAACGGACTGAAAATCCGTGTGTCCTTGGTTCGATTCCGAGTGGCACCACCCAAAAAGAGGCTTTTTAAAGGCCTCTTTTTTTTTGCTAAAACGTCATATTTCCATCGTTTTTTCTGTTTGTTTTTTTACCTTACCTTTGCCCCTGCAAAACAAAGAATAGAATTTGAATGAAAAATAAGCAGGAAGAACTCACTACGCTCGGAAATCTGCTGCTCGAAATTGGTGCTCTGCTTATGAGCTCGGGTGCCAGTACCGGTCGGATTCGCGTTACGATAAACCGCATTGCCGAAGCCAAGGGTTATCAGTGCGATTTGTTAATTACGCATCGTGCACTCATGCTCACTTTGGGCGATACCGACCATCCCAGTTTTTTTAGCAGCCTTAAACGTACTTCGCCGCATGGGGTGAATTTCAAACTTGTATCAGGCATCAGCCGCATGAGCTGGCGCGTGGTTCAGGAAAAATGGAATGTTGAAAAAATATCCGAAGATTTGGAACGACTAAAAGCACTTCCCCATTTTTCACGATGGATTATTCTCACTTTTGTTGCTTTGGCCGGTTCGTCGTTTTGTCGTTTGTTTGGCGGTGAGGCCATCGAAATGATTGTGACCTTTGTTGCTACCTTTATTGGGCTTTTTGTTCGCCAGGAGGCCCATAAACGCCAATTTAATCCGTATTTGTGTGTGTTGTTTGCCGCAACCACCTCTTCGATGATTGCAGGTGCTGCAATGCACTATAATATCGGTGCCGAACCCGAACATGCATTCGCCACTTCAGTGCTCTATCTTATTCCCGGAGTACCTTTTATAAACTCTTTTACCGACCTGATTGATGGAAATATACTTAACGGCGTAGTTCGTGGCGTACACGGCCTTATAATCTCGTTTGCCATTGCATTAGGGTTGGTGGTCGCAAAACTAATTTTTAATATCTGAAATAATGGAAACGTTGCTGTTACTCGAAAAACTTATTTGGTTTGGCTTTGCAGCCATGGGTTTTGCCGTACTGTTTAATGTGCCCGCAAGGGCTCTGCCCGTAGTGTTTGGCTTGGGAGCTATTGGTGGTATGGCAAAAGTTCTGCTACTCTTGTCGGGCGTTAATATTATTCTCTCTTCGTTTATCGGTGCTACACTTATTGGTATCCTTAGTGTTTATGCGGCTCATCGCAAGCATGCCCCGCCGCTTATCTTTTCAATTCCATCGGTAATCCCTATGGTTCCCGGGGCATTTGCCTACAAAATGATGATTGGTTTCATGAGTCTGTCGACCGAAAGCAGCGAGCACTACAACGACTTTGTGTACAGCACACTGAGCAACGGCCTCAAAGCTTTTTTTATACTTATGGTCCTTGCCGCAGGCGTAGCGTTGCCAATGCTGATAACTCGAAAAGATTCGGTGAAAAATCTGCACATCAAGGTAAAATAGATTTGGGCGTGCCACTCGCCTCCGGCTCGTGTCGGGCTTTCCGCTCATAGTCCTCGTGCCGCAGGCAATCTCTATCAATCTCTATCAATCTCTATCAATCTCTATCAATCTCCAACGGCGGCACTGCGGGCTATCCGCTGCAATCCCTCACGCACCTCCGGCAGCAAAGTTATGCGGGTCCAAGGTATTCAATCTCTTTAAACCAGAAGCCCGTTTTTTGCCCGTCAGTATCTTCAAGTATCATGCAACCACTTGGTTCAACCCCAATTAAACGGGCCACAAACTCAATACCATCTGCTCTGTATTTAAAAAATCCGGTGCGGTTTAGTAAGTGCTTTTCGTAACGGTTAGATATTTCTGTGCCGTCTTCTGTTTTTAATAGATTATAGTTCTGAAGTATCGCCTCCGCAAATTCGGCACTCAATACTTCAATGTTGTATACCTGGCCTGTTAACTGGCTTAACGAAACCGGATTGGGGAGTGAATCGTCGAAAATACACTGATTAATATTTATGCCAAAGCCAATAATGGAATGAGACAGGTTCGGCCCCATAATGGCATTCTCGATAAGAATACCGGCCAATTTCCGGCCGTTGGCATAAATGTCGTTGGGCCATTTTATTTTTATATTGCCGGTATATTTTTCCAGCACTTCGGCAATGGCCACCGAAACGGCTTTCGAAATTAAAAACTGTCGGGTGGCATTCAGAAATTCGGGATACAGCACCAAACTCATCAAAACGTTTTTTCCCGGTTCAGCCAACCATACATTGCCGGCCTGCCCTCGTCCCCGTGCCTGATAATCGGTTCGGATCGCAAAGCCCTCATGGGGTTTATTGGCCGCTATTTGCGATGCCATCAATTTGTTGGTTGAGTCGGTTTCGGGTACCAACATTATTTTTATGTTATCTTTTGCCATGTTCTCTTGCAGGATATAATAGAATATTGTTCTTTTGAGCAAATGAAATATTTTGGAATGAAGCGTTTTATATTTGTATGTTCCATTTTTACCCTCTCTTTTGGTTCAATCTCTGCTCAGCAGGTTATTGCAACGGCTGGTTCGTCTCAGTCTGTTGGCGAATTAACAATCGATTGGACATTGGGCGAAACCATTTGTGGCACAGGAATCAATGGCAATAGTATCATTACCCAGGGGTTTCAGCAAGGCAACCTGCTTCAGGTAAAAACCATCGAAATTAAAGTGCCGGCATACCGTATTAAATGTTTTCCAAATCCAACTGCCGGCTTTTTAAATATTTCGTCTACCAATAAAAGTATCGAAAAAGCCATGATTCGCGTGACTTCAATGGCGGGAAAAATAGTGCTGAATGCGCAGTTTAATTCCGAAACTCAAATCATAGACCTGTCGCCTTTAGCATGCGGACTTTATTTAGTTTCGGTAGTCGATTCAAAAAATCGGGTGCTTGCCAATATTCGGGTCGAAAAGAGATGAAACTACTTGAGTAGCTCGTCGATTTTGGCCACCATAGCCCCAAACTCTTCCGGCTCGTAAAGCCGCGTAAGAAACGCAATTCTGCCATCTTTATCCACAATTACATTACGTGTTACCCCGGCATCTTTATGGGCATATAGCCCGAAAATGTTTGCATTAGGGTCGAAACCAAGTGGATAGGTAATGCCGGTTTGTTTGGCAAGCAACTGCAGTTTTTCGAGCGGTTCGTTCATATCTACGCCGTAAAGCCTGAATGCATCGTCATTCTTATGTTTCTGCCAGATCTCTTTTTCGATAAACGGCATCTCTTTGCGACAAACAGGGCACCAACTGGCCGTAAATTGCAGCATCACTACTTTGCCTTTAAGTTTACTCAACTGAACGGTATCGCCAGAGGGCAGATGCATTACAAAATCAGGAGCCATGTCGCCCACTTTTACAATATAACCTCTGTCGTCGTTACTCCCCTGAGACTCGGCGCGTAAAAAGCATGCTGAAATAAATGCCATGATAATTAATAATTGCTTCATGTAAAATGTGTTAGTTAAATACCACCGTGCGATTGTTATAAACAAGCACTTTGTGCTGCAAATGTTTGTCTACTGCGCGCGACAAAACAATTTTTTCGAGGTCGCGACCTTTGAGAACCAAACTGCCTATATCGTCTTTGTGCGAAATATGGGCCACATCCTGCGATATAATGGGTCCGGCATCGAGTTCGCCGGTTACGTAATGGCTGGTGGCACCGATTATTTTAACGCCACGTTCGTAAGCCGCATGGTATGGTTTGGCACCCACAAAAGCCGGCAAAAACGAGTGGTGAATATTGATAATTTTATTCGGAAAATGGGAAATAAATTCATTGGAAATCACCTGCATATATCTCGCTAACACCACAAAATCGACACCTGTATCTTCCAGAAGTTTAATCTGTTGTGGTTCCAGCTCGGCTTTGTTGTTTTTATTTATTGGGAAAATATGATAAGGGATGCCAAACATTTCAGCTACAGGTGCCATATCGGGGTGGTTGCTAATTATTAATGGAATCTCTACATTCCATTCGCCGGCCGAATAGCGTGCGAGTAAATCGAATAAGCAATGCGACATTTTCGATACAAAAATGGCCATTTTGGGCTTAATATTCGAGAATACGATTTGCCAGCTCATTTGATACCTTTCAGCAAACAGGGTATTGAAGTAGTCTTTAATTTTATTGGTGGGAATTAGAAAGTGATTCAATTCCCATGCAATACGCATGTAAAATATCTTTTGCTCATAATCTACATGTTGATCGAGATAAACAATATTGCCGTTATTGGCATTTATAAATTCGGTAACCGAAGCAAGAATACCCTGCTTATCGGGACAATGCATTAATAATATCGCTGTTTCCGAACTGTTATTTAAAGTCATATTTGTATTTTTTGCCGCTCAAAATTACTAAATAAACTAATCGGTTCAGCCAAAAACAGAAAGTTAAGCGAAACCGCCATGGTTTGTTTAAGCGGAAATGATTAATTCGGTATGGTTTATTAGCTCAGTGGCCATGGCAAGCTGTTCCACTGTTCCCATAAGATAGAGTATATCGCGACTGTAAATAGACGTTTCGGGCATAGGATGTTCAATAAGGTTGTCCTTGCGTAAAATAGCGACCAACGTAACCCCAAATGTTTTGCGAAATCGTAAATCGTAGAGGGTTTTGCCTGAAACAAAGGCTTCCGGCTGAATTTCCACAGAGATAATTTCGATGTTTGGCAACGAGTCCAAAACCGATTTTGAGGCTGATGTAGCGGTGTTGCGAAAGAGGCCGTAATGGTCGTCGCGAATACGGGCCAATGTGCCGGCAATTTTAGATTGCGGAACTAATCGTTTTTTGAGTATCCGTTCGAATAGTTCGATCGCTGTTTCGAATTCCTCCGGCAGAACCTCATTTGCCCCGATGTTGTACAATTCTTCGAGGTCGGTTACTTTTTTGGTTCGTACAATAATATGCGCAGCAGGATTCATTTCACGTACTTTTTCGATAATGGCCAAAGTGGTAATGAGGGCACCAACCGAAATGACCACGATTTCGGCCTTGTCTACATGCGCTTTTTCGAGTATCGGTTCATTAATCGCATCACCATAGATGATGTTTTCGCCCTCTTTTTGTAGTTCGCGCACAGTGGCCGGATCGAAGGTAATGGTAATGTATTTGTAATCGAAAATTTTGGCCATTGTGCCCAGTTTCCTGGTTCTGGAATCTTTTCCGATAAAAACGACATGGTGTTCGAATTCGGGAATATGTGGCTGTGGCAACGGAAACAGTCCGTTGACTAATACCTTTGGTAATGGCAGTTTGAGCAATCTTCGGGCCAAGGGTTTCGAAAAGCGAATATTTAACGGTGTTATGGCCATAGACCCAATGGCAACAGCCAAAAATAGCTGATATTGATATTCGGAAAGCAAATGATATTTTACCCCGCTTTGTGCAAGAATAAACGAAAACTCGCCAACCTGGCTCAGGGCAAGGCCAACCACAATGGTGCCGATAAATGTGTGCCCCAATACAAATGCGGTTCCGCCCGCCACAATTGTTTTAATAATAATGACTGCAACAAAAAGAACAGATAGCAACTGCCAATTTTCTATTACAAAGCTAACGTTGAGCAACATCCCTATCGAAACAAAAAAGAAACTTGTAAAAGTGTCTTTAAACGGGATGATATTGCTAAATGCACTATGGCTGTACTCGGTATCGCTAATCATAAGTCCGGCCAAAAATGCGCCGAAAGCTAATGATAAACCCAACCACGATGTAAACAGTGCAACCGACAGACAGACCAGGAGTATGCTCATAAAAAATAGTTCCTGATTTTTTGTCATGGCCACTGCATGCAATAGTTTGGGCATGATCCATTTGTTGCCGGTAAATACCACAATAAAGATAATGACCGATTTTAACAGCAGCAGCCAGTACTCGCTTGCCCCGCCACCTTGCCCCGCCAGCATTGGTGTAATAAGCATGAGG
>QKHT01000292.1 GCA_003249935.1 Bacteroidota bacterium
GGTAGAGATCCGCGAATATTTACTCAAAACCATCAATAATCTTCCAAAGCAGCAGCGGGAGCTTATTATGTTATTCTACTATAAAGAATTATCTTATGAGGAAGTGGCTAAAGTATTGGAAATAAGTATACCCTCTGCGCGAAATTTAATGTATCGTACTTTAATTCATTTGCGTAAGTCGATTGGCTCAAAGGATCTTGTGCATTTGGCTGACCGACTATTTTAGCTTTTTGCATTGTATTTCCGTTTACTCGCGTTGCATTATTATTCACTAATATTTTTGTACTGAACCGTGTAGACCCAATTTTTATGTGTTGGTGGAAGGAAACCGCCATTTTTTTATTGATCTGAAAAAAAAGTAAAAAAAGTGATGATGCTTTTCACATTTCCTGCTCTTGTAAAATATAGAATGCAAAAGGATTCTGTTTTTTGGAAAAGATGAAGGATATTTCGGAACTGTTAACGGATAATGATTTTCAAAAGATATTAGCTGAGTGGGATGATTTCACCATTGATCAAAAGGCCGAAGTAAGGCGGTTATATCATATTTCGAATAGCGAAATGGAATCGTTGTTGCAACTTTGGTCGGCGTTGAAGTTTAAAAAAAATGGATTACCCCAAGCTGATATTGAAGACGCACTAAACAAAACCATTTTAATGATCAATGGCATCGCTGAGGTTCAACCAAAAACAAGAAGGATTGAAAAAATTTACAATGTTTTTTCGCGGGTGGCGGCAATACTTATACTCCCATTGTTGTTGTACACTTTTTTTGGTAACCCAAAACGCAATAAAACAATTTATCGGGAACCTGTTAATGAGATTATTACGGTTACGGCACAGCCCGGAACGGTATCTAAAGTTGTATTACCCGATGGCACAAAGGTTTATCTCAATTCTGGCAGTTCGGTTACTTATCCACACCAATTCGAAGAAAAAAGCAGGAATGTATATGTATCCGGCGAGGCATATTTCGAAGTTGCAAAAAGCAAACTTGTACCAATGGTAGTCAACACCGGTAAGTCGAACATAAAGGTCTATGGCACCAAGTTTAATGTGCATTCCTTTGCAAAGGAGATAAGTGAGCGGATAACCTTAGTTGAAGGAAGTATTTCGTACACAAGAATTAGGGATAAAAGCGGCGAGGTATATTTAGATCCGGGGCAAACAGTATTTTACAATACGGCCAAGAACCGGCTTGTTTTGCAACAAACTGATACATATCCTTTTATTGCTTGGAAAGACGGACTGATGGTATTCAGAAATATCCGATTTGAATCGGTTCTTACTGAGCTTGCACGCAAATATAATATCAACATTGTACTCAAAGACAAAACATTGGCCGACATACCGCTTGATGCCACCTTCAGAGATGAAAATGTAAATGAAGTTTTGAAGTTATTGTCGATAATAGTTCCATTCGAACAAACAGAAACGCGCAACATGAAGCGAAAGGATGGCACTTTCGACAAAACCACAATATACATCAGTAAACGAAGATAAAATGAAAGTAAGCAGTTAATTGGTATCTGATTGACTGCAACAGAGTGATTATTTATAATTTAAAATTGAATTAGTACAAATGATGAAAAAAAGTCACAATCATGGTTCGGGCGGGGGCTTACTGCAACGCCTGATGCAGTACTTTACGAAAAGGAAACTAATGTTTTTAGCCCTTTTTGTATGCATAATGCCAGTATTTCAAAACGCTGCGTTTTCGCAATCGCAAAAAGTGAACCTCAATGTACAAAGCATTACAGTAGAGGAGATTTTAAAGCAACTCGAAAAAGAGAGTAACAAATTTTTTGTATTCAATCGCGATGAGGTGGATGTGAATCGTAAAGTTACTGTTTTGGCCAATAATGAACCACTCACAGCAGTGATTACCAAAATATTTTCAGGTACGGATATTGGGTTTCAGGTTCAGGGCGACCATATTGTATTAAAAAAAAATGCAAGTGTACAAGTTGCCGGTAATACTAAACGAACGGTTGCTGGTATTGTTTCCGACAATAATGGCGAAACTTTACCCGGAGTTTCGGTATTGGTAAAAGGCACCACGCAGGGCACTATTACCGATTTGGAAGGTAAGTTTTCTATTGCCGGACTAACAAGCGAGAATACATTGGTACTTTCGTTTGTTGGTATGAAAACTCAGGAGATAAAAGTTGGTACTCAGTCTTCTTTAACTGTAAAGATGATGGCTGATGCAATTGGTCTGGACGAAATTGTAGCCATTGGATATGGTACAACCACCAAGCGCAAAGCCGTAGGTTCTATTGCTATATTGCCATCCGAAAAACTATCGCAAACCACATATATGAACGTGGGACAGTCGCTTCAGGGACAAGTGTCGGGGCTTATTGTAAAAAATAATGGCGGGGGACCGGGAAGTACGCCCTCAATTTCGATTCGTGGTGGCGGTGAACCCTTATATGTTATTGATGGGGTTACATCTTCTGCTGAGGATTTCAATGCGATTAACTCGGATGATATAGAGAGTATTAGTTTTTTGAAAGATGCCTCGGCTACAGCTGTTTATGGTTCGCGAGCCGGTAATGGTATTGTACTTGTGACTTCCAAACGGGGTAAAGAAGGAAAAATAAGTATCAATTATTCTTACGATTACCAATTGAGTCAACCTACGGTTCTACCCGAAATGATGAATTCGTATGAATTTGCACAGTTGCAAAATGCAGCTAACGGATACGATGGCACTCCGGCAACCTATACGCCCGAGCAACTTGAGATTATTCGGACACATAGTAATGCGGATATCTACCCCGACAATAATTGGCCTGATTTAACACTAAAAACATTTGCTCCCGAAAAACGGCATAATTTGTCGTTGACCGGCGGTGATAAAAAATCGAATTATTTTGTTTCTATTGGTTATATCGATCAGGGAAGCATTTTAAAAGAGGATGTAATAAATTATAACCGTTTAAATGTAAGGAGCAACCTTACAAACCATTTCGATAATATTGGACTTGAAGTAGGCATTAATATTAATGCCAGTCTCGAAAACTACAGGGAACCATCGAGTGGGATGTACACCATTTGGCGGGCCATTAACCAAAATACCGATCCATTGTTTCGTGCTTATAACTTGGATGGCACCTTGGCGGGCGGTGGAAATGGAGACAACCCAATGGCTGTAATTAGCAAAGATGCCGGATACAATCGTACCCGTGACAAATACATTAACACCCAGATAATGGCCAATTGGAAAGTCCCTCATGTAAAAGGTTTAAAACTTGGCGTAATGGGTAACTATCGTGATGGCGATGGTTGGCAAAAACAATGGAACTACAATGTTCCCTTGTATATGCAAAATGGCACTATCGCACCACAAACATTGCCTTCACTGACCATGAATTCGAATTACAGCACCCGTCTTTATTTCGAATCTAGTGCATCGTATGCCAACTCTTTTGGAAAGCACAGCGTAGATGCTACAATTGTATACAATCAAAGTACCAGTGGTTCTGAAAATATGATGGCTTCGCGTCGCGATTATAATTCGGCTGCAGTGGATCAGTTGTTTGCCGGTTCGCCCTTAGGTAAAGATAACGATGGCAACCAAAACGAAGGCGCTAATGCCGGGTATGTCTTGCGTACGAAATACGACTATAACTATAAATACATTGTTGAGTTTAGTGGTCGTTATGATGGTAACGACAACTTTGCTCCGGGTTATAAATGGGGCTTTTTTCCGGCAGGATCGTTGGCATGGAATGTGACTGAAGAAAATTTTATGCATAGATTAAAAGATCAAAATATTCTCAACAGTCTTAAAATCAGAGCTTCATTCGGACAAACAGGTGTAACCGATGGTGTAACGCGGTTTGGATATATTCCGTCTTACAATCTGATTTCAAGTTCGTACAATATTGGCAATGCGCTCGTAAACGGATATAGCGAGGGTAAATTGGTAAGCCCCGATCAGCTTACCTGGTATACGCGCAACTCGTTGAATTACGGTTTAGACTTTGCTTCGCTCGACAACAAGCTGAGCGGAACAATGGAGTATTTTTATTATCGAACCACAGGATATTTGGTAAGTCCGAAAACATCTTATTCGCAGCCGTTGGGCAAAGATTTGCCTCAAATAAAATCCAATTCGGCACAGCGCCGTGCCGGGGTCGAATTTTCGTTGCGTTATAAAAACAAAGTTGGCGAATTTAAGTACGAAGTAGGCTGTAATTATTCAACATTTAGCCAATTGTGGGAACAAAAAGACGATGAGGATATGGCTACACTCATGAATCCGTATAAACGCGAAACGCAACGCACAGATTATTGGGCAGGTGGTCCGGTGTATGTTACCAACGGACTGTATCAAAATAACGACCAAATACTTAACACGCCTCGTTTGTTAACCTCTACGGCCACACAAGGCGGTGATATTCGGTACGTTGATATGAATGGTGATGGCAAAATTGACCCTCAGGATCAACGCACAGTGGGTTTGCCTTCGTTGCCACGCACCAGTTATGGTATCGACTTTAGCCTTGGATACAAAGGATGGTTTCTGAACGGTCTGTTTCAGGGTACCGGCGACAGGTATATGATTTTCGATAATTTTATGATAATCGAGGCCAAGCGTCGCACCTACAAATTTCAGCAAGATTTTTGGTCGCCGGAAAATCCCAATGCAATGTTTCCAAGAGTATCGCATTCCGATCAGATTAACGGTGGCAATAATGCCAATGCATCAAATCCATCGGACTTCTATTTGCAAAATGCAAAATATTTCCGCTTGAAAAATTTGCAAATAGGCTACGAATTGGGTAAAAAAATGTTAAGGCAAACGCCTTGGATTTCGTCGTGCAAAATATACGTTAGTGGCTCAAACCTGTTAACACTTTCGGATGTGATGGACTATTTCGACCCGGAGCAAGCCGAACAAGAAAATAAAGGTGCACAAACGTATGGCTATCCGGTTCAACGCACCTACGCTTTTGGTATCAATGTTGGATTTTAATCATAAAAACAATAAAATAATGAAGAAAATATTAATATATACTTCGATAATAATGTGCGGGTTGTCGTTTTTTTCTTGTAACGATAGTTTGCTAAACACCAAACCACTCGACAAATACACCGAGTTGGATGTTTGGACCGATCCAAACCTCGCTCAGGGGTTCATTTATAACACCTATACATCGGTTATACCAGAGCTATTGGTTAATCCGGCCGAGTCCGACTCGAAAGATGGAGGTAGTTCTTGCGACCTGTTGTCGGACAATGCATTGTCTGCGGGAACAAACAAAATTGCCCTCGAAACCATCGACAAATATTTTGATGCAGGATGGGCAAAAAACAATTCGTACTATTATTATGGTTCAGCCCCCCTTGGCCGAAAAGCACCAATAAAGCAAAATAGTTTTGAGGTTATACGCGATTGTAATCTTATTATAGAAAAAGTGGCAGCCTCATCGGGTATTTCCGAAATAGAAAAGCCAGGCTTAATTGCCCAGGGAAAAATGCTCAGAGCTTTAATATATTATTCAAAAGCCCGACTATTTGGCAAGTACATAATTGTAAACAAAGTACTTACTCCCAAAGACAGCTTAAAACTGGCCCGTACAGCGACCATAAAAGAGACTTACGATTTTATTATAAAAGACCTTCAGGATGCGGCGTTGAGTTTGCCGGTAACAGCACCAACAGGCAAATTAACAAAAGGTGCGGCCTATGCAATGCTGGCCGAAGTTGCTCTTCAGGGTGCAGCATATGTTGAATCGGGAAAAACCGATTATTACAAAATTGCCAAAGAAGCCGGTGAGTCGTTGTTTGCCTTGGGTTATCTACTCGACACCGATTATGGTGCGCTGTTTAACGATTATGCAAAGGCTCAATCGAGTAAAGAGATTATTTTGGGTTTGTTTAAGCATGTAGATGCAACATGGTGTGTACTTACATGTATGCAAGGCTTAGTACCCAACATGGAAGCCGCCAAAACAAATGGTTTACCAAAACTCAACGAATCGTTTGTGGGTTGGACCAAAACGTTTCCGTCGTGCGAACTGGTAGACGACTACTTGGTAGCCGATGTCGATGGCGTGGCCAAGAGATGGGATGAAACCAGCTATTTTAACAGTTACAAAACCAATGGTGGTTATGTTTCTGCAACTATTTACAACAACCATCGCGATGCACGTTTTTTTTCGTCCATTGTATATGACTCTACCATGTTGTTTACCAATCTTGTTACAACCCGCATTGGTGGCAATATGCACTATTTGCAAAGTACCAAAGGCACTGCCTATTCCACCCCTTCAGGATATTTTACCCGCAAAGGTATATATGGAAATATAGCCGGTTTTAATGCCAAGCTTAATACCGGTTACCACCAGTGTATTACACGTTTGGGTAAGGCCTACCTCAATTATGCCGAAGTGATGTTACGGCTGAACCAGCCTGCTGTGGCTATTGAATATATTAACAAAACCCGTAGTACTCATGGTAAACTGCCCGAATTGAGTTTGAATTTAGGCCTTGCCGATGCCTGGAAATGGTATAAGATAGAGCGCAGGGTAGAACTATTTATGGAAAACGATCGCTATTGGAGTCTGCTACGTTGGGGCAAAGAGGATGGTGGTGCCGTAATTCCGGAATTAAACAACATTAGTTACACGTTCTTCGAAATAAGTGCCGATGGTAAAACCTATAATCGCCAGCCGGTACCTGTGTTTTCGGCCAATTTTCAAAAAAAGCGGTTCAGCACCAAGCGCTACCTTTTTCCCGTACCCGAAAACGAGCGTTTGTTGAACGATAAGCTGGATCAAAATCCCGGATGGTAATTAACAATAATTTAAAAGAGATTTCAATGAAAAGTTTAATAAAATATTTTGCCATACTCTCTGTAAGCCTTTTATTTTCGTCGTGCTTGAAATACGGATTAGACGAAATTCCGACGTATAGTAATGCAGAGATTAAAAAAATGAGTTTTGAGTACCGTTGGATCGACACCACAAAAAGCTACGATCAATTGCGTGTGGTTCAGCTTAACACAATAAGTACCATTAGCGCATCGAAGGACACTATTGGTTGTGCCATAACCGTACCTGCTGTCAACAAAGATTTTCCGGCAGAGGTGCGTACAATGGTTGCGCTAAATAATCTTGTGGCTTATGCCGATATTTCGGAAGCTGCCACAATACGACCTTTAGCCGATGCGCCCAAATTAGGTGTGTTGGGCAATTTCGATAAACCATTATTAAAATATGAAGTCATTGCAGCCGATGGCTCAAAAAAAGTTTGGGTACTTAAAATAACCGGATTCGGTAAGTAAAATAGTCGAATTATGGCATTAAATACTGCCCTGGTAAATTAGTTTTTGCCGGGGCAGTTGTTTTTTGCAATATATACACACAGAACCATTTTTTATACAAATAAGCGCAATTGGTTTCCAACTTCTCATTATTTTCGTTGATACTTAATATGTTTGCTAATTAAGAATTTGTATATGAAAATAAAATGCAACAGCAGTCAGTTATATTGTGGCCTAAGCTTGTTATTTACAGTGGGTACCGCGCCCATGGTTTTGGCTGAACCGAAGCCACAGCCTAACATCGTTTTTCTCTTGGTCGATGATTTAGGCTATGCCGATGTGGGCTTTAATGGCTCAAAATATTACGAAACACCCACTATCGACAAGTTGGCCAAAGAGGGTTTGATTTTCGAAAATTCGTACATGTACCCTTCGTGTTCCCCCTCGCGAACCGCCATTTTTACCGGTCAGCAGTCGTTTCGTACCGGAGTGTATACCGTACCGGTTTTAGAAACCGGTTCAGACCGGGAAAATATATTTTCGCGGTGGACGGTATTGCGCAAGTACCCCATATTTATGGAACAGTTGGCCAAGGTAGGTTATCAGGGTATCCATATTGGCAAGTGGCACATTGTAGGGCCATATGTCGACGAGGAGCTCAATATGAATTTTCCTTTAAAAGAGAAGTTAAAACAACCCGATCCGGGCGATTATTCGTGGGTTGCACGGCATAAATCGCCCGAAATTATGCAATATTACCCCGAGGGACGTGGGTTCATTAAAAATGTAGGTGGAACCTATCGTGGCGATCCGGCTATGGTGCCGGGTGGATACAGTAATCCGGGGGGAGGCTATTTAGACCCTTTCGGCAATCCGTTTATCGACCCCAAAGCCACAGATTATTGGCTTACCGACCGACTTACCGACGAAGCCCTGGAGTTTATGGATCAACATAAAAAAGGACCATTTTTTGTGAACCTCCATTTTTATGCCGTACACAGTCCGTTAAGAAAACGTAGCGAGGCACTATACGAAAAGTATATGCAAAAAGAGGGCGATGAAGTCACCGGGCAGGGAACCGGTAAACGCAAAAGCACCATGGCCACTTATGCAACCATGATTGAATCGGTAGATGATAATATTAAGCGAATTGTCGACTATTTGGATGCCAACGGGTTACGCGAAAATACCATTATTGTATTTTCGTCGGACAATGGCTATAACGGAGGTAATAGCATGAACAACCTGATGCATGGTTCTAAAGGCTACATTTACGAAGGTGGCATTAGGGTTCCTACATTTTTGAATTGGCCGGGCAAAGTGAGTGCGCGCCGAACCACTACGGCCATTAGTTGCCTGGATTATTTTCCAACGTTTCTCGAACTGGCGGGAATTAAAAACTACCGTGGTCAGGAAGATGGGCAATCGTTATGCCCCATGTTTCTTAAAGATTCGAAGCAAATGGGCACCCGTCCGCTCTTTTGGCATATAGCCAGTGGCTGGAAACACGGCCCCGTATCGGTAATTAGAAAAAATGACTTTAAGCTCATACAGTTTTTGGCCGATGGAAAAATCGAATTGTATAATCTGAAAACTGACTCGAAAGAGGAGCATAATCTGACTGAAGAGAACAGCACCCTGGCGCAAACCATGTTGAAAGAGCTGGTAACGTGGCGCAAAATAAACCATGTGCCGTTGCCACCAAATTCGGTACTGAAGTATTAATGCGAAATCTTGAAACAAGCGTGGCATGGCATCAAATCGTCGCGGTATGTTGCCAGCTTGGGTTCAGCCATAAACCCCTTTTTACTTGGTTGAACCGGATTTTTGAATTTAGGGTGAAAAATTTGTTGATTAGGGATTCTTTTACCATGAGGTATGGTCGTGCAATCGACACCTTAATGTGTCGCACATAACTATGCTTGGAATTTTAGAATCTTTTTTTACAATGTGTTATGGCTTTTTTTTGCCCATATTGAGAATGCCGGAGATGGATGTTATAACCATTTTTTCGATTAGTGTGGCCTGCAATTAGCAGAAGCATGCCGCAAACCGGGCAGGGCGAAGCTCAACATTGAGCAAATCGGGGAGGGGGCGCATTTACGAACATCCCTATGGCAAATCGGTCATCAAAACCATTTAATCGCTAAAGGAGATAAAAGCTTTAGATAAATCATTCTTTTTGGCGTGTGGTTTTATTCGTCCATACATGCCATATTATAATCCTTAAAGAATATTGCTGTCGAAGCAACCAATACGACACCAAAAATCCATCAATCCGAATAATTCGATTTCTGTAAAAGATGCTGTTTTTTTATTGTAAAATGAACCGGGTTGTCGCATTTGAGGGTCTTTTTTCTTGTCATTGTAGCCGACACATTTACCAAAGATGACGACCGGTATCCCAAAATTGAATGCCGGTTCTGTATTTCGAATCATCATAGTTGCACTGCATTTTCAGGATGAGGGCAATTATTATCGGTAGCCAATTGCGATTTGATCTGTTTTATTTTAGCCTGTAAATGGCAATTCGAACCGTCAGATACATTAAATAAACCTGAGGGAACTAATATGGTCAGTATTTTCTTCAATTTTGACCGGTTGATTGTTAAAAGAGGATGTTGTCAAAATAGTTATCATTTTTTAGCCATTTTATCGACGATATTTTGTTTTAATGATCAACGACAATTTATAATATTCAAATGAATTGCTGTGGATAATAGAAGAAACTTTATAAAAAAAGCAGGTCTCGGATTGGCCGCTGCCGGGATGGTTGGCGTTGTCAATGCTCAGGAGCCAAAGAAAACTAATTCGAAAATTGAACAGTCGGAAGATGGTTACGCTACGTCGAGCTCGTTTAAGACAGCACGGAATATCGAAAAAATTAAGCTGAAAGTTAAAGCGCCTTTACTGGTTCCTTATCACAGCGAAAATACAGCGGCAGAAAAAGGAACCGGTCACAATTTTTTCAGGAGCGAGGCCTTTGTGCACAATCCGTTTACCATTAACTGCGGAGGAATTTCGGGTTCACCGGTTGTGATGGATGCCGATGGGAAATTTGTAGGTTTTATGACTTCTTATGGCTGCGAAAATTCGGTGTTTAGTTTTGATGGTAGAGAAACACTCACCGTTTCTGTGCCTGAAGGACAGGAGCTATACGTGGATGAAAGCGGAAAAGGCGACGAAGCATGGAGAGCATACAATACCGAGATGATGCGCCGTTTGCATTTCGAACCATTCAAAGTAATTCCTGAATTTTGGAAAGACGTGGAATATTGTACCTGGGTGGAACAGAAAAAACAATCGAAAGTTCGTCAAGGGCACTTCAAACTACTTTCGCACGATTTCATCAAAGACTATATCCGGAAAATTAATGAATTGGGCTATCCCAAAGGAAAACTAACACTCGACCATGGCTGGGGCATTTTTCCCGATGGAACCATCGAATCGGGTTTTGGCTCCTGGTATCCCGACCCAAAAACTTTTCCCGATTTTCGTAAAACCATGGATATGATTTCGGAGAATGGGTTTACTCCCGGTTTGTGGATTGCTTTCCCGAAGGTACACCACAACAGTATCATTGGCAAAAGCTATCCCGATATTCTGGGCGATTGGCGTTCAAATTCTCCCTCAAGTCCTACAGCCGAGCGTTGGATAAACCCACGTGCCGATATTTACGAATATGCTTCGGAAGTCATCAACCGTTTCTACAAAATGGGTGTGATGAAGTTTAAAATTGATATGTCGTACAATACCAAGTCGGATATGATTTTTATCCACAAAGAATTGTACCGTGCTGCCAAAAACATCGATCAAACCATTGAAATGGAATTTCATGTGCCCGATATTTTCTTTGCCAAACATACCGATGTAATCCGCACCAACGACATTTGGATTGATGACAAAACCGATTGGCCATCTCGCGTAAAAATGCACTACGAAATGAGCATGAAATCGTGCCCCGGCCGTCTCATCAACCTCGATCACATTGGTGGAAACGATACTGTCGGGATAAATGCTGAACGTTGGTTGCAACACCTCGAAATGTATAAAGGAAAAACAGGTTACCCGCTGGTTTCGCTGTTGCCACATTATTACGGACAAAAAGTGATCGACAAAACCGGCGAATATTTGTGGGAATACCAAAAAAGTGAGCGGAAAGTAATTTCTGATTTTTACACTAAAGGATAAATTTTGCTATCAATAAACCTAAAACGATAAACGAAATAAACAAAATGAAAATCGCAACTCTTGTAGCTTTTTTCATGCTCATGGTTGCAAATATGGCGAATGCCTCAGTCCGTGATACTATTCAGGTCGTATTGCTGGCAGGGCAGTCGAACATGGAAGGAAGTGGCCTGTACAATATGCTGAGTAAAGCCGATAAAAGCCGAATTGAAGCCATTTCGTCACGCGTGCTTATCAGCAATAAAGGTGAAAATCCAATTCCATTGTCGTACACGTATTCTGAATATCAGAAAGCGAAACTTGGTTCGGGCGAAGTTTTTGTCCCCGAATTGTTTATCGGGCTTACCTTGGCAGAAGCAAATCCCGAAAAAGAATACCTGTTTATTAAGTTGGCGCAAGGAGGAACTGCCTTGTACTGTGCCTGAAATCCGGAGTGGAATGCTGAAAAGGCCGATTATGCCGAAAGTCAGGATTTCAAAAAAACGATGAAACTGTACGAAATGCACCAGAAAAGCATTCGCGAAAATCTGGCTCGATTAACCCAAGCAGGCAAACCATACAAAATTATTGGGATGGCCTGGATGCAGGGCGAAAACGATGCAGCCAAAGAACTTAGTGCAAAATCGTATAAGGATAATTTAAAGAAACGAATTGCCGGATATCGGAACGAATTTAATGTTCCGCAAATGCCTTTCGTAATGGGGCAAATCAATTCTACTTACGGAAATTTTCGGCCGGGATTCGAGATGGTGTGCAATGCACAAAAAATGGTGGCGGTTGAAGATCCTTTTACTGAAACTATTCTCACTGATACCAACGAAAAATGGCTCGATTTTCCGAAACATGCGGATCATGTACATTATAATACTGAAGGGCAAAAAAGGCTGGGAACAGCCATGGCTGTCTGTTTAATAGATTTGCAACGAAAGCCGATCGTTCAGCCATCAACATATATCGACATGAGTGGCATCATCCGCCGGACAACATCCAACAAGGGTCAGGCACTGAAGGAGGTCCTTAAAGCGTGAACATTCCAAAAACGCGAACCTCCAAATATAATTGGCAGTGCGCAAAAGTATATTGTCAGTGTGCAAAAGATTGTTTGCAGTGTGTAAAATAATATTGGCTGTGCGCAAAAGTATGTTGTCAGTATGCAAAAGATTGTTTGCAGTGTGTAAAATAATATTGGCTGTGCGCAAAAGTATATAGTCAGTGTGCAAAAGATTGATTGCAGTGCGCAAAAGTATGTTGGGAGTGCGCAAAATAATATTTGCAGTGCGCAAAAGTATGTTTGGGGTACCGACAAGCCAAATAGTAAAATCACCATTACGGCCAGTTGGGGGAAAACAGCTGTCGCGGCCACCGATAAAGCGGGTAATTGGAAAACAACCATTCAAACCACCGATGCGGGCGGCCCTTTTTTGCTCACGGTTCATGGCACAGCAATAGTTCTACTAAAGGATGTTTTGCTGGGCGAAGTATGGCTCTGTTCGGGGCAGTCGAATATGGAGATGCCTGTAAAAGGCTTTGCCGGAATGCCTGTTTTTGGCAGTCAGGAAGCGATTATGAATAGTCGAAATAGTAAAATTCGACTTTTCAATGCGGAACGCAATGCAAGTGTTTTACCGATAAATACTTGTACCGGCAAGTGGCTTTTGGCTGAACCACGCACAGTGTGCGACTTTAGTGCTAAGGCCTATTTCTTTGGTTTGAAATTGTACGAACAGCTTGGCGTACCTATTGGTCTGATTACCAGTTCGTGGGGTGGAACACCTGCCGAAGCCTGGATGCCCAAAACAACATTGTCGGCCGAATTTCCGGAATTCGAAAAAGGAATTAGCAATACGGCTGATTACAGTTCTAAAACGCCAACCGCTTTGTTCAATGGCATGATTAATCCGTTAATTCCATTTACGGTTAAAGGTGCCATTTGGTATCAGGGCGAGGCTAACAAAGATAGGAGCGAACAGTATGCACGGTTGTTTCCTGCAATGGTAAAAAGCTGGCGCGATTTGGGGCAGCAAGGCAACTTTCCGTTCTATTTTGTGCAAGTGGCACCATTACAATGGGGCAATGGTGCATGGCCTAAAATACGTGAAGCGCAATTAAAGTCGTGGCAGGCTATGCCTAATTCGGGCATGGTTGTTACAATGGATATTGGCACGCCTACGTGTATTCACCCACCTAAAAAACGTGAAGTGGGCGAACGCTTGGCTTTATGGGCTCTGGCAAAAGATTATGGCATGGATTATCTCCAATATTCGGAACCGGGGTACAAATCGATGGAGGTAAAAGCTGGCAAAATGTATCTCAATTTCGATTTTGCCCCACATGGAGTAACCAATATGTATAAAGGCTTATCGGGTTTTGAGATATGTGGTGCCGATGGCGAATATAAGGAAGCAAAGGCTGTAATTGAAATAGGTCAACTTATCGTTTGGCATAATGACATTAAAGAACCGAAGGGCGTACGTTACGGTTGGCAAGACTATTTCGATGGCTGCTTGTTCAATACTGACGGTTTGCCGGCATCGTCGTTCCGAAGCGATATGGGCAAATAATGCACTACTTACGTATAGAAAAAGGATTATATCAGGTTTTTACCAACCCGGATATAATCCTTTTTTTGTTGTTTGTAGTTAATTAGCAATTATTTGCAGTACGCTGACTTCTGGTGCAATTCTGTTTTTAATGAATGGAACAAGTATAAATCTAAAGAAATGAATATCGAAAGCAGATAATTGCAGCGGCTAACTTTGTGGTGCAATCTGATTTCAGAGTTTTACCACCTTTTTGATATACGACGGATAAGCACCATCGATATAGTTGAATTTGAGTATGTAAGTGCCTTTGTCACAATTCGTGAGTTTTATAGTGTTCGTTTTACTTTTTGCCGAATGAACCAATAGTTCCTTTCCGGTAATGTCATACACTTGTACCGTACGAAACTGGCCATCGTTCTGGAAGCTGATTTCGTTTGTAAATGGGTTTGGATGCACCTTTAATTCAGTGTATATTTTATCGAGCCCCGATGGATTGTCGACACTAAGCTTAGATTCTACCTTGGCAATGTTCGTTTGCCAGTTACCGCCTACAGGCCGTATGGATAGTATAAATGTATAACTTAAATTGAGCGCCAAATTCGAAGTTAATTTAATGATAATAGTGGTGTCGCCCTCTCCAGCGGGGACTTTTACCAGCGAATTGGTAATATACACAGTCTGTTTTAGCTCGATATTCACATCGCGTGCTTGTGTGGCTTCGTAATGAATTTTGATAGGAATAGTGAGTTGGTCTTGTGGAATTTTTGTAGGTACATCAATAAATGTAATCTTGTCGGCAGTTGGCAGAACAACCCCATCAATCACATTAAATGTGGCTTCGCTGGTTACAATATTGGTGGTCGCACCACCACCAATGGGGCGGAGTGCAACTTCTATTTTGTACCCATTGGCCGTTGTTAATGCACCAAAGTTAAGGCTCGCGGTCGAAATTCCTCTGCTAACGCTTATTGTTTTGGTTTGAACCACCACATTTTCGGGCGATTTGATGCTCACCACAATGTCGCGGGGTTCGTTGGCGCCATAACTTACCTTTACCGGTATTTCGGTTTGTTTGTTCGAAAATGCCGTTGGCAGACCCACAAAGGTTGCTGTTTCCTTAATTGGCAGCGGATCAACCACACCACAACTTGTGGTTTCCGACAGATTATTTATCTGTATTTGTGCATCATCAATTGTCATGCCTTTAAACAATATGATTCTGTCCAACTGTATGCCTGCCGAGCGACCACTTATATTTATGGTATATTCACCAGCCGCAGGAAATTTGGCGGTTAACCAGCTATGACCTACGCCATGTACCTCAGCTACGCCATTAAACGCAAAATTATCGTCGCTACGCCCGTAAAACTTCTCGTAACTTGTGAGTTGAGTGGCGCCACCCCAGCCAATATTGTCCGAAAAATAGATCCATACATCGTTACCTAAATCCGAACCTCGCTGGCCTTCTGGTTGCCGTACATTCCATTTTACGGTATAGTTCCCCGGATTGTTTATTTTAAAGGTGTATGAGATTGTATTTGCGTGATTCGGTGCGGAATAACTATTTGCTCCATCGAAATATATGTACTGACCGCCCGATGCTTTTGCGGCATCTATGCCCAATTTCCATTGTCCTTTTAGCGGAAATCGTTCGGCTTCAAACACCAATAATCCGTTAACCTCTTCGACCTTGCACTCGCTCATACATTCGAGCAGGATGGATCGCCAGCGTCCGCGCGAAAATGCAAAGCCGGTGCCTTCGGGAATTTTGCCGTTGGAGTGGGTATTCGACTCTATTTGAAGAATATCGCCGGTTTCGACCAATACATTTTTAAAGGTGTATTTGTACTCGGCCATATCGGTTACTGCTACCGGATTTTGAAATTCACCAATTAACTGCCCATTAACCTTAAAACGGTAAGTGCTTTCGCCATCCTCTTCGGTTAAAGTGGTAAATGTTATATTATAAAATCCGGTGTTTCCGTCATATACTTTTTGCGTAGCTGCAAACTGATTCTTATAGAGTCCGGCATCTACGGCCACTGCATTTCGGCCATTGTCTTTATAGGCAATTACAAAGGGGTCTATTTTTGCCATTTCAAAATCCTTGATGCCCACCAAAGTCGTATTTGTACACTCTGGCAAAACAGCCACTGTAACTAAAGTGGAAGCCTTAAATCCTCCATCCTCGGTAGTAGCCGAAATGGTGGCTTCGCCCTTACTTTTTGCGGTGATGGTGCCGGTGGCCGATACTATGGCCACAGCATTGTTCGACGAACTCCACACTACTTTTGTGTTTGTGGCATCGGCAGGCAAAACGGAAGCTACAAGTTTTGAACTTCTGTTTACATAAATTTTAAGTGTTGATGGGGTTACATTTATGGATTGAACCTTTACTTCGGCTCCTGTGGATATACCATCGCCAATAAACGTTTTTAGTTTCGATAAATTTCCGTCTTCATCGCCTTTAAGGAGGTACCAAACCATACCGGCATCAGATATATCGGCGCCTTTGCCGCTTGGGTGAAATTGTAATCTGCTGTACAACCATTTAATATTGGGGTCGGCATGGTCGCGCATCCAGTAGAACGGTGTAAAATTGGTGTCGGCACACCAAAGCACATCGGGAAGGTCGCACGCATTCTGGTCTTTAATTTTTTTGTATTGTATGCGGTTTCCGCTGAGTTCGATGGCCTGAGGCATCGTGTGATGTGCCAATCGGCGCAAATGTGTGTCGTTGTATCCACTGTGCGAAATCACATAAACATACGCTAACGCATTGATATTGCCCCCATCAACCACTTGTTTTACCGCCTGATAAAAAAACTCGGCGGGTCCCATATGGATAAAATACAACGGATCGGTTGCGGTCGATTTTTTCAACTCATTGGCCAAGTGCGTAATGGCAATTTCGTTGTTTACCGGTACATCGAAAAAACGGGTGGCATCAAAACCCCAGCGTTGTATTGCGCCATTCACACCATCGGCCATATAGTTGGTTTCGTTGGTATGCACTGGTGCCCCAATAAAGTTGTTGTACGAATAGTGTACCAGTTTGTCTTTAAGATTTGCCTTGGCTATCATGGCCAAAGCCGCAGGCGTTCCGCCCCAATCGTCGGGGTCGGCACGGGGCCATTTGGCTTCGGGATTGTTATCGGCCTGATTGTTTCCATCGGCACTAATGGCAATACGATGGTTGTTGTATCCCAGACCTTGAGCAAAGAGTACCGGCATCATGCAGAGCAATGTCGCAAGGAGTAAAAAGTGTTTTGTTTTCATCTAACGATTCTGTTTTATTTATAATATTAGAACTGGTTTTTATTCATTTTAAATGTGAAAGTCTTAGCCATGGCGTTCAACAAGGTTAAGCTAATTAATTGATTTATTTGGCTGAAATACAGTAAATAAACGGTTGGGTAAACCGTTGTTTTAACCGTTAATTATACCCAATTCTGCCCAAAAATGCTACAAATTGACAGTTCCTTCAGGTTTTATTCAATTTTGAGTTTATCAGTATATAAAAAATAAAAAACAAAGATTATCTTTGGGAATAATGAAACCAAATGGAGATTCAAAGAGTGTAAAAGAGGCGCTGGAGAAAATTTGCGCGCACCCGTTGTTTGCCAATTCAACAGTATATACCCGATTGTTGTCTTACCTTGTAGACAAGGCTTTACAACACGAAGACATTAAGGAATACAGTATTGGTGCTGACTTATTTGGCAAGGATTTCGTAAACGACGAAAACAATGGTTCGGTACGAATATACATGTACAAATTACGTAAAAGATTGGATGCTTACTATGCAGAGACCTACCCACAGCATAATATCTTCTTCGAAATTAAAAAGGGGCAGTATAACCTGCATTTCATTTCCAAAAAAGAATATATCAAGCAGAACCAAAATGCAGCCATTCGAATTTCCTTTAAGCAACTAAAAATCGCAGCTATAATCTTTACATTAATGTTAATTGCCTTATTTGGGATTAAAGCAATTGTAAACCAACCAGCTGCGTTGTGGAAGCCATTTTTTGAACGCGGTTCAAATAGTATATTGGTTGTTTCGGACAGTTACGTGCTGATGGCAACTAACGAGCATGGCGAAAAGCACGCCACAATATACAGCCAAATAAAAGATGATGCAGATTTTTTTGAGTTCAAAAAATTACACCCCGATGATAAGCTCGAAACTACCGATTATACCATGCTTTCGAAAATGGCACCCTATTGTACGCAAAATCTAACCCAATGGTTTGTAGACAACAGCAGCCATTTCAACCTTCGACTGGAAAGCGAGCTTAAACTCAACGATTTTAAAGAGAATAACATCGTATTTATAGGCCAATATACATCCATGAATATCTCGGCATCTTTCTTTTTAAAGTCGAGTAAGGTTTTTACCAATATTAAAGATGGATACAAATATAAAAATGAGGGGGTTGAGATATTGTACAGTACCACCCATCAGCCTGGAAGTAAGGTTGAATATGCGATGGTTTCGTACAATAAATTAAGTCCGGGTAACGTGGCTATTTATTTTGTGTCGAACCACGATATAGGCGTTATGGCTACGTTGCGTAATTTCACTGATAAAAATTGGCTCAAAACTTTTTACAAACAATTACCAACAAAAACCGCCCACTTTAATGCATTATTTAAAGTGAGCGGCATTCAACGTACCGATGTAAGTTGCGAATTGGTAGAGTTGGAGGTTTTAGAGGATTAAGCTGCACTATTACCTAACCTGGACAAGCCAGAACCAAAAAGGGAAAATGTGTAACTTTACTGGATGGAACTAATAACAGAAACATACAAAAGTGAGATATCCTGCGTACTTTCATGTTTCGACAGGCTAATTCTCAGCGGCACAATGCCACAAATATTATACAATGAGGGAATGAAAGAGTATATGTTCGATAAAGGGGTCAAGATATTTGACTATCCCAAGTTTGCAGAGCCATTTAAAGAAACTATCCGCGCAAATGCTGAACGGATAGCCAAAGAGCACGGCGTGGAAATCGAATTCATTCGCAAAACTGGTGTCAGAA
>QKHT01000160.1 GCA_003249935.1 Bacteroidota bacterium
GGCTGACAGGTTTTTGCGGGGTTGATGGTTAGCGCCTTACGTTCTTCTGTTTCCGACGCTTTTTTTGTATGTCTTAATAGCATGGCGTTTAATGTTTAATGTATTCACTTACAACACTTCCAACAATCTCGGGCTCAACTTTCCAGGGGGCATCAATCAATTTCCACACGCTGGTTGTAAGCATCCGTTCCATTTCGAGGTAAAAGTTGATAGCCCCTTCGAACCCGGCATACGGACCGCCGTAATCGTAACTATGCAACTGTTTGAGCGGAACACCGTGTTTTTGCACCACATACTTTTCTTTAATACCGGCACACAATACATCGGGCTTAAAAATTTCGATGAGTTTTTCGGTTTCGTAGTGCGACACATCGTCGATAACCAAAGCCCCGTCTTCCATTTCGGGCATCATCCCTTCGTAGTCCGAGAATTTGAATCCTTTGGCCGCAAGTTCGGCTTTACGAATGGCCAGTTCTTCGCGGTACTTGGCCATATCGCGTTCAACCACAAGCTCTTCGATATTGCGCGAATCGGCATCTATTTTAATATCCGGAATGACTTTGCGACCTTCGTAATCGTCGCGGTGAGCAAACTCGTAACCGGCAGCAATGGTTTTCATGCCAATTTCGCTAAAAAGTTCCTGATAGTGGTGAGCGCGCGACCCGCCTACAAACATCATTGCTTTTTTGCCTTCGAGTTTTGGCCGAACCCTGTCGGCAACGGCTTTTACCTTAGCCATTTCGCGTTCGATCAAGGCTTCGGTGGCCGCAATCATATCGGCATCGCCGAAATACTCGGCTAACTTGCGCAGAGCTTTGGCCGAAGCATTGGCACCGATAAAGTTGACTTTAATCCAAGGCATGCCGTATTTGAGCTCCATCATTTCGGCAATGTAGTTAATAGACCTGTGGCACATTACGATGTTGAGGTCGGCAATGTGGGCATACTCGTAACTTTCGATGGTAGAGTTACCACTGAACGAGGCCACCAACGACACACCCATCTCTTCGAAGTATTTTTCAAGTACAAAAGCATCGCCACCGATGTTGTATTCACCCATCATATTGATTTGGAATTTACCAATTCTCGGATGTTCGGGGTTAATACCTACCACTTCGCTAAATACTTTGTTGTTGGCAATATGGTGTCCGGCACTTTGGCTCACACCACGGTAACCTTCACACGAGAAACCAAAAATATTGATACCAAGTTCGGCTTTCATATCGCGGGCTACAGCGTGCACATCGTCGCCAATTAAACCGACCGGACAGGTACTGAATATGGCGATAGAATGCGGTTTAAACATGTTATACGCCTCTTTTACGGCGGCGCGGAGTTTAATTTCGCCACCAAAAACAATGTTTTCGTCCTGCATATCGGTACTGAAGCAGTAGGTGATGTAGTTTGCATCGGCATCGCTGGTGGGGCGCGTTTGGTTCCGGCGTGTGAGCCATGCATAAAACGAGCAACCGATAGGGCCGTGAACGATATTGATCACATCGCGCGATGGGCCCAAAATTACCCCTTTACAGCCGGCATATGTACACCCCCTTTGGGTAATAATACCCGGTATGGTGCGCACATTGGCCTGAATGGAAGTGCTCTCTTCGGGGTGGTTCACCACAATAGATTTAGCCCTTTTTTTAGCAACCTTTAGCGGATAGGCCTCAATAAGAGAGCCTTTTATCTCGGCTTCAGTGGGCTTTAAGGCTTTATGTTTTTTATTTTCTGACATTGTCGTATGCTTTAAAAAGTTAATCGAGTACTGCATTGCCTCTCTCGCCGGTTCTAACCCTAATGGCGTCGGATTCGGGCATTACAAAAATTTTACCATCGCCGGGGCAACCGGTACAGTTGGCAGCCATAATGGCATCGACCACTGTTTTTACCTTTGTTGACGAAACAGTAATTGTGAGTATTCGTTGCGGACGCAAGCGCGGTTCCTTACTTAAAAGCTCTATCGCTTCGGGTATATTGTTACGGGCAGCCTCAAGCACTTTGGCATCCCAAAGTCCCTTACCACGTCCCGATGCATTACCTGTGGCGGTCATCGACGTAATACCGGCATCGGCCAAAGCCTTTTTGGTATCGTTCATTTTGTCGATGCGTATCATGGCCATTATTGTTTTCATAATATAGGGGTATTAAAGTTCCTTGGTTCCGCGGCTAATTGTATAAGCCTCTTCAACCGGTGTTACAAATATTTTACCATCACCAAATGCACCCTCGGTACCTGTGCGAGCTGCTTCAATGATTGTGTTTACAGCAAACTCTTTGTCTTCGTCCTTGATAACCATCAATAACATTTCTTTGGGAAGTTCATCGTAAGTAATATCGCCAATACGAATACCGCGTTGTTTACCACGGCCAACTACAGGAACTTTGGTTACGGCCACATAACCGGCTTCGAACATCGCTTTCATTACTTTCGCCGATTTTTCGGGGCGTACAATTGCTCTAATCATTAACATTGTTATTTCCTCCTTTTATAGTTTTTTATTTTGGTCTCAGGTACAAGGTTTCGGCAGTTATTACCCGGAACCCCGTACAATCCACCAATTAATTTAGTTCATAATACCAAAATCCATTAACAACTTCTCCAGGTCGTCCATTTCCAAAGGCGTTGGAATAACGAAGGTGTCGTTTTCGTCGATAGCCTTTGCCAAAGTGCGGTATTCGTTGGCCTGCGCATGGTCCGGGGCGTGTTCGATAACCGTTTTACGGTTAATTTCGGCATGCTGAACCATGTTGTCGCGCGGCACAAAGTGTATCATTTTAGTACCAAGCCGTTTGGCCAACTCCGAAATCATTTCAAACTCATTATCCACCTTACGCGAGTTACATATCAGTCCGCCTAAACGTACCGTACCGGCCTGTGCGTATTTTTTAATACCCTTGCAAATGTTGTTGGCGGCGTACATCGCCATCATTTCGCCCGATACCACAATGTAAATCTCTTCGGCTTTTCCATCGCGAATCGGCATGGCAAAACCACCGCAAACCACGTCGCCCAATACATCGTAAAAAGTGTAATCGGTTTTGTACTTCTCGTCCCACGCACCAAGTTGTTCTAAAAGGTTGATAGAGGTAATAATACCACGACCGGCACAACCTACACCCGGTTCCGGACCGCCCGACTCTACACAACGGGTATTGCCATAACCCTCTTTAATAATGTCGTCGATATCGATATCCTCGCCCTCTTCGCGCAGGGTATCAAGCACCGTTTTTTGAGCCAAACCACCAAGCAATAAGCGTGTTGAGTCGGCTTTTGGGTCGCAACCCACTACCAATACATTTTTACCCATTGCAGCTAAACCTGCTACTGTGTTTTGGGTTGTGGTCGATTTACCAATCCCACCTTTCCCGTAAATTGCTATCTTTCTCATATCTCAAAAAAAATTAATTATCGTTTGGAAACCTTCTTACAGCGACCATGCCAAAAACAGTGTTGTACAACATATTTTTCACACACTATTATTGTAATTAACTAAGAATGAACCTTATAAAATACTGGCGTATTTTTTGGCACAAATAACGCACGCACTCAAAACCTACATAATTGTAGAAAAAAAAGAGCAAACATACATTTAGGTAGCATTACAATGCTTTACATGTCATTTTGAACCTATATTTCTTATTATACTATCTTTTTCATACCTTTGAGACACAATTAACAGATAATGGAAATAATCAATTTCACAAATCAGGCTCACTTCGATGCCTTCTTCCAACTGCTTAACAACTATATGGAAGACGACATGGGTGGAAACAAATCGCTAGAAATAAGTAGTTGCATTAAGATTGTCAGCGACTTACAACGGCAATCGAACTACATCGGATTTCTGATGAAAGAAAACAACATTTATGTAGGATTGGCGAACTGCTTTATTAACTATTCGACCTTTAAAGCAAAGCCTTTACTCAATATTCACGATTTTGTGGTTCGAACCGAAAACCGGGGAAAGGGCGTAGCAACCCGGTTTATGGGACAAATAAAGCAATATGCCGTTGAAATGGGCTATTGCCGTATAAATCTTGAGGTTAGAACCGACAACGAAGCTGCGAAACAGGTGTACCAAAAGGCGGGATTCGGGCCATGCAAACCCGACATGTTGTTTTGGGAATTGAATTTGTAGTGAATAAACAAACGATGGGCTGACAGTACAAATATTACGAAATGCGCTTATAATCTTCCGGCGCATTCACATTCAAAAAAAGCTTATCTTGGTAAAACGGCAACGATGGTTCAATCAATACTTCACAAACATTCAGGTATTTACGCAAATTCTGAAGTTTAAAATCGCTCGCAGCAAGTGCTTGTTCAATCCCCGCAAGAGCCGATTTATTGTAAACAGCAATCAGCGGTTCAACAAAACTATTTTGGCTTTTGGGTTGAACCACATCGCCACTATTGTACTGCAACAAATAACGGTAGAGTGCTGATGGAACATTGGGCACATCGCACGAAATAACCACACTTACCGGATTTACAGCCTGCTTAAGAGCCGAATAAAGGCCCATAACCGGACCGCAATCAGGTCTTTCATCGGGCACAATCCGATAACCCAAATGGCCAAATTCGTGTCCGTTACGACTTATTATCACCTCATTGCATATGGGTTCAATAATCCCAATGGCATGCTCGAGCATGGTTTTACCATGGTATAGCAACAAGGCTTTGTCGGTTCCCATACGCAAGCTTTTGCCGCCAGCGATCACAATTCCGGTGATATTCATTTAATTAATCATTCAACACCTCAAAATTAACCATTAAATTATACATTTGCACTCCTTAACATGTGCAAAAAGAACTTTTCTGGTTTTAAGGGGTTTAAAGGATTCGAATTAAAGCAATATGGAATTAAAAATAAGTAAAACAACAATAGGCTTGCGGCCCAATGTGCCCATGCCAAACCGCGATTTGCTCAAACATGTGGGCGAATCGCGCATCCGCCGCATGGTAAGCGATCATTACGATTTGTTAGTGCAGAGCACCATCAAGCATCTGTTCCCCGATAATCCACAAGCATTAAACAAGGCCAAACTCCATTCGGCCGATTTTATGGTTCAAATACTTGGCGGCCCCACCTATTACAACGAGAGTCGTGGCAAACCGCGTATGGTGGACAGTCACAACCGCTTTGCCATTACCCCCGAAGCCCGCGAAGTTTGGTTGGAATGCTACCGTGAAGCACTTTTAAGAGTTGAGGCACCGGAGCCACTCATCGTGTCGTT
>QKHT01000236.1 GCA_003249935.1 Bacteroidota bacterium
GGTAAAAAATAATTTATTTTAAAAATGCTAAAGGTTATAGACTAGAACTATCAATCGAATTCTTATTATGAATACCCCAATTAACTACATCATTCTTTTCCTTTTTGCACTTCTTTATACGAGTTGCCAAAACACCACAACTTCTACCGGCGCTTTAACAACCATTTCAATACGCGACACCGTTATAAATATTGGTTCCATAAAGTATGGCGAGGTGCAAAAGGTTCAGTTTAAAATTGAGAACAACGGCGATGCACCATTATTAATAAAACATGTGGAACCGGGTTGCGGCTGTACCAAAGTCGATTGGTCCAAAAAGCCGATAAAGAAAGGTGCAGCAGCAATTATATCGGTTGAGTTCGATGGCAGGGCATTTGGTTTCTTTCGAAAGGATATTGAGGTGTTTATGAATACCGTAGAAGGTTCGAAACGCCTCTATTTTAAAGGCGAGGCGGTGGATAATTGAAATGTCACCGCTACGCGGCTCTACATTTATGTTGTGCATTCTTTTCCTACCATAATTGCACCGCTACGCGGCTCGAAAGTAAAAATCGTTCAATACAAAGCCGCATCGCGGCGGCAATATGGTAGAGATATGCAATTAATAACGTCAAAAACAGCCGCAAAGAGGTGGCATTAAGGTAGTAACACATACAATGAACAGATACAAAAACGTACTTATCATAGCTCTAGTTGTTTGCGCTATGCTCTGGTTTTTACAGGGTAATTACTTGCGCAATATTGTAAACGTCAATAATATTGTCTTTTATCTCAGCCGCGATACGGTGAAGAAGTCTGCCGCCTATTTAAAGGCGGGCATGCAATTTCGGAATGTCGAAGTTTTCGAATTGCCCGATTCTATTGATTACTGGATGATGGTGGATGATTCGATCGCTAACATCTTACTTGCTTCGCCCAATCCCCAAAATAAAATAAACAATATCTTTCAGAATGAAGGGATAAAGCGTTTGAGGGAGCAAAAAATGGCATGGATCAATCGCAAATTGGTTCCACTCCAAACGCGGTCGATTCCGTTTATTAATTCGGTTGACAACGAGCTGATTAAGCACCATGCCGATTCAATGTATCGGATTTGGAAGACCAGCCGGTTTGCCGGAGATGTGGACTATAACCTATTTCTCGAAGGCATATTGCCCTTCAATAATTCAATTGCACCGCGATTAAGTGGTTCTGAAATTTTGGCCAAAACATTTTATAAAACATGGAAACACTTTGGCGGAGATACAATGACAATGGCTCAAACCATAGATTTTTTTCATTTGTATTTAGAATGTTTGTCAAAGCAACCCATGGCCGAAAAGATAAAACTACCATTTATGGGGTATTATTCTGTAATTTGTTTAAAAGCAACTACTTGCATCGAACAGTCCGAGCTCGAAGCACAGGTACTACGAGGTTTGGGGATTCCGGCACAACGCGTATACGTCAATCAGTTTGCCGATTTAGACCTCAAACATTATTTTTTGCGGGTAAATACCGGCCGCGATACATTTTGTTATACGGCATTATACGAACCGGTAAATATTGATTATAAAAAGCAGAGAGTAACGCCCCGAATGTTCGAAAAGGTATTTATGGAATCCTGGGGTGTAAATAAGCATTCGCCGGCATTAAAAAATGAAGGAGTAAACAAGAATTGTGCATTTATTTACACAATGGATATTACGCGTGAAACAAATGGGGTAACGGATGTCGGGATTTCCGAAAAGGAACTCGACCGCCAACCTTTATACCTGTGTAGTTTTAGCCCTCGCGGGTTTATGCCTCAGGATGTTGCACTTGCATCGGGATACGTCAATAAGGCGTTTGTGTTTAAAGATGTTTCAAGGGGATTCACCTACTTCTTGTGTAAAAACAAGCATGGCGAAATGGTGCCATGTGGTTCACCTTTTTTTATTGACCCTCAGGGGAAAGTAATAAAGGTCATCCCCAAAGGGAAATGTGATATGCGATTGCTGCGTAAATACCATGAACCCGATTTTATCCAACAATATGTACAAAAGAATATCGGGACACAATTTCTGGTTTCCAATACATGGAATTGCAAAGATAGTACCTGTATTGCAACCATCGACTCATTCCAGCAACCCTATGTGGCACGTATAAAGGTAAATCGCTATGTCGAAGGAAAATTTCTGAAAGTGAAAGCAGCTTCGGGTAATATGATTAATGTGGGCGAAGTAGCATTTTTAACCGATATGAGTAATAAAAATCAGCTGCGAATGCCGCCGTCATTTCCCATACTGAGTTTTTCTGATACTTCCTCGAAACCTGAAAAATATCGTTGTGCAAATTTTACAATTAAATGCATTGCAACCAATCTTTTATCTGCGTCACAGGCCTTCGATGGCGTACCCGAAACTTTCTTTTCAGGAAGAATGTTGTTGGTGATGTTCGATGAACCAACCATTATTCGCGAGATACGTTTTTGTCCGCGCACACCAAACAACACGATACAAATCGGACACGATTACGAACTGTTGGCTTTCGACAATGGGTGGCAAAGTATAGGGACGAAAAAGGCCAATTACAACTTTCTGGAATTTGAGCAAGTGCCTGCAAATACCATCTACTGGTTAAGGGATTTAACTGCAGGCAAGCAGGAAAACTGTTTCTATTACAAAGAGGGGATTCAGTATTTTGTGAATTGTGCACCATTTCCGTATTGAGCATATAAAGTGGTTAATTATAGCAACATCGTAATGTATGGCATTAGCGGCTTATTGATACGGAAGGAAGAAAACGTGCTGCGCTATTTTGACAAAAAAGGACAGATTGCGGTTCATTATAAATTGCATAAAACAGACGAATAATTATTTTTGTAATCTGGTATTATCTAACCGAAAAAAGATGACTAAACAATGGTAGAATTTCTAATTAAAAGGCCAATTGCAGTATTTACCACATTTATTGCACTGCTCGTTGTGGGATTGGTCACCATGGGTTTATTGCCGGTATCGATGTTGCCAACGGTAGATATTCCCGAAATAACCATATTGGTCGACCGTCCCGAGTCGTCGGCGCGCGAGCTCGAAAGCACCATTGTACAGCCATTACGCCGACAACTGAACCAGGTAGGAGGCATTGAAGCGTTAAAATGTGCCACAAACAATGGCCATGCCGAAATACAACTGCGGTTTAAGTATGGCATCAGCATGGATATGGCCTATATAGAGGTAAACGAGAAGATAGATGGTGCCATGGGTTATTTGCCCCGCGACATGGATCGCCCTAGAGTTATAAAAGCATCGGCTACCGACCTGCCTGTTTTTTACCTAACTATAAACTATCGCGATACGACTAACAAAGGGGTTTATTCGGCCGACTTTGCCGGATTAGGCGACTTTTGTACTAGCGTGATAAAAAAGCGACTCGAACAACTACCCGACGTGGCTATTGCCGATATTACCGGTATTGTAAAGCCCGAAATAGTGATAACGCCGAAACCCGGAGCTGCCGAAGTGTATGGCATTACAGCCGAAATGATTCGGCGCACGCTCGAAAGCAACAATGTAACCCTTGGTAATGTGGTGGTTCGCGATGGGTATTACCAATATAACGTGCGCCTTTCGTCGGGCTCATTAACATCCGAAAGCATTGGAAGTATTTTAATAAAAGTGGGAACGCGCATTATGCGATTGGCAGATGTATGCACCATAAATACTGTTTCGCAAAACATGAGCGGTTTGTATCTCGAAAATGGTATTCCATCTATTAATATAGCGGTGATAAAACAACAAGAGAGTCGAATGGACGATTTGCAACTTACGGTAAATAAGTTATTAAATCAAATGAAAAGGGAATATCCTGCGTTGGCGTTTAAAACCTCCCGCGACCAAACCATGCTGCTTTCTTATACCATTTCGAACCTGAAACAAAACTTATGGCTCGGTGGCTTTATGGCTTTTTTGGTCATGTTCTTCTTTCTTAAAGATACGCGTACGCCGCTAATTATCGGTATTACCATACCTGTTTCGTTGGTTATATGTATGTTGGTGTTTTACTTAACCAATTTAACCATTAATGTAATCTCTCTTTCAGGGCTTATTTTGGGTATCGGTATGATTGTAGACAACTCCATTATCGTCATCGACAATATAACCCAACATGTTGCGCGTTGCGATGCGTTGTTCAAGGCCATTGTAAAAGGAACCAGCGAGGTAATTGTACCCATGCTTAGCGCGGTGCTTACCACTTGTTCTATTTTTATTCCGTTGGTTTATTTAAGCGGGATGGCGGGTGCGCTGTTTACCGACCAGGCCATGTCGGTCTCCATTGGGCTTTTTGTCTCATTTATTGTCGCTATTACCTTAATCCCCGTTATTTATTTGCTATTGTATAAAAAATCGCAAAAGAAGTGGTTTACCGATCGATTGCTGGAAAAAATTTCGTGGAACAATATCGATGGTTTTTATGGAAAAGGATACGATTTCTTTTTTCGTAATAAAGGAAAATTCGCTGTGGTGGTCGTTGGTTTGTTGGTTGCAGGCGTTTGGCTTTTTAAAATTTTGCCACAAGAGCGCATGCCTCAAACCAGCGAAACAGCATTGGTGTTACATCTCGACTACAACCGTAATTTGCACCCAATGGGTTCAGCCACCTTAATTAACAGGCTTATGGCGGAATTAAAAAACAAACCTGCATTGTGGAGTAGTTATATTGGGGCGAACCAGTTTGTGATGTCGAAAGAGAGTGGTGCATCGGCTTCGGAAGCAACCATTTATTTAGAGGCTTCGGACGAAAAAAGTTTAGGAAAACTCAAGCGCGAGATTTCGGAAAAACTCAACAGCCAAAAAGAGATTAGTTGGGAAATAGGAAAACCCGAGAATATTATCGAAAAAGTGTTCGAAAAAAACGAAGCACCTTTGGTTTTGCATGTAAGTAACCGTACTACGGGTGAAATGCCAACGCCCGCAGAAGCACTTATACTCCTCGATAAAGTGGCTGGCAGTAGTGGTTATCGCCTGCCAGCACCTGTTTTGCAATCTGTTTTTCTGGTTGAACCCGATGTGGAAAAGTGCCGGTTGTATGGTCTTGAACCAGGAAGCGCAGTGCAGGCACTTAAAACAGTGATCAATCGGTTTCAGATCAGCAAGATTTTGAATGGCAGCGATTATCTTCCGGTGAGTGTTTCGTTACCATATCAATCGTTGCATCAGGCACTTAATAATCAGACGGTAATGTCGGCCCAAAAAACAGAGATTCCGCTTAAAGCT
>QKHT01000290.1 GCA_003249935.1 Bacteroidota bacterium
GGATTGCCGAGTTTCTGAATTATTCATTTTTTTATGCTGTTGCCATTACAGTTAAAATAATAGTTTTTTTATTTTATACCCCACCATTCGCACTTTGTTTTTAAGGTGTATTTCGGGATGTATTTTTGTGCACTTTTGCGTGAAAACCAGAAAAAAACTTTTTTTTCGTATTGTTTGCCGTAAATGGCGGAATTACCGGAACATTGGCTACAACGGTAATAATCAGCAACATACATGATGCAAACCGATGAACCGCTATGGAACAAAAAAAACATGCGGAACATTGGCTACACGATAGCAACAAAAATATACTACTTAACCTATTGATAACTACCATTGTAGCCAATGTAGCCAATGTTCCGGGGTTTTTGAGAAAATATGACATAAAAAAGTTTTTTTAAAAAGGTAAATCATCAGGGGTATCATTCGCACCTGCTTTTTTATTGATCCCTTCGGCATTCGGTTCAGCCAAATCCATGATGTCCGCTGCATCTATTATTTTGCTTTGTATTTCGGCTATATTTCCGGCTGCATCCTGATACTGTGTACGAATAAGGTTAACGCCCAACAACTCGTAATCGAAGCACCATGCCCTGTTTACGCTCGAACCAAAACGCACCTTCTTTTGTGATTTTCCAAGGAATGCTTTGTGATGCTCAAGATAATATTGCAGTGTGTTTTCGGGCAATGGTTCGCTTTTGCCTTTAAAGGTGTTGGCATACGACTGATACAAGCCATCCCACCGGAGCATAAGCACGTATTTATATCCTTTTGTGCACGACCCGAAATTGAGTGTTTCGTTTATGGTAATACCCTCTTTTACTACCGATACATCGATCGTTACAAAATCTTTTATTATAAAGTTGCTTCCGGCATTTATAATCTTATTATCGAGCATGTATATAAGTATGCTCCAGAACTGGCCTATTTCGTTGCTGCTGCTCATAATATTCATTTGCTCTCGTATGCACACGGCCGAAATGCGCTTGAGTTCATCGACCGAAAACGGGAAATTGATATACGGCTGCAGAATGCGCACCGGGGTAATTATAGTGGCGTAGTTTTTTATGAGGCGGTCATCGGTGTCGGCATCGCAAATGTCCGCAATTTCGTGCATGGTTTCGATAAAAACCGTATTGAATTTATCTTCAATAAGTGCCCTGTATTTTATTATTTGCTCTACGAAGTGCGATTTACCAATGGCATCTTTTGCTTTAAACGCTTCGTACCGTGTGCGCTCCTGTGGTGTATGGCTGGTGTTGTATATGGCAAGAAATACGGCCCGACTCATAAGTGCTACATCGAGTGTTGGCATCTCCTGCCCGGCCACAAATACCATGGAGTTTACCGGAATACTTTCTATTTCTACGCCTTCTTTTATACTGCCGCGTACACGTGGCTGGCGGTTATATAGCGATTTTAGGAACTCGATCCACGTCATGCCGATTACATTCTTATACTCATCAAAAATCGTAATGGAGTTACGGAACACCTTTAGCGAATAACTGGCTGCGTATGGTGTTACTTTGGTTAGGTTTATTGCATCGATACGGTCGGCAAACACGCTTTGGATGCTGTATGCCTGTTCGGTTTTACCCGTACCTTTGGGGCCAAATAGGAAAATAAGCGGAAGGGCGTTTAACTGGCTGAAAATATAATCGCCAAATATGGTTGTAACCATGGCGGCTATGTTCAGCGCACTTTTGCTTCCAAACACGTCGATATATTCCTTTGCCCACTCTACCAGATTAAGATCACTGGTGCGACGGGCAAACTTTTTTTCGTTAATAAATACGGCTTCGTCGTCGGAGTATAGTTTACTGAAAGGTTTTATAAAATAACGCTTTTTGTCGACTTCTGCCAAACCGTAATCGTTTATTGGGATGTATTGCTGGTTTACGGTCGATATGCCAGAGCTCCATGTCCAGTGCCCGTCGCGCTGCCATCCGTATACTTCTACCTCGTTGCAATAGGTGGTGTGGTCGTACAGATAGGCTTTAAGCGTTTTAAGGTGATTGGCTTCGCCGGTAAAATTGTAGTTGCCTTTATCTTCGAGCGAGCAATTAAATTTCACGAGGTTGTTCAGCTCGTTTGTACTTATGTTTATCAGGCTTTCTTCGCCAAAAATATTGGTTATTCGGAATATCTTGCGGCTATTGTTGGTGCTGTTGGTGTGCAGCAGTGGTTCTATAATAAAATTACTCTTGTAATCTACGCCTCCGCCCTTGTTCTGAAAAAATATGCGGTTGTGTTTAAAATACAGGCCGTAGCGGCTTTGCGATTGTATTTGATCGTCGTCGAGATCCGATGTGTTTTCGACCTCTATGACACTTTTGCGGCGTACATCCTTGGCGCTCGATTGAAACTGCGATAGTATTTGCCTGAAATCGGTAACGGATACGCCGTACATTTTGGCCGCTTCTTTAATTACAAGCGACAGTGTGGCATTGTCCAAATGCGCCAAAAATTTGGCTGTGCGCTGCATGGCAATACTTTTTTCGTCGTTTTTGTTGGTGTCGCAATTCTCGAACACGCCCTGCATGTAGTACGTTATAAAATCCATTTCGTCCACACGCCGGTCTTCAATTTCGCCGGTGTCGTGGTTGGTTATGGTTCGGGGCACATGGCAGGCTACTGTGGCGCCCATCATGGTGAGTTTTGCAAGCAGTTGCACCTTTGGGTGCTCGTGTTTGCCCACCATAAATTCCTTTTCGTTCAACACACCCGAGTCGAAATTGCGGTTCAGCCCTATAAGTTGCTTTGCAAAATCGTCGATGTTTTTGCTTGGATAAATAGCAAAAGCGTCCACACCCGATTTTATAGCCTCGTCTATGGTGTTGAATAAGCGGCAATTGTCGGCTGCGCGTATTTCGTCGCGGTTGTAATCGAGCTTCCATCCCTGGTCGTAAACTTTCACCTCTTTTTTGTAGGCTTTAATGTCGAGGCCGAGAATTCCGCATGCCGCATCGTAGTAAGTTTGCCGGGCAATGTTGTCTGGAATGCAATTTATAAGGTCGAGAATATCGCTTATAAGCTGTGCTTTTTCGGCAGGGCGCTCTTCAATGGTTTTTTTGGCTGAACCGACCACATGCGTTATAAAATCGACTTCGGTGCGTTCGATCCAGTCGTACAGCGATTTCTCGTCCATTTTTACCGCGAACGAATCGGGATCCTGATCGGGTGGCAATATTACAACGTAAACAGATAGCCCTTCGGCAAGGCAAACGGAAAGACCTTTCATGGTGGCTTTTATACCGGCATTGTCGCCATCGAAAATTATGGTAATGCGGTTGGTGTACCGGTGTAGCAAGCGGGCATGGTCGGTGGTTAAAGCGGTGCCCGATGTGGCCACGGTGTTTTTTACACCTACTTTATGAAACCGCATTACGTCGGTATTGCCCTCTACCAGTACGGCAAAGCCCTGTTTAACAATGTGCGTGCGCGCCTGATGCAAACCAAAAAGCAGCCGGCCCTTGTGAAACACGTCGGTATCGGATGTATTCAGGTATTTTGGTTTATCTTCGGCACCAAGCGCACGGCCTGTAAAGCCCACCACATGCGCGTAATTGTCGAAAATGGGAAACAGCACCCGGTTGCGAAATTTGTCGTATACTTTGCCATCGTCGTTGCGGGTAAGCAAACCGGCACGAATAAGCAGCTCGATGCCGTAAATGGGTTCGGCCACGGTGCGGAAATCGTTCCATGCGTTTGGCGCAAACCCTATTGCAAATGTTTCCATATCGGCCGAACCGAATTCGCGATGAAGCATGTAGGTATAACCGGCACTGTCGGATAAGCGATTTTGGTAGAACTTAGCGGCGAAGGCATTCACGGCCAAAAGCTTTTCGCGCTCCTGAATAATTGCCTTATCGCTATCGCTTAGGTTTTCGGCTGGCATGGTAAGGCTTGCTTTATCGGCCAGAACCTTAATAGCCTCGGCAAATGTTATAGCATTTACATTTTGTACAAACGATATAGCATTGCCAGCCACACCGCAGCCGAAACACTTGTATATGCCTTTTGCCGGGCTAACCACAAACGAGGCTGTTTTTTCGGCATGAAACGGACAGCAACCAGAATAGTTTACGCCTGCTTTTTTTAGCTTAACGTGCTCGCCAATTACCTTTTCGATGCTGCTTGCCGCAAGTACGCGGTTTATAAAATCTTGTGGAATCATATCTGTTTTTTTATTACTACTATAAAGTATTCGGTACTGTAGTCGGTGCCGTATTTTAGGTTTAGCAGGCCGCACATCTCCTGCCCGGTGCGGCCGTAGGCGAGTTGCCACACGTGCTCCTGAACCTCGTGCAGGCGCTTGCGTTGCAGACTAACCACGCGGCCCTTGGTGCCGGTTGGCCGCCCCGGTGGGCAACACTGCACTATGTCGCCCATTTTAAGGTCGGCCACATCGCAGGGTATTACTATGCAAGCTGTGTCTACAGCCTGTAAGCCGTGTTTTAGTGTGATCATCTTTATGAAATAAGTGGTATAAACTTGTATATATATGATAGTTAGCGTTCATAATAAATGCCTTTACAATCCTTGTCAGCTTCTAAGTCATATTCTTGTCCATTTTCATCAATTTTTTGACAATAATACTGGTCAAATGGATTACTAAAAGAATGTTTGCATTTATGACAATCAAATCCGACTTTTAAAATGTGCCTTGCTTCATCAAGTAGGCTTACAGTGTGTTTTGCATCAATCATTGAGACCTCTCCGATTTCAGCGGCTTTTAAAAATTCTTCTTTTGTGTATTTTTTCATGTGTATAGATTTTTGATGTTTTGTATGTATGATTTTAAAACGTGTATAAAAAATTACGAAACGCTAACAAGTGCTATACGTCAGTTTTGCATTAACTTTTTCGGTAACTTGACAAATCCTGCAAGCAAAACCGAACGCATAGCACCAGCCGTTGGCAGTAATGCTAATAGATGTTTGTAGGTGTAATTTTCTCTACTGAACTCCATTGATACCCTGCTTGTTCTAACCACTCTAAAGCCCTTTCCATTGTTGATGCGTGAACGACAATATACCTACTACCTAAAATTGTGAAGTAAGCACTACTGCCAACATTTAGATCATAATCTATTTGAGGAACGAAAATGATTATGAACGGTGTTGGACGTTACCTCCGGCACGGTAGGATGGTGCTACTTATAGAAATTGAATGCGGTGGGGTGAGTTTTTCGGGTTTGTCAAGGGGTAACAA
>QKHT01000309.1 GCA_003249935.1 Bacteroidota bacterium
CAATAAGCTCAAAGAGCGTTACGCCTTGTTGGATGTGCCCTATGGATTAACAGATAGGGCCGGAGCGGGTCTTACCACATCGGCATCTGCACAAATTGCAGTGCCTATTAAGTACTACTATCATAGCGACCACCTCGGCAGTAGATCACTCATTACCACCGATGGCGGTACATTGGTGCAACACCTCGAATATCTGCCATTTGGCGAATCATTAATCGACGAGCGTGCCACCACATCCACCTTTTCAACCCCATACCGCTTCAACGGCAAGGAGCAAGGCAATATTCATATATGAGTTATTTAACCTCTAATGATTAAAATATGAAAATAGTAGCAATTTGTTTGTTCTGGATAATAAATTTGGGGGCAATGTGTCAGGAGAAAGTTTTACTACCGGATGTAAGAAAAAAAGTTATTCCCATCGAGTATTTCGATGGTCAATTGATATTAAGCCGAGGGAATATGTTATTTGATGACCCAAATGAGTATGGATATCTAAGTAGAAATTTGATAAAGTATAAAATATTTGCAGAAAATAAAAAGGGAAGAGTTTACTATTTTCTAGATTCGTACTTTTTCCATGATACTGCTAGTTATAATATAGCAGGTTATCTTTTGGAAGATAAGCTTAGGCAAAGAAGTTTGTACGTTGATAGAGAATCGATTTTGTTAAAGGATAATGTAACTGGGAAACTTTTAGTTGAGATGATAAAGGTGTGTGGAATGGATGTATTTGTATATAGCTGGCGATGTGGTTATTTAGCTGAATACTATGATTTTTGCACTGGTAGTTTTTATTTTTATAAACGATCCCCTATTTTGGGTGATCGCAAAATGAAGATAGATGTTACTTCTGGAAAAATAATAAATACCAAATAGTTATAGTAATTTGTAGCTAAGATGGCAACGGTTTATATTAAAACTACGGCAGGCAGCTCCACCACTTCGGCACTCTATGGCATAATGACTGACCATCTTGGAAACATCAATGGCTTAATCTCTACCGATTGCAAAATTGCCGATGCCTGCATGTATGCGACGTGTTCCCGGGTGCTACAAAAGCGCCGGCACCGCGCAGCGGGTTTGGCAAGCAACCGCAATCCCGATGAGCCTCAGCGGAATAGGGAGCTGGGGGTCGTATGTGTATTGTGTGAATAATCCGCTGGTGTATTGGGATCCGACGGGGGAGGCAACATATGATAAAAATGGAAATATCATTGATTTTGAGGGTGGTACTGAGAAAAATTATTTTAAGGATGGCTCCGGAAGCCACTTATTACCTTCGGCAAATGTACTTAGAGCAAGTGCTGACTTGTTAAATAAAACAAGAGATAATAATGATGGATTACATGAATATGCAACTTTAGTGCCTAAGGGAGAAACGGCTTTAAATGAAACAGAGTCAGGAGATCCATACCTTACAGTTGAAAATGGCGATCGAACTTGAATACCGGTTTTTGTGATTTGGTTCGGATACAAATTGAACCTTAATTTGCACTTTATGATATTATTTTCTTTGAAATATATCTCAATGAACCACTTTTATAGGCGTATTATTAGTTTTGTAAATAATTAGTAAATAGCTGTATAGGGTTTTGGTCAATAAATTTATGGCATCTTAGTGTTAAAGCCTTACCATTATTAATGCACTTATTGGTTTTATTATTATATTTAAACCCGAAACAAATAGTATCAATACAATGCATTTATCCCGCGTTTACAAAACCATCTTTCTGGCCGTACTGGGTTTGTTCGGTTGTTCGCAAAAGCAAATGGCTCAGTATAAATTTAAAATTTTAGTCGACAACAATCAGATTTGGCGCAATGAGTTGCCATTAACCAATAAGCTTAAATGCGATGGCATTTGGTCTATTCCGGCCAATTCGGCTGGTAATTTTGGTCGCGATATCCCCATCGCCGAGTGGAAAACCGGTTTCGATGGCATGATGTCGGGTTTTTTGAGTACCGAGGACTATTGGCAGAATTTCCCCAATAAAAACCACAATCTGACCAAGGACATTGTGGGCAGCAATGCCATCGACATGGTGTGCGGTTATGCCGAACCCACCATTACTTCCGATTTTCATCCCACCACGGTTATTTCCGATTCGGTTATTAAGGTGTTGCATACTTATTCGTCCAAGCCGGTTATTGTGTTGTCGCGGGCCTATCACACCACACAATGGCAAACGGAAGTGGACCGTGCACTTGGCAATACGCTGGTTGGTGGAGTTTGTTTCGAACAAAAGCCCGACGTGGCCAAATATACATCGTACAAATTAGTCGATGGCATCAGAGCGGTTCTTGGCAAGGGCAAGAAAGCTTTTTTGTTGCTGCCACCTCATTTTACCTCGGAATCCACAAATTATAGTGCCGATATTGCCACTATTTTTCAGTATCTTAAATCGGCTGCACCCGAGGTGTTAAGTAGTCCCGATCTTTATTTTGTGCTCAATTGTTATAACCGGCAAAAGGATAAAAATACGTCGTTTTATGGCGGCGACGATTCGGTCGAAGGTGCTTTGAATACATTAACAGCCCTGCGTAACCCCAGTGTTGAGGCCGGTTTTGGGTTGAACCAATTCGGTAATACCAACGTGTTTTTCGTCGCTTCCGCAAAAATACTTCGAATTCAAGGGCCAATCGTTCAAAATACATCCGTTACCGTGTATTCTGCAACGGGCCGGTTAGTGTTGAACCGAATGCTGAACGGGCATGAGAATGCCATCGATTTGGCGGGCTTATCGGCCGGTATTTACCTTGTTACGGCCAAATGCGCGACTCAAACGGTTCAGACAAAAATTGTAATAAATCGCTGATACATTTAATATGAATCTCAATAAATCATCTCTTCTTGCTGCCGCAGTGCTTACTGTGGGTATGGCACACGCCCAAAACCGACCCAATATTGTATTTATTCTGGCCGACGATTGGGGTTGGACCGACTGGCAGATGAATGGTAACCCATTGGGTTCAACCTTTTACGAAACACCGAATTTGAATCAATTAGCCAGCGAAGGCATGGTGTTTTCTCAGGCGTATGCCACACCGCTCTGTTCGCCATCGCGTGCGGCACTGCTAACGGGCAAATATCCCGGTGCCCGATTGCACATACATCAGGCCATTACGGGAGCCAGCCGGTTCAACCCGATATTGCCCGATACCATGCGTGCCAATATCAAAACCTGCGTGCCCGAATCGGCCGACCATCTGGCTCTTGAAGAGATTACTATTGCCGAGGAGCTACAAAATGCAGGCTACAAAACCGCCCATTTTGGCAAGTGGCATTTAGGTAATGAACCATATTTTCCGGTGCATCAGGGGTTCGATACCCAATTTGCCGTAGGTGGACCCGGCCCCGGACCGAGTTATTTTGCACCTTATATTGGGCTAAAGGATCTTGCTCAGGGGCCCAAGGGCGAGTATATTACCGACCGTTTGTCGGCCGAAGTCTGCAACACATTAACACAACTTAAAAACGATCGGTTTTTTATCTATCTGGCCGAGTTTAATGTGCATTCGCCTTACCAGGCCAAACCCGAACTTGTTGCCAAATACGCCGCAAAAGCCAATGTAAACAATCCGCAACACCATGCCACCATGGCGGCCATGATAGCGTCGTTGGATGAGAGTGTGGGTGTGGTTATGGCAAAGTTAAAAGCATTGGGACTCGAAGATAACACCATGGTTATTGTAATGGGCGACAACGGCGGGGTGCATTGGGCCAACGATAAAACACCGGGTTATAAGGATATTCCGGTAACATCGAATGCGCCATTGCGTGCCGGCAAGTGTTGCTTTTACGAAGGTGGGGTAAGGGTGCCGTTGATTATTAAGTATCCGAAAATGATTAAGGCCGGAACGGTTGAAAATACACCGGTACATCTGGTCGATTTTTACCCGACATTGCTCGCATTGGCCGGCGCAAAGGTTTCGAAACAAAAGGATGTTGTGGATGGGGTAAGTATTGAACCCCTGCTAAACGGTAAGGGTTCGATTGCCGAACGCCCGTTGTTCTGCCATTTTCCGCGAGCCTCGCAAATTGGTGCCGATGTGGGTGGATCGTCGGTGCGCATGGGCGATTACAAACTCTACAGGTTGTATGGTGCCAATGCCGATGCAACCGATGCATACGAACTATATAATTTGGCAAAAGATATCGGCGAAACCACCAATTTATCGGACCAATTGCCCGACATCCGCGAATCGTTAAAATCGCGGCTCAACCAATGGCTCGCCGATACCAAAGCTTTAGTGCCACACAAAAATCCGGCCTGGAATGGGGTTCAACCCAAAAAACAGATGGAAATGGGCGAGTAAAAAATGCATTTTATTTTTCGGGGATAGGTGCCTCCTGGGTTACATCCTTGCCCGACTGACGGCGTGTTTGCCGTGCCTTTATTTGCGCGTTGTAGTACCCTGATAGCTCGTTTAATTCGGCAATAAGCGGTTTGTAATCGGTTTCGGGATATTCGGTAACGCAAAAATCAATAGCCTGAAACATAAAATGAATCGCGTTATCGGCCTCCTGCCGAATGGCCCGCGCATCGACGGATTGGTGCTCTGCCAGAATGCTGTTGCGGCGCATAAATACTATTTCGAATTCGGTATTTACCGATTTAAGTCGTTGTACCAAATCGGTGAGGTTGAGCGCAGTAATTGCATTTGAAACTTCCGGCATTTTTTCAATATCGGCAAGCAAATCGTTAATGCGTTTGGTCTCGGAAGTGTAATTGGCTGTGGCAATGTCGTGCCCGTGTTTGTCGAACAATGTTTTAAGTACATTGGCATGAGGTGCTACGGTGGGCAGTTTTAGTCTGCTCATGTTTTTAGCCTGCATGTAAAGTGCTATAACCAATTCGTCGCGCTCGTTATCGAGTTCGCTGATTTCGGCACTCATTTCGCTCCGTTTTTCCTGAGCTTCAACCAAAGCCAATGCCGGCAGTGTGGCGGTAATTTTTTCGAAAGCTTTCGCGATGTGCAGGGCAACGGGATTGTGCGATTCGATAATTTGTGCAATGCGGGTAACAACCAAAGGGTGTTCGCTGTTCCATAATCTGGAAAAATGAATGGTTTGAATTAATGACTTCATAGTGTCTTTTTGTTTTAAAATAAGGACGTAAAAATAGTTATTTGCTCAAATTATTTGTGGTTTTTGAGGCATTATTTTTATTAAAATTGGGGTGTTGTTATATGGTTTT
>QKHT01000175.1 GCA_003249935.1 Bacteroidota bacterium
CAGGTTATTCCACGCCATGACGTTGGTAAATGCAGTACCGGTATTATGCCATGCGCCCATTTCGGCCTGCACATTCCACATGGTGTTGTGGTTAATATCGATATTTGTCCCACTCCAGTTAATCTGAATTGCCGGCCAAGTGGTTATGTTCCATATTACGTTATGATGAACCACCACTTGAGCTGCATCGTTGTCGAGATACACACCTGCTGCTTTTTTCATGGTTCCGCGCCCTTTGGTATCGTGAAACCAATTGTGGTGAATTTTCATATTCAATCCTTTACCAATGGTATACAACAAGCCGCAATCGTCGGCAATAAGATTACTCTGACTAATATCGTTATAGGCTACTTCACTGCCTTTACTTACAATCTGAATACAGTCGCGACCGCCTCGTTTAATCAAATTATTACTTATTACAGTACCGGCTCCGCCACGTGCCATCATTACCGCATCGTAACAACCCACATAGTTAAAATCGTGGATATAATTATTCTTAATCAGGGTGCCATTACCGGCATCCCAAATACCCGAACCCGAGCCATAACCAATTTCACACTGTTCAATAATATTATTATTTGCACCATATTTAATATTAACGGCATTACTATTTATGCTGAACCCTGTAACTACACCCCGGTTCATATTGCCATACAACGAGGTCACACCAAATATTTTATTGTAACCACCGCTTATTTCAATAGAGCCACCAAATACGGCCAGATTACGTATTTCAACATAGTTTTTGCCATTCAAATCAACGCAAAGTGCCCGTTTGCGCATTTTAACCATGCCATCGGCAGGTGCAACACCATTGGGCAATTGTACAAAAAGGGTTTTGGTTGAACCGTCGAAATACCATTCGTTCTGATAATCGAGGGCCTCTTTGATGCCTTCGAGAAAATAATCGCCTTTATCGCCCGGCGCGTGATAGGTGCGAATCCATTCGGGATTCTTTGCAAGATCGAATGTTACTTTTCCGGCCGAACTCGATTTAATAAATGACTTCCATGCTGTCCATCCGCTACCCGCTTTATCGCCAAAAAAGAACACAGAACCACCTTTCGACCAATCGAAATTAGGGATATTCACATCGCCAAGCCATGCATCGGTAATTACATCGCCGGCACTACCGCTGGTATTCCGTCGCGAATCGAGCGTAAAGGGTTCACCATCGGTATTATTTGGCCAACGGGCCAAATCGAGTGCTGTGGTACCGTTCATTACAAAATTCTGTTGTCCCAAATCCCACGACACAGTGGTTTTGTACACAGAACCGGCATCGTTGGTCCATCCACTCAACGCCTGCATGGCCGAAATAACCACCTTATCGTTACCATATGACTGATACACCACAGGACTACCGGCCTGCCCCGACTGAAACGGCGTAATGGTTTCTTCGTAGGTTCCTTCGTGGATAAAAACGGTATCGCCGGGACCCGCGTAAATAGATGCCTTGAAAATTGTGAGGTATGGATTTTCGAGAGAACCGGTTCCGTTATCATTGCCATTTTTGGCCACATGGATCTTTTTATTGGCCTGTACCGATTTTGTCTGAATTACCGATACGACTTCCGTTTCGGAAGCTGAAATTGCGCCAACCATGGTCGTTAAGCATAATGCCAAAAGCACCGATTTTGTTATCATTAGTTTTTTCATAATTAAAAAACTTTGGAATTTTAAGTTATATTATCGAATGTAAAACTATCCAATATCAATTGTATACAAAGGGGCGTAAATGACCTATTTACAGGGGTATTTAATGCGTACACCGATAAAAAGATCGCTTTTTAAGAACCAACAAATAACCTTGGCCATTCGTCTCAACTTATTAAAACTCACTTATTGCAAACCGTAGTCCAATTCTGCCAGACCATCTAACTACTACACAAAATAAGGGCTGTCCAAACAGACAGCCGCCCTGATTTGATATGATAGATTCTTTTAAATTTTAACGAAACGAACCACCAAACCATTGTCGGGTTTTATGGCATAAACACCTTTTGGCAAACGGGCTACATCCACACGGCAATTGATTACCTTTCCCGATTGAACCATGCGACCATCGGCACCAAATACCGCATATGATTTCACTTCTCTTTCCGAAACCAATGTAAGCCAATCGCGTACCGGATTTGGATAAACCGTTACCACAGCAAGCGGTTCAGACAAAACAGTTACACCATCAGGCAGCAGATTAACAGTGAGCGAATCGCGTTTTATGGCCTGAGTTCCGTCTGAACCAACGGGGCGAATATCTACCAGAATCTTGTATTTATTACGTACAGCAGGCACCGAATCGAGCACGAAATCATAGACCATATTACCATAACCTGCATAAGCAGTGATGGTATTCCGGCCCACAAGTACATTATCGGCATTCCGCAATTCGAGGTTCAATTCGCGGTCGACATTGGCCATAAAGGTAAATGGTACCGAAAGTATTTTTGCAGCAGGTTTACTTACTGCACTTTTGTCTAATGAGACACCTTCGGTATAAATTAATACCGGGTCGGGCGCAGGCGTTAAATCGGTGAGCATAAAATCGTCGATAAAACCTTTGTCGGAGGTTGAACCTGCCAAAAAGTAGAATCGGACTTTACCTGTGGCATCGGATGTAAAAGTAACTTCTTTTTTAGTGTATGAAGCATCTTTACAAACAACCAAACCAGCTGTACCATCGGCTACCATCAGCGTAATTGAACCGGATGCAACCTTTACATAGCAGCTAAACAAATATTTGGTGTTGGGTTTTACGTTTACCGTTTGAGATGGTGACCCCGGACCCGCAATAGCCATAGCATATTTTCCCGAATGAACCGATGCCGCATCACTTACTATTTTTTGTGGTGTTGGATAAGGATAACCACCCCATCCGGTTAAGTCGCCGGTTTCGAACCCACCATTAACAATTGGATTTACCACCGAACTTTTATCCACATCGACCAAAGAATACGCCCGCACCCAATCGTAATACACTGTATTTTTGGTATTATCGGCAAGCTCCCAGTCTTCGGGCAATGACACCCATGGGAAAGGGTAAGTTTCCGAAACCATATTCAATCCCATTGGCATGTCGAACGGTTTGGTTTTAATGCCCGTATAAAAAGTCATGTTACCAATATTATTATCATTAAGATAAAAAGAGGCCGTGCTTTCGTCGCGCCACCACCCGCCATAGGTATAAAATGTTTGCGATGGTATTGGCGAAGTGTTATACTTTACTTCTGTTGCCCTTAAATCTTGTTGGGTTGTGGCTCCGCAGTCGGTATACCAAAAGTGAGCATTGGAGTGCATGCCATTGGCAAAGGATGAACCACTAAAACTACCACCACGGCCAATACACTCCTGAATATCCAACTCCAAACCATACTTATCGCCACAACCTTTAGGCCCAGCAGTATTGTTTCGTGAAGACATCCAAAAAGTTGACGACATAGTCGTTTCGGCTGCTTTCATGCGGCATTCGTAATAACCAAAGGAAGCGGAGGTGGTTTTAGAAACAACTGCACCACAAGCAATATTGTAAGTGGTGGTAGTTTTATCCCAATTTACAACCACGGTATCCTTGGGCAATTTTTTACCTTGAATCGACATAAAACCATTTGCTATTTTCACCTGCGACGGCAAGAAGATACCCGGCGCACGGCCCGTCCAGGTTGGGTGATAGTCGTACCATTTGGTAGCATCGAGTTTTGAACCATTAAACTCATCCGAAAACAGTTCGTTACGAACCCACCGCTTACCAACAGGTGGTTTTGGCGGAATAGAAAACATGAATTGGGCTGTTGTAATAAGTAAAAAATAAGTAAAAATTCTCCGTTTCATTATATTTTGCTAATTATTGTAAATCCGAAAATCCTGCGTTTTGGTTAAACCCAAAACCATCATTATTTAATATAACACGAATATATAGAAAAATAAAAATGGGAACAGGTACTTTTACCCAATACTTTAGAGGGCATTTGCTGAACCCAATATATTTGCAAAGCGATAACCTGCAAAAGATTTATAACAAAAAAATGTCATAAGATTCTGGAATAATGGAAGTCCGTATAATAGAACTAACAGAAAATCAACTATCTTAAAAAAAAATTCACTGTAGTCCGAAAAACATCTGAGATTGTTCGCTTCGCTCTGAATGACAGGGTGTTGTAGTTTTTTTTTGGAAGTTAATGGGTAGGTTGGCGGCAAAACCGCTAACCTAACCCCTACCATAGACCTAACTTACTGATTGTCATTTCGAACGATGTGAGAAAACTAATTAAACTAATTTATACCTAACAACATTGAAAAGAATTAAACGCTACACAATAAATCGCTAGATATCCGACGAAACTAAACAAACTCAAATTCAGTAATTCAAAGATTCAAACTATTGTATAATACACTAATTATCAATGCATTTTAAAAGACAGAGAAATTAAAAATAATTTGCGATCGTTTTAAACACATGGCCTTCGTAATCGTATTTAAATACAATAGCTACTTTCGAAAAAACCATTGTTACCGACTATATTGGGAAATACGGAAAACGGTTTGGAAAAAACTTAACAGCTCAAATAATGAATCACAGTCATGCCGCTAAGTTATAACTGTAACGACTAATCTTAATCGGTTTGCTTCGACAGTTGCGAATGATCGTAAGTACCCGAAACATTAATCACCACGCGGCGATAATCGAACAGTGGCGCAATGCGGTTATTGTCTTTCACCTCAAGTATGAGGTGTATTTGTTTATTAGCGGAACCGGTTGGCACAATGAGTGCGGCTTTGCCGGTTTCGGCGTTCTCGATATATACCGTACCGGCATAGTTCCCCGCCTCCTGGTAAATCCACCATTTGTAACTCAACGCATCGTTATCCGGATCGGTCGATAGCGACGCGTCGAGGTCGATTTTTTCGCCGGGGATTGCGTTTATGAACAAAATATCGTCGCCTGTATCGCCATTAAACACAGCTTTGGGTTGATGGTTTGCTTTTTCGAACGGCTGGGTACACCAATCCATCCGGCAAATAAAATCGTTATACATCGCTTCTCGCCATCGCCATACCGGCACATAGTCGCCCTGCCAGGTTTTACCATCTTTGGGATTCTGCCACACATCACTCACTTCGC
>QKHT01000324.1 GCA_003249935.1 Bacteroidota bacterium
AGCTATTGCTGTAAGCCCCTTGGGCTTTTGACTTTGCTGGTAAGAGAACCTGTGATGGTTAATATCCCGGGTAAAGCTGATTTGTTGGGCGATAAACTTACTGCTTTTGCCCCAAACACCACGGGTATTCCTTATTTCAAAGGGGAGAAAGATTGTTCACCGGAAATCATAAAGCAACTTTTTGATATTGCCTCATTGTTTGACGAAACCAACGATTTAACTGTATTTGCCGAAACATTCCAAAAATTTGCCTCCGTTGAATTGCAATACAGAAATCTTGACCCTGAAAATATGACTCAGGTGCTTAATGATATTTTTCAAACCTCACTTTGTATATGCTTGAGAGGCCGGATAGAACCCGATACGTTCATGCGCCTTCAAAAAGGAGTGAAAAGAATCCAAAGTTTTATCCAAAGCGAAAAATACAATATCGACAGTGTCATAACCAATGCTTCTAAAGCAGCATATCTTTCTGTATTAATTGCTAATGGAGCGACAACCGCAGTTCATTTCGACCCTCAAAATATCGAGCTACTGTGGAATACTGTGATTAATGAACCATTAAATACAAAGCTCAACAAGCACAAAAAATCAAATCTCGAAGCATTTTTTATTGGTATGAGATAAGCAAATTCAGAATTCGACAACGACCCTATTTCGTTTTTCAACGAGGTGCCGTTAATGGGTTCGCTCCACATGATGTCGATTAAAATAGGCGTACAGTCCGGATTTATTCGAGTGGTACGTTAGAAATGGTACGCAAAAACTTTAACTCATCGGTAAACTCACTTACCGATTTAATGTTCGAAATCCCTGCCGGCTCAATGTCGATATATGGTTTTAGCATGGTTTCGTAGCTGTCTATTTTACCTTTAAGCATCTGAGGCGTAAAATATCCCGACAGAAACGCATTGTAATACTGTTTGTACGCGGCATAATAAACCTGATTGTCGGCCACATACCGAATGATTGGCCAGGCCGTGGTTACATCCAACAGATACTCGTTAATGCCATGTTTCGACCGTTTTTTGTAGAGCGTTTCCACATTAATGGCGGGTACAAACGACATTTTATTGGTGGTAGGAATAGTGTACAGATAAAAATTATCGCCATCGGTACCATAGGTTTTATAATTATGAAGTGCCGTTGATACAGCCAGCCATTTAATAAACAAGTCCACATCAAAAACCCTTTCCAATTGTGTGCGCCACAAAGCCTCGTTTTGCGTACGAAGTGGCGAATGCACCATGTTGTACAAAGCAGTAAGATCATTAAAATCGGGGGTTGCAAGCGGCCCCTCGTACGAAAAACCATTTTTATAATCCACGCCAAAAGCCAGCGACGACAGGTCGGTTTCGGCCTTATACAAATTGCCGTCGTCGCCCGCAAAAGCATATTTCACGGTGGTATTGCTCACCTCCTCGGTCATAAGATACAATCCGTAGTAAACCGGACCCGAGCCGTAGTCGATATACAACGCATAGTAGGCTGCCTTTTGAGCCGGCACACCAAACGACTGGTAAAAATCGGACGACAACTTCGACCGCAGATACGATGGATCGCCATAGCAACTAAACAATTTTAGTTTTTTAAACCCATAAAACCGTTGGTCTGTAATCCCCTTGACCTCGTTTTCGAACTGGTCGAAATCGAGTTTAATGGCGTATTTTTTGTTATTGTCCTGAACCGCAGACCGAAGATCGGATGGTGATGCGAACTTTATGCCAACGCTTTTCCATCCAATGTGATTGCAAATTACTGTTGCCTTACGGTATGCAGGCACAAAAGCCGATGCCGGCATACCCGACACGGCATATTCCGATACCTCCTGCACCATTTGTTGCCAATCGGCACTGTTTACTACAATTTTAATGTTCTGAACCTTGGACTGATCGAACACACCGTTAAAATCGGGTTTACCCTGTGTGGTATGCGTTTTCGACGACCAATAACCGGCCACACTATCCCACGGGGTGTTCGGGTCGAAATGTATTGTATCGTCTTTGGGTTCGGACTTACATGAAACCATTAAAACAACCACCGCAGCAAGAACCTTTACAGATTGATAAAACAAATTTTTATTGGGAAGCATATCGAGAGGTATTAAATTAAAAAATATCGCGTACTAAATCTGTCATTAAATTATGCGTTTTTCCAACGATCGAGTTTATGCAGGTTTCTGGTGAGCAGTTTAGCCACAAATTGCGGGAACCTCATCTCCACCATTTTTTCGATACAAAGGGCGCGCATCTGTTCTACCGTAATCCCTTGACGTACAAACTCCCCCTTTTGATAACAATGGCTACAATAGCGGTCGGTTTTTGAGCCGTTGCGTTCAGTACCGCCATTACCACGGTCTTTGTTGAGCGGCATACCACAACTCTGACAAATTTTATTTGCTTTGATCATAATATTTTGCGCATTTATAGCTTGTAAATTTAGCAAATTGATTTGGTTTGTGTAAACTATTTCCAAATACCGGCAAATTACGGCTACTTTTTAAAAAATAACTACTTTTGGAATCGTACAATTTTTACTATTTAGGGAAAAACAACAGATATGGAAAAGTTAATGCTTTTAGGCGATGAAGCCATTGCACAGGGTGCTGTAGATGCCGGATTATCGGGTGTTTACGCCTATCCCGGCACACCATCGACCGAAATCACCGAGTACATCCAAAACCTGCCATTGGCAGCCGAACTCGGCATACACAGCGATTGGAGCGCAAACGAAAAAACCGCTCTCGAAACCGCTATTGGCATGTCGTATGCCGGCAAACGTTCGTTAGTGTGTATGAAACATGTAGGCCTTAATGTGGCCGCCGATCCGTTTATCAATCTGGCTGTAACCGGAATAAACGGTGGCATGGTGGTTCTGGTAGCCGACGACCCGTCGATGCACTCGTCGCAAAACGAGCAAGACAGCCGCTTTTTTGCGCGATTTGCCAACATACCAATTCTCGAACCATCCAATCAACAGGAAGCGTACGATATGGCCTATGCCGGTTTCGAACTGTCGGAAAAGTTCAAACTGCCAATAATGCTTCGCGTCACCACCCGTCTGGCCCACTCCCGTGCCGGCATAGCACGCAAACCGGTTCAGCCACAAAACCAATACAAACTCCCCGACGACCCGCGCCAGTTTATTTTGTTGCCAGCCATTGCCCGCCGCCGGTACAAAATGCTACTTGATCTTCAGCCCGACATTGCCGCCGATGCACTCACATCGCGGTTCAACCAATATATTGATGGCACGGATACTTCGGTAGGGATAATAGCCTGCGGCATTGCGTACAACTATCTCATGGAAAACTATCCCGATGGCTGTCCGCATCCCGTGCTAAAAATTTCGCACTATCCGGCACCGGTAGACCATATCAACAGATTAATTGACACTTGCGACAGAATCATGGTCCTCGAAGAAGGTTTTCCGTTGCTCGAAGAACTGATTAAGGGCATCAGTCACAAAGGCCCGAAAGTGCATGGCCGCCTCGATGGTTCGCTGCCACGCGATGGCGAGCTGAACCCCGATCTCGTGGCCAAATCGCTCGGTCTTCCTTTGGCCGAATCAATGGAGATGCCTGAAATAGTAGCGAATCGGCCGCCAAGCATGTGCCAGGGTTGCAGCCACATTGATGCTTACGCTGCACTCAACGAAGCACTGAAACCGTACGGTTCGGGACGTGCATTCTCGGACATTGGCTGTTATACTTTGGGTGCGTTACCGCCTTACAACGCTATAAGTTCGTGTGTAGACATGGGCGCATCGATTACCATGGCCAAAGGGGCTGCCGATGCAGGCATGTTTCCGGCTGTGGCAGTGATTGGCGACAGTACCTTTACACACTCCGGCATGACCGGCTTACTGGATGCAGTAAACGAAAAGTCGCCGATAACCATTATTATTTCCGACAACGAAACCACCGGCATGACTGGTGGACAGAAGTCGTCGGGTACGGGCCGACTCGAAGATATTTGCAAGGGCTTAGGGGTTGAACCGGAACACATTCGTGTATTTGTGCCATTGAAAAAGAATTTCGACGAAATGGTGAGTGTAATTGCCGAAGAATTGGCCTACAAAGGCGTATCGGTGGTAATTCCTCGTCGCGAATGCATACAAACCGCTATGCGCAAAAAACGTGAAGAGGTAAAGGATTTAAACAAAAAATCAAACTGCAAACAATGAAAACAGATATTATTTTAGCCGGGGTTGGCGGACAAGGCATTTTGTCGATTGCCGCTGTAATCGGCGAGGCAGCCATTGCCTCGGGACTCAATATAAAGCAGGCCGAAGTCCATGGCATGAGCCAGCGCGGTGGTGCCGTACATTCCAACCTGCGCTTATCGGATTTGCCCATTGCATCGGATCTTATTCCGCAAGGGAAGGCGACGTTAATACTTTCGCTCGAACCCATGGAGGCCCTGCGGTATATGCCGTGGCTTGCAACTACAGGCTGGTTGGTAACCAACACCACACCGTTTGTAAATATTAGCAACTATCCCGATATCAAGGAGATATTATCTGCAATCGACAACCTGCCGCAAAAGGTAGCCCTCGATGTGGACGAAATTGCCAAAAGTACGGGTTCGGCCAAAGCCGCCAACATGGTGCTGCTGGGAGCGGCCACACCGTTTATCGACATACCGTACCAACGCTTTGCAGATAGCATCGTTAAAATATTCACACGCAAAGGACAGGCCGTGGTAGATGTAAATATTGCCGCCCTCGAAGCGGGCAAAGCCATTGCCGAAAAGGTGTTGAAGGGGTAAATAAAACCCCGATAACAGATAAAACAAAACGCCTCCGGAACTGAATCCCGGGGCGTTTTTTGTTTAAAACCCATAATTCGCCAAAATTCGCAATTCAACAAATCGCCGACATATAAAAGCAACCTCCTCAAACCCCAATTCCGATGATGTTGCACCGCACTCCAATAAGCGACCAAGCGTTAAAATCGTAGACCTCACACAAAATCTACAGCCAATCTTATGGCCATTATCCTAAAACAATTACTTTTATATCCGATTATTCACTCAAAGAGAGGCATGGCATGAAAAACACGCATTTCACAACCAAGATTCAGAACTCGTTTTCGGAAAATGGTATAAAGTTGTGGG
>QKHT01000028.1 GCA_003249935.1 Bacteroidota bacterium
TCTTCTTTTTCACTATTTGTCGGAGAACCACCTTGGTCGCCTTCAACATCCGGGTTTTCCAAATCAACTTCCTTAAACACCACATTTGTGGGCAAAACCCATTCCGAGGCAGCAATCGGCACATCGGTTTTTACGCTCGTGGCGGTAAGTACCATGGTTTGGCCGGCAATGGTTATTTCGGACTTTAGTGTCAGGTATTTCCAGAACCAGAACTTCACACCCGAGCCTTCCCAAATCTCGCAAGGCTTGCCAAGTATCGGTTCATTGCCAACCTTTACGAGTTTCAGATAGGCTTTTGTTTTTTCCCAAGCATCCTCGGGGTTGGCAATACCTTCATCCATCATCGACATAATCAGCTCGTTTTTCATTTTCGAACCGGTTTTTTCACCAACGATCCACTGATAAATGTACCCATTGTCGTTCAGCTTTACCTCGTTGGTTTTGGTTGTAAAGCCGAACATTTTCGTCTCCGATTTAGTCTCTTCCTTCTGTTTTCGGCCGTAGTCGTCGAAAATAAGGCGTTGGGATCCAGTGGTACTACCCGAATAGGCGTACAACAATTCGACTGTTCGGAAAGGGTAAAATTTAAGTGAAGCGGATTGACCCTGCCCCGTCATTTCCGAACAAACCATTGCGATTAGCAATGCGGCGGCGGCAAACCCAATGCGGCCGATGTTCAATAGTTTTCGATTCATAAAACTGTATTTGGTTAAGTAAAAAAAATATTATCAAAGGTAGATGGCTCCAACAAACAGGGCAAACAAAGCACTATGACAATGCTATGACATCGAACAAAATAATCGGTAAATCAGTAGTTTTTAAGAAAATCCACAAAAGTTTCACCGGGCTGCATATTCAGTTTTTTGCGCAGCCGATTGCGACTTTTATCTACGGCCATGGTGGTTAAACTCAGCAATTGTGCTATTTCTTTAGTGGTCATATTCAATTTAAGGTAGGCACTCAACCGCTCATCGTTTGGTGTAAGCGCAGGAAAGTCATTTTTAAGTTTTTTAAAAAAACCGGGATGAACCGATTCGTAGTGCACTTTAAAGCGATTCCAGTCTTCTTCCAACTTCAGGTTCATCTCTAACTGGTGCAACAATGCGTTTACAGCCACCCGATCTTCTGTTTGCAGGGCTTCTATCTGATCTTTTACTTTACTCAACATGGTGTTTTTCTGAACCACATGCATGGCATTGGTGGTTAGTTCCCGTGATTTCGCTTCAAACGCTTCCCGAATTTTATCCTTTTCAAGGTTCGATAAAAGGGTTGCATTTTCGGCTAATAACCGGGCTGTTTTTTCGGCCCGCTGACGGAATCGCGACACAACATAGAGGGATAAAAGAGACATGGCAACCAGCACAATAACGGCCACAAGCAACCAATAAAAACGCTGATTAGCTTGTTGTTGAGCTTGCAACAACAGAATCTGAGCATCTTTTTTCTCCGTTTCGTATTTGGTTTGAATTTCGAACAGCAGCTTGTTGGTTTCTGCTTTGTTTATCGAGTCCTTAAGTACCACATACTTTTCCAGATTACGGTAAGCACTTTCGAACCGGCCGTGTAATGCTTCAATTTTCGACAAATCGCGCAGTACATGGTACAGTGTTTCGGGATAATTGTTTGTTTTGGCCAGATCGGCCGCCCGGCGCAACAATGGTTCAGCCTTATTAATTAAACCCGCACTAAAGTACACCGCACCGGCTTCCTTGTTAATCACCATTTCGAGATAAAGATCATCACAATTCGGTATCAATTCCAACGCCTCACGCAACAAGGGCAACGCTTCGTTGTTCCGGTTCATCTTTTCTAATATACAAGCCTTGAGGTTCAATGCCAAAGCCGTACCACGGGTGTACGCTTCGGCGCGCGACACCACCAACATCGAATCGTACCATGCCAAAGCCTGAGACAAACGGCCACGGTTTTCTTCCATTTCGCCCATAATCTGAAACGATTCGGCTTGGGTATAAAATGTGGTATAAGCCGGCGTTTTACCTAACTCCAAGGCCTTACTTAAATACTTTTCGAAGCTGATGGTATCGCTCTTTTCGAAAAGTTTGGCTAAGTTCATATAAAAAAAAGCCAGCCTGGTGGAGTCGTGTCGTTCCTCTTTAAGCCTGATGGCTTCGGTTTGCAACTTTATGGCCATGGGAATATCGCCAACCATTTTGTGTTCGATGCCACTGTTAACCAAAATAACGGTAAGTGCCGATGTATCGTTGATTTGCCTCAACAATGCAGCGCAGGTATCGTACCATGCCATGGCCGAAGCATGATTACCGGTAAGACCGAAATTATCTGCGAGATTATTACCAAACGAAGCCACCAATTTTTTATTCCCCAGTGCCTTTGCAATCTTTAATCCGCGGTTCAGATAGTAAAAAGAAGAGTCGATTTTCGATAATTCGTTGTAGTAACAGCCAATGGCTCTATAACACTTCGCTTCCACCAACGAATCGTTTTTAAGCGTTGCTGCATGTAAGTCAGCAAATAAATCATACAACTTATCATGTGCCTTCAAATGGCCCGACATCACAAATGGTAATATAAAACTTAAAAACAAGCAATTAAACATTTTCATATTCTCGTAATTAACATCAATTTCCCAAAATTAAATTTATTAACACGGCTATGCAATAAAAAACACAAACTATCATACCCAAAAACGCAAAAAATTTAAACTTTATACTTTTACGAATTGTTATACATTAAAAACTAAGAGATCATGGATACTAATTCAATTGCCGAACGTTATGGACACATGCTCAAAGAAGAGCGTCTGATTCCGTTGACATCATCCGTTATTCCCGGAACACTGGCATTTAACTCGCCGGAGCCCTATCCCGGGTTCAGCCAGTATTATAGCGACGAACCGGGACATACCCGCCCACTTTATGTATATCTTATATTTGATGAACCCGTTACGCTCGAAAAACTCATACGCAGTACGCAGGTCGTAAAAGAACGTACAGCGGTAAAATTCGATGCGGCCTTTGTTGAAATAACACTCAACGGACAGGATTACAAAGGATTGCGCATTAGAAATCTGGAGTCGTACGACCATGTCGAAACACTTCAGGCAGCCTATTACGAAACAGGTTGTTTCCACAGCAAACTAACACGAAAAGATACCGAAGGCAATGCCATAATACGCACCCGTAAATTTTTTAGTTTGCACTCGCCAAAGCAGGGGCTTTATTTCGACAATAACGATCCTGAGTTCGGATATTTCCGCATTCCCGATAAAATATCCTGGATAGAGTTCGCCAGTCTGGTAAAAAAGGTAAAGTTTAATTACAACCTGCTACAATCGGATTTTGGTCTCGGTTTCTTCTTCTGGAACCATAAAATAGAGGATGTCATAAGGGTTTACAACCCCCAAATGTCGGTTGAATATCTCGAAGAGGTTCGTAACCAGTTTCTGAAGTGGATTTAAAACATCCTTATATCCCGTTTGAGTTATAAGGATAACCCAAACGAATTGTAAGGACAACACCAATGAGATCTAAGGACAACGCAAGTACATAATCAAAGAGGCAACCCACGCGGATTGCCTCTTTTTATTTATTTTTGGTTGAACCGAACGCTTCCCGATCCGTTCACTTTCGAATCCATTTCGGCCGGATGCGAGTAATAGCACACGTCGCCACTGCCATTTATGCGCACCTTCAGCGTTCCGGCCGGCGACACATGCACATTGCCACTGCCATTGAGTACCACATTGCAATCCTTTACCATCAGATGTTTGGTATTGATATCGCCCGAACCATTAATCTCGGCCACCTGTTTTTCGGCCGAACCGTTGGCTTTTATGTTACCCGAACCGGCAATTACGGTTCGAACCAAAGGCGTATGAATGGAATCGACAGTTATATCGCCCGAGCCGCCAATATCGCACAACAGGCTCACGGCTGCAATGCCGTTCGCCATCAAGTTGCCACTGCCGGTTACCTTCAATGCCATTTCGCCTCCCGATACCGGTTCAGGCAAAACCACATCGCCGCTACCCGATACATCAATGGCTTTTATTTGCGGCATTTCGACTACCACATTTAAGGTATCGAACTTGCGCAGCGAATAACCTTCGGCAAAAGAGATTACTAACCGGCTACCCTTTACTTTGGCCTCCACCAAATCGATAATATTGGCATGGGTACGCACAGATACCCGTTTGGCATCGCGCTGATGAACAATAAGTTTTGCCGGCAGTTGAAACTCTACCTTATCGAAATCGGCGGTTGTAAACTCGTGCGTGGCCATTTCGCCCCGTCCGCTTACCGATGTATTACATGCCGCAAATGCCAGCACAAGAAAAAATCCCGATACGACCTTTAAAACTGTTTTCATCTGTGTTCTATTTTATACGTACGACTCTACCGGATTGCAGGTACAAATGAGGTTTCGATCGCCATACGCATCGTCGATGCGTGCCACCGATGGCCAAAATTTGTTTTCGCGAATATAATCGAGCGGGAAGGCCGCTTTCTCTCTGCCATACCCATGCGACCACACGTCCGAAACCACTTCGAAATCGGTATGCGGGGCATTTTTCAATACATTATCCTCGGCATGCGCCTCGCCACGCTCAATTTCCGTAATTTCGGTACTAATGCTTTTCATTGCCGAAATAAACCGATCGAGCTCGGCCAAACTCTCGCTTTCGGTGGGTTCAATCATGAGTGTACCATGAACCGGAAACGAAAGTGTGGGTGCGTGAAAGCCATAATCCATAAGACGTTTGGCGATATCGAGTTCGGTAACACCCGATGTGGCTTTAAATTTCCGGCAATCCAATATCATTTCGTGTGCTACGCGGCCGTGTTTGCCCACATACAAAACATCGAACGTATCTTTTAATTTATGTGCAATATAATTGGCATTAAGGATGGCCACTTCGGTTGAGGCTTTAAGCCCGTCGGCACCCAGCATTTTGATATAGCCGTAAGTAATCGGCAACACGCTGGCACTACCCCACGGTGCAGCAGCCACCGGTTTTCCGGCACGGTTATTATCCACCACGGGATGCCCGGGCAGGAATTTCACCAAATGACGGGCCACACA
>QKHT01000191.1 GCA_003249935.1 Bacteroidota bacterium
CCGGCCAGGTAGGCAAAAGTGGGATAAAAATCGAGCGACGAAAAATTGTACGGATTCACGTATCCTTGGGGTACATTGCCAGCGGGCCAATGCACAAACATGGGCACACGAAATCCGCCCTCGTAAGCATCGCCTTTATCGCCCCTAAGTGGTGTATTATTGGCACCTTTGTCGCTCTTTCCTCCGTTATCGCTTAAAAATACAATCACCGTATTATCATATAGCCCACTGGTTTTGAGCTTATCCACCATCCTTTTAATATTGTAATCGGCATTGTACATCATGGCTGTATAAGTGAGTCGGTCCGAACCATCGGCGGCGGCTTTGTTGCCCAGTTTCGACTTTAGTGCGTCGATATCGGCCGGCTTGGCCTGCAATGGGGTGTGTGGCGCATTATAAGCCAGGTAGAGAAAAAACGGCTTAGTCTCTTTGGATGCATTGTCGATAAAACGAATGGCTCCATCGGTTAATACGTCGGTACAATACAACCCTTTAGCGGTAGCAACATACCCTGCATTCAGCATCATAGGCCGGTTGTAATCACCACCATAATTGCCAATGCCATAATTTGCCGGATTGTAGGTAGCGGACGAAATCCATGTGTCGGAAAAATATTCGTGTCCCCCGCCCAAAAAGCCATAAAAGTAGTCGAAGCCACGACTTTGAGGCTGGTATTGTAAATCTTCGCCCAAATGCCATTTACCCACCACGCCGGTAGTGTATCCGGCATTCTTAAGTACATTGCTTATAAAGGTCTCCTTGGTATCAATGCCGTTTGGCGAAAACGATGCCAGATTAAATTGTGCACCAATATCGTGCGACATTCTGCCGGTAAGTATACTTGTACGACTGGGCCCGCAAAACGGATGTGCCACGTAGGCCGAGGTGAAAATGGTGCCTGTCCGGGCCAGTTCGTCGATGTTTGGCGTGCAGACATCCAACGATGAACCGGGCATAAAACCCACATCCGAATAACCCATATCGTCCATTAATACCAAAACGATGTTGGGTTTCGGTGGTGCACTAAAGGCTTTTGTATCATTAAAAAAAAGAGTCGACAATACGCCGGTGTAAATTTGTATACGAGATCTGTTCATACAACTTCAGAATCAATTATTTTTTGACGATTTTTTTTGACGATACCCCGTTAACCGATGCCAATTGAACAATATAAAGTCCTGATTGGAGGTTCGAAATATCTATCTTTTCGGTTGAACCTCGCTTTTTTTTTGTTTGAACCAGCGTGCCGGTGCCGTTAAAAAGGGAAACGGTGCCGGGTTCATTACTTAATATGGTAAGCATATTATGCGCCGGTGTGGGATAAACAGAAAAGTTGCCATCGCTTACATCGTTTACGCCGGTGGTAATTACATTCTTAAACGTAATATCGTCGACATACATCAATGCTTCGGTGCTCTTTATGTCGGTTCCGGTTAAGGTTACCTGCAATCGGTCGCCCGCAGTAAGACTTTGCAATGAGGCAGCACTCCGCGTAAATGTTTTTGTAAGTGTAACCCATTTGCCTTTTTCAACACCGGTAAGCGTAAAGGTATTTACAACCTTTGGATTGCTTAAGGTGATATCCATTTTATCGATGGTAGTATTTGGGTCGATCCAAACTTTACACGATATTTCGTTGCTGCCTGCCGGAAGATTAATGGCCGCATAGGGTGAATAAAAAACGTAGGTTCCCGAAAAAGGTGCAGTAGCTTTAAAACGGGCACTGAAGTCGCCTTCAGCCACCTTTTCATTTTTTATGCGCCAGTTAGAAGCGGCAGAGGAATACCACGCCTGACTACGACCCTGAAATTGAAAAGGGCCTTCGAACCCAATGGCATTAAAGTAAGGGCCGGCAATTTGCTTTTGCCATATACGCACATAATCTATTTTGTATTCGGCCGGAATAGCCAAATCGGCCTGTGATGGTAAACCGTACCACGAAAACACCTCCGCATCAATCCATAACTCCTGCGGATAATCGTGCCGCCACTGGTTGTTGGCTTCAAGCTCCAGGCGGGTAACTGACCGAATTAGTTTTCCATTGAAATAGGTTTTAATATAGTCTTTATCCCATTCAAAACCATACACATAATAATCGTCGGCAACCCGCACGTCCAGCAAATCTTCAACCTTCCAGTTTTTATGGTCGGCAGGTTTATCCGGATCCCAATTAATCATATTGGTTCTGTATTTTTTTTCGAGCGTGGTGGGTTTACCTTCAGGATTTCCAATGGGTAGCTTGCCGTAATTTTCGGTCATGTCAATTTCGGAGTGGTAACCGGTGGTCCAAAATGAAGATGTAACGGGTGCATCGGCGGCTTTGCAACGAATTTCCATATAACCGTATCTAAAAAAATTCTCGCTCATTACACAGGCTTGTGTTATAGGCTTGCTCATGTCGGGGCTGGTTGCGGTTCCGCCATAATATGTCCCATCTTGTTTTTCGTTCGCAAATACAAAATCGGGTTCCCACCTGCTGGTTAAAATAAGATCGCCATTTTCGACCCTTACATTTTGGGGTGCAAACTGCCCCGGCGCACGCCCTTTCCACTTGCTGCGATAATCGCCATTTTCGCCCAAAATCCACCACTTTGTTTTGTCGAGTATGGTGCCGTTAAATTCGTCGCTAAGCGATTCGTTCAATATCCACTGACCCGCATTCTGCGGATCGGATACCGGAACCACGTTTAAATCGGCAGCAAATAGTGGTAGATTAATAACTAATAACAAGCCTGATAGCTTTACTGACAAGGCATAGCAGCGTGCAAAAAATTTCATATATACCAAATTAATAAATAAACAGTCGGTTCAATAATAATAAAATGACCAGATAGCAAATATAGATCTGAACCAAAGCTGCGGGCTTCATCAATTTTACCACAAAACAGTACTTTCTTACCCAATTACCCGGGTGGTTACATGGTCAATATCCCTTCATCAACAGGTATATTCCCATGCCTAAAAAGCAGGCTTCGATAGTAATCTGACAGATTACAATAGAAAGTTGATAGAATACAATAGAAAGTTGACAGATTTCGATAGGTTGTGTAAATACGCTCTATAAAAATCCGGATCAGATTTCTCCATAGTCTCGGTTATTACTCCATTATAACCATTGTATCAATGTATTACCCATAGCATACAAAACAAAAGCGTTTGGGCGCACAATTGCCTCGACACTAGTGTTTGGTAAATACAAGCTAAACCATATACGTAGGTTGCAGGAAATTCCGATAGTTTTGGTCTGATTACAATTTGTATGTTTACAATTTGGCACCCAACAACTGCCATAAGCCTCCTTCACTTATAATTTATAAGTATCCTCAATTAATATAAAGCGATAAGTAACACCACATTTACTGGCAATTACCTCTTCAATAATTCAACCTAATTTAGAACAGAATAAACCCAATCACCTTAGAGTATGCAGAAATTAAGTTAAAGTCAATTTATATCCATCAGCTCATAATCCGGAACTAAAAGGTAAAATACTGCAAGTATGTGATAATTTATATCTATTTCATTCATTTTCACAGTTGTAAATTTGACGGCAGAATCTATCTCAACAAAGCCGTACGTTCAACGCCAGAATAAGACAGACAAAGTGCCATCCACTTTCAATACGAAACACAAAATAGCACTGATTATCTGCCAGTTAAAAGACCAGGCTTGTACGTTCAACAGAATATAGTTCCAATAAAACGATGAAATATCAACTTTTAAAAATTAATACTATAAATTAAAAACTAAGATTATGATGAAACAATTCTTTACTATTCTAATTGGAATCGGGTTGCTATGCAGCAATTCGTTGTTTGCAACAACATTCCTAATACAAAAAGGTGGCTCAGGCGACCCTACGTGGAGTGTACCATCGCAAGCAGTAGCAGGACGCACTTTAATTGACCTCACAGTTTTGGCAACCCCACTAGAAACTTGGTATAACGGTGTTACTTTTGTTGCCGGCGACTCGGTATTTATTATTAATGGCACTTATGCGCTGAGTGCAGCCTTAGCTATTGATAAAAAGGAAAGTCTTTTTGGCGGGTTTTCAGGCACTGAAGTAACCATAGAAGAGCGTGCAAAAGGTGCTAAAGCATGGATTTTTACGAGCCCAACAATTTTGGATGCTCAAGGCATTAAGAATGTCTTTACCAGTTTCGAAGGTGCCACCGTACCTTGTATATTGGATGGACTCACACTGACAAGAGGTTTTACAACCGCAGCAAATAATGCCTACGCAGTAGGTATATTAGGTTTGACTACAACGGTAAGAAACTGCATTATTAGCAATTCTACCATAGACAATAACGCTGTACAAAGTGGAAGGTCTTGCTCAGGATTTGGAGTGGTTGGAGCTGCTTTAATAAAAGATTGTTATTTTACCGGAATGACCAGGCAATACATCATAGCTAGTAATAATGCCGGTTTAATTATTGATGGTTGTACATTTGAGAATAATAATGCCGGAGCCATCAAAACGGTCAATGGATCAGGTGATGCCATTAAAGTAAAAAACTGTACCTTTAAAAACAACACTTACGATGGCGCTTATCTTCCGGCCGGCACCACATCAGGGACTGGTGCGATACAGCTATTTTCGAATGCTGCACACACCTCAGCTTTTACTGTGGATAATTGTGTATTTGAAGGAAACACTTCTCCTACAACCGGCGACGCGGCAGGAGCCATAATGATGAATTTTACAAATGCAACGCCTCAGGTTGCCAACATTACAAATTGTACTTTTAAAGGCAACTCGAGCGGTACAGCTGGCGCAGTATATTCAAAGCAAGGTGTTCATACCATAAGCAATTGTGTGTTTGAGAATAACACTGGGGCACCTGCGTTGAAAGTTGTAACGGGTACTGCTTCATCAATTACCGTTAACAATACAATATTCAAGGGCAATACTGTGAGCGATGCCGTAGATGGTGCCGCGATTAGCACCATTAAAACATTTACAGGCAACAACCTTGTGATTTATGGCAACAAAGGCAAAAGTGCAGTTGGTGTTACCGGTGCTGTTGGTGTAGTAAGCAACTTTAATAACTGTACGTTTG
>QKHT01000134.1 GCA_003249935.1 Bacteroidota bacterium
AACCAAAATTGGATACGGATACTATTTCGAAGACAAATGAGTATAAAATTTAAAATACTGCTGTACTTTTCGACTCTAACCATTGTTTTGGTTGGCGCAGTATTTTTATTTGTTTACACGTTGTTTTATCATTTTCGCGAGCAGGCTTTTCACGAAGAGCAGACCATAAAAATCGAAACTGCACTTAAAATTATGGCTGCGAAAAAGCAAATAGACAAAACGGTGATAGAATCGATAGATTCGACAACCATTGATGATTTGTACGACGAAAAGGTGATGTTATTCGACAACCTGAAGCAACCCATTTATCACAGCATCGGAACCACGAAAATATGGGCATACCGCGACATTTTAAACCGGTTGAACCCCGAAAACAAACGCATTGAACAAAAAGAAGAATTGTACGATGTGGTGGGCATTTTTCTCCTGCAGGACAACAAAGCTTATTACGGCATTTGCAAAGCTTACGACAATACGGGGTATCTGGTAATGAATTATTTAAAACATGTACTGATATTGTGTTATTTGGGTATATCATTAACCCTTTTTGTATTGCTTTATTACTTTTCGGGCCAAATTACCCAATCGATTTTAGATGTAACCCGTCAAATTAAAAATTACGATTTCGAGCATAACGTGTCGCCCATTATTTGCAAAAATTCGAACGATGAAATTGCCCTTTTGGTCCTGCGATTTAATGAATTAATGAGAAGGATGAACCAAGCTTATTTGTTTCAGAAACACGCCGTACACCATATTTCGCACGAATTAAAGACACCGATTTCGGTATTGGTTTCCAATTTCGAAAAAATGGAAAAAACGCAGGATGCCCCTACGCTTCATCGTCTGATTACACTACAGAAAGAGGACACAAAAAGTCTTGGTGATATTATTAATTCACTGCTTGAAATTGCAAAATTAGAGTCGGGTAAAGTCATCGAACAATCATCCATCAGAGTGGATGAATTATTGTTTGACGTTACCGACGAATTTCAAAACCTTTTTGTTTCGTTTAGTTACCTTATTGAGTACACACAAGAAATTGAGGACGAAGAGATGCTTACCATTTGGGGCAATATGCGACTATTGAAGGCAGCATTTTCGAATTTAATGATGAATTGTGCCAAATATTCCACCAACGATTCGGCACAAATCGAAATCACTACAAACGAAAATCAAATAGAGATTAATTTTATAAACAGAGGAAATACCATTAGCCCCAACGAACAACAATACCTTTTTCAGCACTTCTTCCGTGGAGAAAACAGCAAAGGCATCAGAGGGTTTGGTTTAGGTTTAGTATTGGTTCACAAAATAATTAGTCTGCATTCGGGCAAAATCCAATATCGTGTGGAAGATGAAAGCAAGAATATTTTCACCATCACCCTACCCAATGTACGACACAATCACAATTAAATTACATCCACATTAATCACACCGCCAGTACAAATTATTGGCTTTAAGTAAAATTTTATCGGCTTTAAGATGTTATTAAGGTCAATCGCATGAACTTTGCTTCAGAATAAAAAAGTAAAGTAAAATGCTAAACAAAAAATCAAAAGCCAATGGCCTGACTGTGTGGTTTGGCCTGGCAATAAGTGTATTAATAAGTTTTTCTGCGTGCAAAAGCAAACAAGAGGCTCTAAAAACCACCGACAATTTTCCGGTAATCACACCACAGGTAGTTGACACCTCAGTTTCGGAATCGTACGTAACGCAAATTCAAGCCATGCAAAATGTGGAATTGCGATCGCGGGTAAAGGGTTATTTAGATAAGATTGAAGTAGATGAAGGCCAATCGGTGCATGCTGGTCAAATCCTGTTTTCGATTAGCAATCAGGAATATAAAGAAGAGCTTGTAAAGTCGGTTGCCGAATTAAGCAGTGCTTTGGCCGATGTAAAAACAGCCGAATTCGATGTAGAAAACACCAAAATTCTGGTAGACAAAAACGTAGTTTCGCAAACTGAACTCGACATTGCCAAAGCCAAACTCGAAGCACTGATGGCTAAAGCCGACGAAGCCCGATCGAACAAGGTGAATGCCGAGCTAAACCTATCGTACACCACAGTAAAAGCGCCTTTCGACGGTATAGTGAACCGTATTCCCAACAAAGTGGGGAGTTTAATCGACGAAGGCACCTTTCTCACATCCATTTCTAACAACAAAGAGATGTACGCCTATTTTAATGTTTCGGAAAATGAGTACCTCGATTTTCAGAAAGATCCGGAACAGATGAAACACAAGGAGGCCACACTCATACTTTCGAACAACGAAAAGTATAAATGGACCGGTTTTATTGAAACGGTTGATGGCGAAATAGACAAAAATACCGGAAACATTGCCTTCAGAGCGCGGTTTAAAAACCCGGAGATGTTATTAAAACATGGGGCTACCGGTAAAATTGTACTTTCAAAAACCCTCAAAAATGCCATATTAATCCCACAAAAATCCACATTCGAGGTTCAGGAAAAAACATATGTATATGTGGTGGACCAAAATAACACCGTGCAATTGCGCAGCATCATTCCGTTGTGCAGAATAGATGACAACTATGTAATAAGTGATGGGCTGAACCCAAGGGATCGATTCTTGTACGAGGGCATACAACTGGTGAAAGTTGGCGATAAAATTACGCCCCGCGAAGTAACGGCCACCGAATTTATGCCTAAAAAGAGCGAAGAATCCGTTCGTACCGGTGCGGTATAACCTTGCACTTGCCATGTTTTACAGGGTAGTATGTTCACAAATTTTCCAAAATCATTAATTACTTTCCACAGACATTAATATGACATCAAAATTCATACACAGGCCGGTACTTTCCATTGTGATATCGCTTATTATATCGCTTTTGGGCCTATTGGCCGTTTTCAATCTTCCGTTGGCATTGTTTCCGAGTGTAGCACCGCCAAGGGTGGCAATTACGGTCGAATACCCGGGAGCCAACGCCGAAACAGTCATGAAAGCGGCTGTAATTCCAATTGAACGGGCCATAAATGGGGTGCCGGGATTGAAATATTTGGTTTCCGACGGGGGAAATGATGGCGAAGGTGTAATAGAGGCCATTTTTGATGTGGGCACCAATGCCGAAATTGCAGCTGTAAACGTACAAAACCGTGTGGCAACAATTATGAGCCGTCTGCCTGCCGATGTAGTAAAAAACGGGGTAAAAATAAGCAAGGCCGAAGACCAGATGTTGATGTATTTAAATATCTATAGCACCGACACATCGCTCAACACCCAGTTTGTATATAACTTTGCCGACATCAATATTTTGGCCGAACTCAAACGCATTAAAGGCGTTGGTTATGCCGATATATTGGGCGACCGCGAATATGCAATGCGTGTTTGGCTGAACCCCGAAAAAATGCTTTCGTACAATGTTTCGCCGCAGGAGATACTCGATGCACTCGAACAAGGCAACGTGGAAGCAGCACCCGGTAAAGTTGGCGATGCCTCGGATAAGCTCGAAAATTCGCTGGAATATATCATAAAATACACCGGCAAGTTTAACACAAAAGAGGAGTACGAAAACATACCCATAAAATCGAATGCCGACGGTCAAATCCTTCGAATAAAGGATGTAGCCACACTCGAATTTGGTTCAACCTTTTACGATGTCGAATCGAGATTCAACAACCGGCACTCGGCTGCCATTGTACTTAAACAATTACCCGGCACAAATGCCCGCGAAGTCATTGCCAAGGTAAAAGCCAAAATGGAAGAAATTAAATATGCCAAGTTTATCAATGGCATGGATTACGAAATAAGCTACGATGTTTCGCGGTTTTTAGACGCCTCTGTTCACGAAGTTATTAAAACATTGATAGAAGCATTTATTTTGGTAAGTCTGGTGGTGTTTTTGTTTCTTCAGGATTTCCGATCGACAATTATACCGGCAATAGCCGTTCCCGTTTCGCTTATCGGCACGTTTTTCTTTATGCAGCTTTTTGGTTTTAGTCTGAACCTCATCACCCTGTTTGCGTTGGTTTTGGCTATTGGTATTGTGGTAGACAATGCCATTGTGGTTATTGAGGCGGTACATGCTAAAATGGAAGAGTCGAATTTGAGCCCAATGAAAGCCACCGAAAAAGCGATGAAAGAAATTAGCGGAGCCATTGTTGCCATTACATTGGTAATGTCGGCTGTATTTGTTCCGGTATCTTTTATGAGCGGACCGTCGGGCATATTTTACCGTCAGTTTTCGGTTACCATGGCTATCTCCATTGTATTGTCCGGCGTGGTGGCACTTACCTTAACCCCTGCACTTTGTGCCTTACTGCTTCGAAAACCAAAACACCATGGTAGCGCCCCCAAAGGCATACTCACGGGTTTCTTTATCGGGTTCAACCAAAAATACAATAATCTTTCGCTGAAATACCAACGGTTACTTGGATTAATTGTAAACCGGAGAATGGTAACGTTTGGTATTTTGCTGGCATTTTGTGCAGGCATTGGTATATTTAACAAATACACCCTGTCAGGGTTTATTCCAAACGAAGATCAGGGTACATTTTATATCACCATTACCACACCTCCGGGCTCTTCACTCGAGCGAACCAAGAAGGTTGTTACCGCAGTGAATAAGGCCTGCGAAGGGGTCGACGAAATAAAGTCGGTATCGTCCAACGCCGGAAACAATATACTTACCGATGGCGAAGGCGGTACGTACGCTTCGTGTTTGGTTAATCTTAAAGATTGGGATGAACGCAACAAAACAACCGATGAAGTTATTGAGGACATTAAGGGACGAACCAGGCAGATAAAAGATGCCAAACTCGAGTTTTTTCCACCACCGGCCATACCCGGTTATGGTAATGCAAGTGGTTTCGAGTTACGGCTTTTGGACCAAACAGGTAGCGGCGATTTTCACCATTTTGGCGAAGTAGCCAATGCTTTTGTGAGCGAGTTAGCCAAACGGCCCGAAATTACAGAAGCGTATACTATTTTCGATGCAACGTTCCCCCAATATCTGTTGCATGTGGATTTAGACAAAGCAATACAAAAAGGGGTTAC
>QKHT01000194.1 GCA_003249935.1 Bacteroidota bacterium
ATGGCATCCTGACAATGCACCGGTTGGCTGCGCTGAATCTTTCGAACATGGAGAATTACGATTTCGTCAGCGGTCAGGCGGAAGTTAAAGGAGCGGCACTAAATGGACCGGTTGTTAATTCACGGCGGCAGTTGTGGTCGGTGGCCGGGTATATGTCGATGGTTCAAAGTGTTTTATTTGGGCAGCAAACCACAATAGAGGGGATAAGGTTTGCACCCTATATCACAGCAGAACTGCATAAAACCTTGTTTAGCTCTACCGATACGTTGGAATTCAGAAAAATTGATTACCGTGGGAAGCTAAACAATGTAAGGGTATATTTACCATCGGTAAAAAGAGGAATCGAGGGAGCTTACGAAATCAAAAAGGTGCTATTTAACGGGCAAAATGTGGGACGTTATTATATTGCCAGCGACCGTATGAATGCTACCAACCAATGGGAAATTTATTTGCAGCCCGCCAAAACCGGTAGCAAAAAGTTTGAGTCGGTAAATCGAGTGGATGTCGAAAACAAAAGATGCATTTATGCTCCACTTATGCCCGAATGGGACACAAAAAACGGTGGAATTTCGGTCGAAAAGGGCTGCTTAAAGCTGCATTTTACCTATCCGGATGTTTCGAATGTTACCTTCAACATTTACAGAGATGGAAAGTATGTTGCAACCAATATCAAGCAGACTACGTGGCTCGATGAATCATCAAAGGATTATTCCTCAGTGGCGTATGGATATTCCGTTGAGGCGGTTGATCGGGAAACCGGAACGGTATCGCACCTCTCTCCTATCAATCGGTATTTTAATCCAAAAAAAGAATATGCCATTCCTGCGGTATCTATGAAAAACAAAGGAGGCAATTTGGTTGATGGGCATCACTTCACAAATTGGGGCGAAATGGGTCACGAACTGCGCACCGAGTTTACGGTGGGAGAAAACGGACAATATGTTATTTGCGCTGAATTTGCCAATGGATCGGGACCTGTTAATACGGGTATTACCTGCGCAGTCAAACGACTTGATATCAGAGAGTCCGGTTCAGACACAGTGGTTGGCTCCGGATATTTAATCATGCCACAATCGGGCAATTGGAAGCGGTGGGATATATCGACTCCGGTTATTTCCGACCTCAAATCCGGTAAAAAGTATGAAATAATAATTTATGAAGATAAATACTCGCTGAACATGAGTTATTTTGAACAGAACAAATGGTATAGGAAAACCGGTGGGGGAACCCCGGCCTATAATTTTGTCGATATTGCATCTGTTCATATTAAATTGCTTGAAGAGAAAAATCCCTCGTCAAAAAGGGTAAAACGATAATAAAACAAATTGGATTTTAATAGATATAAACGAATTGATAATGAAAAATAGTAATGTATTATCAGCAATTGTCTGTTTCGGAACGATAACTATCGGCGGACAGGTATGGGCGAAAAATCAAGTTCGTCCGACCCCTAATATCGTAATAATATTGGCCGATGATGCGGGGTACTCCGACTTTAGCTGCTATGGCAATAAAAATACGAATACGCCAAACATTGATCGGTTGGCAGCTGAAGGAATGCGGTGTACCGACTTTTATGCTGCAGCTCCCAACTGTTCACCTTCGCGGGCAGGGCTGCTTACTGGTCGTTTCCCTACACGTGTCGGCATCTACAACTATATCGATCCGGGAAGCCCGATGCATTTAACCCGCGATGAGATTACCCTGGCATCTGTTCTTAAAACAACAGGCTATGAGACCTGTGTTACAGGCAAATGGCATCTAAACGAAAACCTTGAGGACAAAGCATATCCGGGTCCCTCCGAACATGGGTTCGATTATTGGTTCTGCACGCACAACAACGCCATGCCCAGTCATAAAGATCCGGTTAATTTTATCCGAAACGGAACGCCGGTGGGGAGAATCGAAGGCTATTCCTGTCAGATTGTGGCGGATGAAGCTCTTAAATGGCTGAAAAATCGCAATTCGGAGAATCCTTTTTTCCTTTATGTTGCCTTTAATGAACCGCACGAAAAGGTTGCATCCCCTCCCGTGATGGTTGAAAAACATACCGGCACAAAAAAAGAAAAAGAATACTATGCAAATGTCGAAAATATGGATAGTGCCGTAGGTCGTATCCTCGATTATTTGCGCCTATCCGGTTTAAACAACAATACATTCGTTTTGCTTAGTTCCGACAATGGACCTAAACTCCCCGGTTCGGCTACCCCACTGCGGGGCTTAAAATCGGATATTTGGGACGGAGGCATCCGGGAGCCGGGTATTATACGCTGGCCTGGTTTTATAGAGCCCGGTACAGTTTGTGCTGAACCGATAGGCTTTGTGGATGTGCTGCCCACTATTTGCGAAATTACCGGGGCACCGCTCCCACCCAAGCGTGTGATTGACGGAACAAGCATGTTGCCGGTTTTTAAGGGTGCGAAGCTACAACGTGCAAACCCCCTTTTCTGGTATTTCTATCACAGCACACCATCAATGGCCTTGCGTGAAGGTGATTGGATGCTTGTCGGCTATCTCGAACCGCCTGGTTATGAATTTGCACACCCCCTTCAAAAGAAAGATATGGCTTATATTGATACCTCCAAAATATCCCAATTTGAATTGTATAATCTACGAAAAGATATCGGGCAGACTACTGATGTGTCGGAAAAGTATCCTGATCAATTTCAACAAATGATAAGAAAGATGAAAGCACTGCACCGCAACGTACTCTCTGAAAAACCATCGTGGAACTTTTAGTTAAAGATTCAATATTTTATTTACTGAGATGTGAAAATGATGTAAAAATATGACAAAAGAGTTTATTCTGAAATTAATTAATACTATGTTGTGCGCACGCAATGCTTGTATTCTTGCGGTCATGTTGGGAGGCTTGACGGTACGGGGACAGGAAATTGTTGTTAATCCTCCGGGCGGCGATAAAGATGCCGTTCCGCTGCTGACTAAAGCACTGGAGCAGGCACGTGAAAAGGGTATTTCCACCATTCGAATCAATCCGGGCATATATCATGTATATCCTGATATGGCACAGGAACGCTTTATCCATGTTTCAAATCACGATCATGGACTGCGTCGTACTGCCCTGCCTATCTGGGATATGAAAAACCTAACTATCGAAGCGGAGGGTGCAACGTTGGTGGCGCATAATATGGCGTTCATACCGGTCACAATACATCATTCAAAAAACATCACTATCAACGGACTTACAATTGATTGGGCTGAACCACTTAATCTTCAGGGGCAAGTTGAGTCGGTTGATCGGGTGACCAATTCGTTTGTCGCCGTTATGCAACATCCGGAGCGTATCGTGGTCAAGAATAATAAAATGTATTATGGATGTTTTGATAAAAAGCTATTTAGCAGTAAACGACTCCTCTCTCCCTGGCAGTTGACACCCTATAAAGAGTGGATTCAGGATGCGGAGTGGACACACTGGATCGATTCAAAAGATGGTTCGGTTCTCAACTCGAAACGACAGCCCAATATACGCGACTGGGACTATGGTAAAAACGGTCGTCCCTCTGTTGTCGAAGATTTGGGTAATGGACGTTTTCGCTTTACACATACCGTTCCCCAACTCCCCGAAGTGGGCTATGTTTTCGTGGCAAAAGGGATGTTTTCGCCAAATCGTACCAGCCCAGGGGTTCATCTGATGAATGCCGAAGAGGTGGTCTTTAACCAACTAACAATCCACCACGCAGGTGGTATGGGTCTGATTGCGCAACGTTGTAAAAATGTAACACTCGATCGTATGCGGGTAGCTCCTGCCGAAGGTTCCGGGCGATGGGTAAGCACACTTGCCGATGCAACCCATTTCAATCTTTGCCAGGGAAAAATTGTGATTAAAAATTCCACTTTCGAATATATGCTCGATGATGCCACTAATGTTCACGGTGTAAATGTTTTGGTGGTTGCACAAAGCGGTTCAAAATCCCTGATTGGTGAATTGCAGCATTTTCAGCAATACGGGCTGGAATTTGCCCGCCCTGGTGAACGACTTCGTTTTTCGGAGCAACGCAATATGGTGGCTTACGGTGAGCGCATGGTCGAAAGTGTGCGACAGATTAATGCAACGCGCTTCGAAGTTACTTTTACCCAACCGATTGAAGGTTTTCTTCGATCCGGAACAACAATGGACAACCTCGATTGCCAACCCGACCTTGTTTTTACCGGAAACCGGGTGGCCAATAATCGAGCCCGCAGTCTCATTTTCTCCACCCAAGGGAAGGTACTTATTGCCGACAACCATTTTGAGCAACCTGTAAACGAGGCAATTAAGGTATTGGGCGATGCGAACTTTTGGTTTGAATCCGGCCCGGTTAGCGATGTAACAATCAAAAATAATGTATTCATTTCCCGAAGCCCCGAATGTCCCGTTTTTGAATTTGGCCCTGAGGAAAGCGGGCTTCCCGAAATGGCAAATGTTCCTTTCCATAAAAACATAAAGGTGATTAGCAACGAATTTTACCTTGCCTCACCCAAAATTTTGAAGGTACACCGCGTCGACGGCCTGGAATTTAGGGACAACACCATCCGGGCATCTAAATGGTATCTGCCCGACAACCGCGGAAAAAGCGTGGATATTGAACGGTGCAGTAATGTTTCGGTTTCGGGCAATACGGTTGAGGTTAAAGGACTGAAATTGGAGTACGATAATTCGGTAAATAATTCCAAATAAACAACATACATGATTTGACTTGTTAAATTTTCTAAGGTTCTCCCAAAGGGATTCCTTCGGAATAAAATTCTAAAGTTCTAATAAAAAAAGTAATAATAACAATGAAGCAGGTATTCAATTTTTGTATCATTTTTTGCTTGTACTTTTTGCCTGTTATGGCGAATAGCCAGACAAAATCCTATTTAATTATGGACGATGTCGCCATCTTCTATCCTGAAAATTTTAATGCAGACGATCATTTGCCATCGTTTGCTTTGGTGAATGAACCGGTTAAAATTGCCGAAATGCCCGATGATTGG
>QKHT01000189.1 GCA_003249935.1 Bacteroidota bacterium
GCACTGTTCCAAAGCACAGCAAACGGTACACTGGGCAACCAGACGATAAAAATATCGAACGATTTTGCCGTGACCGTCATGTTGGTTTCGGGTGGTTATCCCGGCGATTACGAAAAAGGCAAAGAAATTTCGGGCCTCGATAAGGTTGTGGAAAGTGTGGCATTCCATGCCGGCACAGCGGTAAAAGACGGCAAAGTAGTTACCGCCGGTGGTCGGGTAATTTCGGTGAGCTCTGTGGCCAAAACCAAAAACGAAGCACTGGCCTTGTCGTACAAAGCGATTAACGAAATTGGCTTCGAAGGCATGAATTTCCGGAAAGATATTGGACAGGATTTGGATTAAGCCCAAACATTATAACGATAAAAGGTGCGTTCAAACCATGAACGCACCTTTTTTATATCCTCATTATTAAATGATACTAATAACCGGATGACGAACCGGATGACGAATTCAGCATCACTCTGAACTCTTTCTGACCCGCCATTACTTCACCATCCGTACCATAAGTTGGGCTGTATTTTCCGGCCGGAAGATCCATCAATGTATAGGCATTGCAAGCTCTGGCCACATCCACATATTTTGTAGCTGCGGTATTTATTGCCGAAATGGCCATACCAACCAGGGCTCCGGCAAGTCCACCACTATTTACATTAACCGAGGCATCATAAATAACATTACCTTTTCTTGTAAAAATAACTTCATTCGTTTTGGTCGACTTAAATATGTATTCGACTTCAACGGATACTTTTGCTGCCAAACCCGACTTATCCCATTTATGAATAATTGTAAACATTGCAACATCGGCACCAAAAACTTCACCAAATTTCGCCACCGAATTATTTAAAAACAATTCAGCATCGTAAGCACTCTCTTTCTTTAAAATTTCCATCGACAAAAACGGTGGAATCACATAGTATCCCGCATTGGCAATTGGCACATTCAGCGTAGAATGAAAGAACTCTTTCGCCTCGACATTGGTACTTCTGTTAATTGGCGGCATAATAAGTACCGATAATGGTTTTTCGGAATATACACCTGCATACGCTACCGATTTAGCCACAGGCTTTGTGACATTACAAGCCGTAAAAACAACGACAAGACTAACTAAATAAAGTAATTTTTTCATTTTTCGAGCATTTTTAAAATCCGTTCAACAAAAACTTTCGACTCCGGATACAAAGCCATTTCTCTTTGTAAAAGTTCTTTTCCCTGATCTGTTTTCCCCATCTTCAGCAATAAAAAACCATAATCGGCACACACACCCGGAGGAATGGTTTTACGGGTTCCTTTCTGATTTTCGATAATTCTTTGGTACGTTTCGATGAGCTGCTGCTGCGATTGCTCGTTACTGTTTTTTAAATAATCGTAGGTAGACTCGTTGTATTTATCCCAAGAATAAAGTGTTTTTTGAGTCTCACACGATGTGGTTAAAAGTATTGCAAATAATGCAAAGGAAATGATTTTCATTATAATTTAATTTTACGTGTTTCCTGACTTGATATAAAAATCTGTTGCTGATACAATACCTGCCCACGATACGATACCTTTACCAAATGTTTTCCGGGTTTTATCGCATAAACTTCGCCCTTTGGCACAGTATGACCATCTTTTATAACTTTTGCCACAAACTTAGTGTTTTCATCCACTGCAACTTCAACCCCGCCCAAAAACACATCCGGGTTTCCAACTACCATGATGTATGCTTCATTATCTACACCCTGCACCACTGTTTTAACGCCTGTACAGCTGAATAATGAAGCAAATAAAACAAACAACATTAATAACTTTTTCATTGTCCTATCTCCTTAATAATATAATTTTCTAAATGTGTCTTATCAATTCCTCCTTCGGTAAATGTGACCATTGAAAACTCGGCATTCGGATTATCGCCTCCACAAAAATCAATCTTGATTTTACCTGCATGCTTTCCGGGAAGTTCAATCATCATTCCTGTTTGCGGATTTTTTACCATTTTCCCCTTTTCAACAACGTCAAATACTTTGCCAACGGCCAAACCCTGACTTTTTCCACCCGACACCAGAATCCCATTCTCGTCGTACGACAAAAAGAAGGATTTCCATGGACGCTCCATACAGTTATTGATTACATTCTCAACTAATTTTGAGATTGCAGCAGAAATGGCTTTATCACTGAGCGTGGCATCGTAATCGGTACGTTCACCCAATCCCATAACCGTGGTATTGGTTGTTTCGGCCTCACCTTTGGCCTCTTCAGAATAGATAATCTGACCTGTTGAAACATCCACCAAACGCAAGCTGACACCGGCTTCTACAATTTGAGATTTACTTCGCGAAAATGCATTCACATCACCAACATTTTTGCGTCCGAATTGGGTAACTGAACCAATAATTAAATAATCGGCACCAACTTTTTGAGCGCTTTCATTACCGGCAATCTTCATCTCTTCAAGAATTTTATCCATATCCTGCCGTTCGAGTAAAATAAATTTGCCCGATGCCGCAAGTTTTGTCGACAAAATATCTACAGCTTGTTTACCCAATGGGTCGTTGGCCTTATCGTAAAACACCCCTTTGGCGTATTGCGTTTCGTTCGAAAAACGCGCAATAGCCACTTTACGTTTCAACACGGCCACCTCGGGCTTAACTTCCTGAATTTGAGGTTCAACCCTCACAATTTGCTGCTGCGTCGTGCAACTTACGGTGCAAACACAAACGGTTAGTCCTATTAATAATCTATTCCTCATAAAAAAAAATTTATTCCTTTAATTTATAATCAATTGTATACACCTGTTTCATTACCATTTATTTAAATCCTTCATTTAAATAAACACCACAAATAACAAAATCCGAATACTACATTTCGGAAACTCAAAAAATTTCCGAAATAAATAGCTCTGAACCCAAAAATAAACTCAATTGATTTTTACCCGAGAACGAAGATAATCATAAATTCAGATAAAAAAATAACCTTTATGAAATAAATACAAATCATGTCAAACAGATCGCTTTTTCATTCAATTTTCACAAAAACAAACACAGCGCAAAGAAACCACCAAGGCCATGTTGCCGGTGTTTCTTTGCGCTGAATTTCTAAAACAAAAAGCCAATCGGCTTTTCACGCTTATCTACTTCAAAATAACATCCAGTTCGGCTTGTGTAATAAACTGAGCCGAATAGGTGATACCGATGCCGGTAAGTTGGCGATAAAACGCGCGCATATGATTTTTGCTGCCGTTGGTAAGATTAGTAATCACCGCTAAAATATCGGCATTTTCCGTTTCACCAGCCATTTTGTTTAAATCGTAAATATCCAAATCCTCTATTGTTGCACCCACGGTATAAGCTTCGGCCAACGAAGTGAGTCCTTTAGCCACTAATTCGGCATAAAGCTGTTGCAAATGAACATTGGTGAATGCGCCAACGGCAGGGTCGGTTACAGGGTCGGGTACGCCAAACTTTTGCAAAAGTGCCAACACGGCATTGGTGTGTGCTTGTTCGCTTTTCGGTATATTCCTAAATACTGGCACCTGCCATTTTTCGTACAATGTAGTGTAAACATCGCGGGCCAGTTTTTCCTCCTCGCGCAAATAAGCCAGGTTGTGTGCTTCACGTTCGCTCAAAGTCGCCGGTTGAGTACCTGCGTATAATTGGCCTTCGGTTTTATCGCATGCCCCAAAAAGCAATAAGGTAGCGAATAAAAACAGGTGGACTATTTTCATCTCTTCAATTCTTTAATGCTTGTTTGTATTAAACCTTTTCAATTTGCTGCAACAAATAATCCTTTGACTTTACCCCTACAAAGCGGTTCACCTCTTTGCCATTTTTAAACAGAATAAGTGTAGGAATACTGCGAATACCGAACTTTTGCGCCAGTGCTTTTTGTTCTTCCACATTTACTTTACCCACAAACCGGTTATCGGTTAGTTCTTCGGCTACATGGTTAAGCACCGGCGCCATCATTTTACACGGGCCGCACCATGCCGCCCAAAAGTCGACCAACACCACGCGGTTTTTGGTCTGAACCGCAAAGTTTTTATCTGTAAGTGTAATCACCTTTTCGTGGTCGGCAACCGGCGGCATATTTTTCAATTTGAACCGGGCCACCACCACTACGCCAATAAATGCGGCGAACAATAAGCCCATTATACTCAGTGCGATCTGCATCATATTTATTTTTTTAGTTTTGAACCAACACGGATTTTAATTCCGCAGGAAACAGATTTGTACAATTTGAAATAATCTCTTTTTGGGTTTGAACCCCGGTTGTCTGCCCCACAACGACACCATTGCGGTAATAGATCACCAATGGAAGCGAGGTGGCACTATCGGGTTCAAACAAAATTGTGACCACTGCCGATACGGGATTGTCGATTTCCATATCGAAAAACGCCACATCGGTCAATTGCTGCTCTATGACTTCAACAATGCGGTAAACCGGCACACTCTGTACCCCCATTCTGCCGCAAACCACCACGACATGGCGGTGGTCGCGCAAAGCGGCCGTAAAAGATGCGCTGGTTTCAATATGTTTTAAATTGGTATACAACATTGTTTCTATTTCTATAAGTACAAAGCTACGCCATTGGCAACAAACCGCGAAGCAAAGCGACAATATACACCTCACCCTTTTAATTGAGATAGCACAGTTTTTTTGTTGAGATGGAGAAAATGTGTGCCGAAGGCATCCCTTCGGGAGAGATGTGTGCCGAAGGCATCCCTGCGGGAAAGATGTGGCTTGCGCATGTTTATTTTACACACGAAGGCACAAAGTATTTATGGCTGATGCAAAATGAATAGACAAAGGGTTATCGCGGGCCACGACGACACTAAAAAACAAAAAAAGAGGGCATCGCACACCACGACGGGGCAAACCAAGTTTCGTTCGGGTTATCGCGGGCCGCGACGACACTAAAAAACAAAAAAAGAGGGCATCGCGCACCGCGATGGGGCAAACCAAGTTTCGTTCGGGTTATCGCGGGCCGCGACGACACCAAAAAACAAAAAAAGAGGGCATCGCGCACCGCGACGGGGCAAACCAAGTTTCGTTCGGGCAATCGCGGGCCGCGACGACACTAAAAACAGCACCGCAGGTATGGCAAATGCAACGCCCCAATACAAAGCAAATGGTTCAGCCAAAAACCATATAACAACACCCCAATTTTAATAAAAATAATGCCTCAAAAACCACAAATAATTTGAGCAAATAACTATTTTTACGTCCTTATTTTAAAACAAAAAGACACTATGAAGTCATTAATTCAAACCATTCATTTTTCCAG
>QKHT01000128.1 GCA_003249935.1 Bacteroidota bacterium
TAGAAGGCCTATTGCGCCGATGAAGAAGAAATACATTACAAACAACATTACATCAGTCCATTGGAGCCAAAATGCAACGTTCTCGGTGCCGGTGTATCCCGGAATCTTCATTACAGTACCATCCGAAAGGGCATACGAAATAAACCCTAATACCAATGTACCTACAATTGCAACAAGGATTTTTACACCCTCTTTTTTATTATATGCAATCTTGTCAGCCATTTGTATGCCTTGAAGTACAATTGTAAGCAATACAGTTGCACCTATCAGGAAATACATGAAGAACAACAAGGTATCCGTCAATGCAGGTTCACCCGGTGCCGACTCTGGGCCAAACCATACAGCCAACCCTAAAACAAGGGAGATGCTAAGAATGGCCCATAGTATGAAGTTGGTTACTTTTTTTAATGTAAACATAACGATCTAATTTTAAAATTGATGATTAGTGTTTACGATTAAACTTCACAACGACATCCAGTAGTGAAATAGAAGCATCTTCCATTTCGTTTACTAATGAGTCGATTTTTGATAATAAATAGTTATAAAACAACTGAAGAATAATCGCAACGATAAGACCACCTACTGTGGTAATAAGTGCTACTTTGATACCACCAGCCACAAGGGTTGGAGAAATATCACCAGCCTGTTGGATCGCATCGAACGCACCAATCATACCTACTACAGTTCCAAGGAACCCGAGCATAGGCGCAAGTGCGATAAACAATGAAATCCAGGTAAGACCTGTTTCCATTAACCCGGTTTGAACACCACCATAAGATACTACCGATTTTTCAACTACGTCAACGCCTTCATCATAACGAGTAAGGCCTTGATAGAAAATTGAGGCAACCGGGCCTTTAGTGTCGCGGCATACTTCTAATGCACCTTCGATACCATTTGATTCGAATGCATCTTCAATTTTTGCCAATAACTTTTTGGTGTTGGTCGACGATAGGTTCAAATAAATAACCCTCTCGATAGCAATTGCTAAACCAAGAACCAAACAAAGAATAATAGGTGTCATCCATACTGCACCACCCTCAATAAATTTGGTTTTGAGTGCTTTGTGGATACCAACAGGCTCTTCGCCTGCTGCTGCGACTTCAGTAGTTGCTGCCGGGGTGGCCTCTACTGCTGCAGGCTGATCTGCTGCCGGTGTTGCAGCAACTGCTTCGGTTGTGGCGGCAGGATCTTCCTGAGCCGAAACTACGAGCGACATTCCGAAATTAAGCAATCCGAAAATTGCCATAAATGCAATGAGCTTTTTCATCATCTAAACAAATTTGGTTTGACCTATAAATTAGAGTCTCAAAATTAATAAAAAAAATAATAAATCTTTGCGGAGAGAGGGGGATTCGAACCCCCGGTACCCTTTTGAGGTACACACGCTTTCCAGGCGTGCCAATTCAACCACTCTTGCATCTATCCAGTACCTGACTTTTCAGGCCGTGAAAATAGTAAAAATATTTTTTCTTAACGCGTTTTCAGCATTATATTGTTGTGTTTGATGCAAAATATTCGTTGTTGCCCTCATATTTCATTCTTCTGAAAGAGTGAACTCACCTCTTAGGGGGGTTCGGAACTCTTTTTTAACAATTGATAAGTCTTCGTACCTGCCAAGCAGGTACATCAGTTTGGTAATTGCGGCCTCTGTTGTAATGTCGTGACCGCTTATAATTCCCGAATCGCTGGCATCGAGACTGGTTTCGTACTTACTTGTTAACACCCGGCCACCCGGGCATTGGCTTATATTAACAATTATTACGCCTCGTCTCAGCGCACTTTTTACGGTACCCGTAAACCAGTCGTGATTGGGTGCGTTACCGGCACCGTAGGTTTCGAGAACTACCGCTCTTATATCCTTATCTTTTAATACCGCTTCGAAGAGGTTTCGCATTCCGGGGAATATTTTGATAAGTGCGACCCTGTTATCGAATTTTTTTGATACGGAAAATGGAATATTAGGGTCAGTTTCCAAAATATTTTTTTCGTAATAGTTAATGTTGATGCCGGCTTCGGCTAATGGCGGATAATTGTGAGATTTAAAAGCATTGAAATACTGCGAAAAATGTTTGGTGGTTCTATTTCCCCTATATACTTTATTCTCAAAACAGAGGCAAACTTCGGGTATGGCTGCTTTACCTCTTCGTTTTTCCAATGCGACCTCGAGTGCTGTAATTAAATTTTCCTTGCCATCGGTTCGAAGCAAGCCAATAGGTAGTTGGGCTCCGGTAAAAACCACGGGTTTTTGCAATCCTTCGAACATAAAACTGAGTGCCGAGGCTGTAAACGACATGGTATCGGTACCATGCAGTATTACAAAACCGTCGTATTCATTATATTTTTGCTCTATGATTCGTCCCAAACGAATCCAGTCGTCTACCATCATATTCGAACTATCGATAATGGGATCGAATGATACGGTATTAATATTGCATTCCAGCCGGTCGAGTTCCGGTACATGGCTAATCAGGTTTTCGAAATCCATTGGTGTTAGAAGACCGGTCTTTGGGTTTTGAACCATACCGATGGTTCCTCCGGTGTATATCAATAATAGGTTCGGCCGTTTAATGAACATATTTCCGGAGATTAAAGAGTTCAGTTGCATTTTCGGAGGTAACATTTTTTATGGTATCCGAATTTTTACCGAAAATTTTTGCAAGTTTGTCGGTAATGTAATTCAAATAGGCACTTTCGTTTCGTTTGCCGCGAAACGGTACCGGTGTTAGGTATGGCGCATCAGTCTCCAGCAAAACCCGGTTCAACCCAATAGCTTGTAATGCCTCCGAAATATTTGTCTTTTTAAAAGTAACTACCCCATTAATGCCAAAGTAGAAGTCGCCCAAAGACTGAATTTTTGCCACATGCGCTGCGCTTTCGGCGAAACTATGAAAAACACCTTTTAGGGCTGAACCTTTATATGTTTCGAGTACTTCATAAATTTGCGGGAGTGCATTGCGCGAATGAATAACTACCGGCAAATCGTACCGAAGAGCCATTTTTATCTGAATATCGAATGCATCCATTTGTTCTTTTATCAACGAAGTGTCCCAATATAGGTCGATACCAATTTCGCCCACGGCAATAAAGCACCCACCGGCTAAATGGTTGTTTATTATGGCTAATTGTTTCTTATATTGAGCCGTAACGCTTGTGGGATGTAAACCCATCATAGGGATGCAGTAGTTCGGATATTCTTTTGCCGTAAGAAGCATTGGATTAATGGTTTCCAAATCAACATTGGGCATGAGCATAGCATTTACTCCGGCCATTTTTGCTCTTTCGATAACCAACGAACGGTCTGTATCGAACTCTTGGAGATAGATATGTGTATGAGAATCGATCAAATGAAGTTCTTTTTGGCAAAAGTAATGGTTTTAATATTAAAGAGAACCAACAAAAATCATCTATCAGCGCCTTAATCCAATAAGGCTAAAGAACTCTTCTCTTGTTTTTGCGCTGTTAAATGCACCTGTGAAATCGGAAGTCGTTGTTACTGAATTTTGCTTTTCGATGCCACGTAACTGCATACACATGTGTTGTGCTTCTATGACTACAATAACCCCAAGGGGTTCGAGTGTTTCCTGTATACAAGCTTTTATTTGCATTGTCAGGCGTTCCTGAACCTGTAATCGTCGGGCAAAGGCTTCAACCACACGGGCAATTTTGCTTAGCCCGGTTATGTAGTTATTTGGAATATAAGCTACATGTGCTTTACCATAAAATGGTAACATATGGTGTTCGCACATGGAGTAAACTTCTATATCCTTAACAATCACCATTTGTTTATACTGTTCCTGGAACATGGCCGATTTGAGAATGTCGGCCGGATTGGCATGGTATCCCTTTGTGAGTACCTGCATTGCTTTTGCAACGCGTTCGGGGGTTTTGAGCAGACCTTCGCGTTCGCTGTCTTCACCCAACAGGTCCAGTATGGCTTTGTAGTGAAATTTTAGCTGTTCTGTTTTTTCGGTAGGATACTGATCGAGTCGGCGGTAGGCCGAGATTTCTGAATTATTCATTTTTAAGAAACAATTAAGGCGTTAAATATACAAATAACAAAAAATATAGCAACTTTAAAATAAACACTACATTTGTACGTTAGTTCAATATTATGAGATTGAAACTGTATTGAACGAATTTTTACAAATTAATTAATGATTGTTATTACCGGAACATCGGGCTTTATTGGCAGTAACCTTGTTTGCGAACTATTGCAATGCGGATACAAGGATCTGGTGTGTGTGGATTTGCCCGGAAAAACAGATAATTCGCTCTATCTAAGTGATAAAAAGAGATTGAAATACGTAGATAATGATAAATTAGTCTCTTTTTTGCAAAATAATTTTCGCTTAATTCAAATGGTGATTCACCTTGGTGCTTGTTCGGATACCACCGAAACAAAGCAACAGGTTTTTGAGGAATTGAATATAAATTACAGCAAAACATTGTGGAATTTTTGTGCACAGTTTGGTCTGCCTCTTATTTACGCCTCTTCGGGTGCCACTTATGGCGACGGATTGGCCGGATATAGTGATAATCATGCATGTGTCAGAAGTTATAAACCACTCAATCTTTACGGATGGTCGAAGCAAGTGTTTGATGAATGGGTTTTGGATCAGCAAAATTCACCTTTCTACTGGGTTGGACTAAAATTCTTTAACGTTTACGGACCAAACGAACATCATAAGGGGGCAATGTCGTCGGTAGTGCTTAAAGCGTTTAATCAGATTAAGCGAGAAGGGTACGTTACCCTTTTTAAATCGCATAATCCCGAGTATAAAGATGGCGAGCAGATACGCGATTTTGTTTACGTCAGAGATGTTTGTAAAGCAATAATTTATTTTATTGAACACAGAACAGAAAATGGGCTATATAACATTGGAACCGGTGCCGGACGTACATTTAAAGACTTGGTAAAGGGTGTATTTGCCGCATTGGATCAACCCGAAAAGATTACATTTATTGATACACCAGTGAATATTCGAAACAAATATCAGTATTTTACCGAAGCAGACATTACAAAATTGCGCAGCGCAGGTTATACCCACCCGTTTGCATCGATAGAAGAGGGGATTTGTGATTATGTCCAAAATTTTTTAACGCCACAAAAGTTTAAATAAAGCACCCGTGCATGCAATAATACGCTATTTTTGTTTTTTTAAACGCATATTGCCACATAAAAAAGCTTTATTGAACATCAAAAATGAACATTATCATGCATAAGTTGAAAAATATTTTGGTATTAATGTCTATTGTGACATTGTTTTTGGCTTGCGAGAAAGAAGAAGCCGGTTATACACCACAAATCGCTACTTACAACGAATTGCAGTACGAAATTGGCCGACAGGTTAAGTCTGCCGGTTCATACAATTCGGTATTAGACTCTACGGTGGTAAAGTCTGTATTCAGCACTTACCTGGATTTGTTGAACGAAACCAATAACCATTTGAGCTATTTGCAGATATATGTAAATAATTTGGTTACGAACGAACAGGATGCCACGCTTAGGGAAAGGTACAATAAAGTTAAGGCCGAATTGGACATTAATGTTGCAAAATGGAAGACCGCAGCGGCCAATTATGGCGAATTTAAGTCCCGAAATATTATTCCGGTTTATCTTGCCTTTAACAGTATGAAGCTTTTTTTGTATTCGCCCAATTTCAGCGATAATTTTGCCACAGGCAAGTTTCAGGCCAATTATTCCATTCTCGAAAAAACCAGTGGCTTTCAGGATTTGGCTTACTTTAAACAACGCACCGATTTCAATTTTGTAATTCAGGCAGGTCGTTCACTGAATGATATTGTAAAAATATCGAATTATGTTACTTCTGTTTTACCCACTTATAACTCCCGTACATTTCAGAGTATGTATGAGGTTAACAAAACTAAAATACAACAAAATCTTGTTTTAGTGTTGGGGATTTCTAATGCCGAAACCTTGTTCAATTTGTATTTGAAAAAAGGTTTCGATAATGTAACAACCGGCCAGCAATACGATTATACTAAACTCCTTGGATTTGGTGTAAATCTCGATAATATTTTTGAACTGATAAAATCATATGCCGTATTTGCCGATAACCGGTTGCTGTTTATTGCTTCTCCATTGGACGTACCCGGGCATTATACCGAAATTGCTCAGGCACTCAATCGTATCAAAAGTATTCCTGATGGCTTAATCCTCGTGCAAACTTATTATGGAATTGTATATCCCAATGCAGCCGAATTGCTCTTTTTTGCTAACAATGTGAAAGCAATTACCGAGTGGCAATTGAATTATAACAACTGTTTGGCAAAGACAACACTACTGTACCAAAAATACAAAGCCGAATCCAAAATTACGACTGTTCAGGACATCGACGATGTAAATGTACTTATTGCTGCACGTACAGCACTCGAAAATAGTTATCTGTCAAATGAAAACAATTATGGGTATTTTGTAGGAGCCTGTTATCTGGAGCTAACCAACGATATATCGGAAGAGGCACTGGGCTGGATGCTTAAAAACCTTCAATCCAAACTCCCTGCATAAATTATTTATTGCATGGAATTAAAACGATGTATTGTTATTGTTTCAGAAACATGCTCCGGTATTGGTTGTATAAAACAGGTGCTGAATAATGTAGCTCAAAGTGCCTCTCTTCAATTGGTTTTATTAACGGCATCAGGCAGCGAATCCGGCTTTATGTGCGTAAATGGTGATTTTGCCAACCCGCATATTGAAACATTGATTAATAACAATGGGTTCGAACCTGTACTTTTTGTGTTTTTGGTTGAACCGCAAACGCACTGGTGGTATCGTGGGCGTTTGGCTCATATCTTACGAAACACCGGTCACCTGAGGGTGCCATACCTGTTTATTGGCAGTGATTTTGACCAAAAAATTACTGAAATCAGTGTGCCGGTTACCTTTTTAAACGAAGAAAAAGAAAAAGCACCCTGGAGTATTTGGATGGCAAAACACTTCAATGCCGAAGTTGTAGTGTATCAACCGGCCGATTTTGGCCGGCGTGCTCAAAAAAATGTCCGTTTTCTTACCGAAATGCTTAGTAACTCCGAGGTTCTTTACAAAGTTGCCGCTTCGAAAAAAAGAAGTCTTAAAATTGAAGCTGATATCGCAAGAAATGCCGGGCCGGGAACCATCACCGTTATTTCGGCCTCACGCACGTATAGCCTCGACGACGATTTATTCGGCCCCAAGGAATTTCATATTTTACGTAAAACACGTATGCCGGTTTTACTCATCAATCCGCGTTCCGATTTGTACGTATTGTGCGACTGAACCACTGTTTTTATCGTTGAAATTCTACCCAAAAAACATTCAAATCGCCTCCGTCAACGTTCACAACGGCGATTTCAACGTTCACAATGCCTCCGTCAACGATCACAACGGCGATTTTAACGTTCACAATGCCTCTGTTAAGCTTGACAATGCCTCCGTAATGCATTACGGCGGCGATGTAATGGAATAATACAACGCCGCCGCAATCAAATAATATGGTGTTTATTAAACCTCGGGATAGTTTTTAGCCATTTCGGTACCGTTGAGCACGCTGAAGGCCCCTTCGGCAAGGGCATACATTTCGTCCTCGCCGGGATAGATCTTAACCGGAGCCAAAAAACCTACACTTTTAATGATCCGCCCGGTGATGTATGCCGAATGAGCAATTCCACCTGTAAGAATAATGGCATCAGGATGTTCACCAATGCCACACGCCATGGCACCGATGTTTCGGGCAATAGACTGAACCATCGCTTCTAAAAGTATGGTGCATTGTTTGTCGCCGGCCACGGCTTTTTCTTCAACAAGTTGCATGTTAGAAAGGCCGGTGTAGGCATTAATTCCCCCTCGACCAATCAGCATATTCTGAATCTCTTTTTGCGTGTATTTGCCCGAAAAGCATAACGAAACCAGTTCGCCAGCACCGAGAGTGCCTGCGCGTTCGGGCGATAGAGGTCCGTAGCCATTCATGCCGTTGTTTACATCCACAATACGTCCTTTTTTGTGTGCGGCTACCGTTATACCACCGCCCAAATGGGCGACAATTAAATTCATTTTTTCATATTTCAATCCCGTTTCACGGGCATACCGCATAGCCACCGATTTATGGTTCAGCGCATGAAAAATACTTTTTCGAATAAACAAGGGATGGCCGGCCACGCGGGCACTGGGTGTAAGTTCGTCGACCACTACCGGATTAACAATAAATGCCGGGCAATGGTTACTTTCGGCGGCAATTTCGTGCGCCAAAAGTCCGCCAAGGTTAGAGGCATGTCGCCCGCTAATGCCCTTGCGAAGGTGGTCGCGCATAATGTCGTTTATGGCATACACACCCGATTGTAGCGGAAGCAATAGCCCGCCCCGGCCCACTATGGCATCGAACGGCGGTGCAAAATCGGGGTTCAGCCCAAATAATGCCTTAATGTGTTTTATGCGGTAAACAAAATCGTCTTCCTGATTGTCGGGCCTGTCGGGATGCGATAGGTTAACAACCGAAACGCATTGCAAATCGTTGTAAATGGCTATTTTGGTCGATGTGCTGCCCGGATTTATAATAAATAACCGATTCATGTTGTTATTTTTCGACGAATATATGGTAACTTCCGGTTGAACCGAATAACGAAAGTCATGTTTGGTTTAAAGTTATAACAATAGTCCATCGAGTAAGCGGATGTAAGTATCGATACCTTCCTCTATTTCGTGTACATAAATGTATTCGTCGGCACTGTGCGATCGTGCCGAGTCGCCGGGACCAATTTTTATTGATGGTCGCGGAATAAGAGCCTGGTCGCTTGTTGTGGGCGAACCGTAATGAGTTAATCCAAGTTCCTGTCCGCGCCTTATAATTGGATGATTAAATGGTGTAAACGACGAATTAATCCGTGTTGATCGTGCGTTCACATCACTTTTGATATTTGATTTTATTATTTCGAGTACTTCGGTATTGCTATATTTTTCGTTTGTACGTACATCTACCACAAATTCGCATTTTTCGGGCACCACGTTGTGTTGGGTGCCTGCATTAATAAGGGTTACACTCATTTTTATGTCGCCAAGCAGCTCCGAAGTTTGTGGAAAACGGTACGATTTGAGCCATGCAATGTCATCTATAGCCTCGTAAATGGCGTTGAGGCCTTCGTTTCGGGCGGCGTGGCCGGTTTTGCCTTTGGCGGTACAGTCGAGTACCATAAGCCCCTTTTCGGCAATGGCCATCTGCATCTTAGTCGGTTCACCCACAATTGCAAAATCTACGGGGCCTAATGTTGGAAACACTAATTCGATACCATTCCTGCCCGATACTTCTTCTTCGGCCGATGCCACATAGACTAAGTTGTAAGGTTGGGGGCATGAAGAGAGGTGGCAGAAGGTTGCAAATAGCGATACCAGCGACCCTCCGGCATCATTACTGCCTAATCCGTAGAGTTTTCCATCTTCGATGGTTGCTTTGTGCGGATTACGGGTATAGGATGCCGATGGTTTTACCGTGTCGATATGCGAGTTAAGCAATAAGGTGGGTTTATCGGGGTTGAACCCGGGTGAACGTAGAACGAGGTTGTGGCCTGTGCGTTCGGGAGTGTACCCCATACGCGCCATTTCGCTTTGGAAAAAATCGGTGGCGGCTTCTTCGTTGCGGCTAAGTGAAGGTATTTCAATTAGCCCGCTCAGGAGTTCAATGGCATGCTTTGCTAAATCTTTCATCGGATGGTGGTGCCGGTTTGGTTGCCTAAATTTTCGGCCATTTTTATAATTACCTCTTTTACACCGGCCTCAATGGCTTCGAAGGCGTTGTCGAGTTTCGGAATCATACCCGAATGGATAATTCTATCGGCTTTATACGCTTCGTAAGCGGTTCGGTCTAAATGTGGAATTACGCTGTGGTCGTCGTTTTCGTTTAACAGTACACCTGCTTTTTCGAAGCAATAAATGAGGCTTACATCAAAATGTGCACTTAGTGCTTTTGCTACTTCCGAAGCAATGGTATCGGCATTGGTGTTAAGCATTTGACCTTGTTGGTTGTGTGTAAGCGGAGCAAATACAGGTACTACATTTTGTGCAATAAGAGTAGCCAGAATATGGGCATTTACCTTTTTAACATCGCCGGCAAAACCGTAATCTACGGTTTTTACAGGGCGTTTTTCGGCTTCGATAATATTAAGATCGGCACCGGTAAGTCCAAGGGCATTGACACCACGGGCTTGTAATCCGGCGACGAGGTTTTTATTAACCAGGCCGCCATAAACCATGACTACCACATCGAGCGTTTCGCTGTCGGTAATTCGGCGGCCGTCCACATATTTGCTTTCGATACCCATCTTGTCGCCAATGGTTGTGGCCATTTTTCCTCCGCCATGCACAATGGCTTTGTGTCCTTCAATGGCGGCAAAATCGTTGAGTAATGCCTGTAAACGCTGGCGGTCTTCAACTATTTTTCCGCCTACTTTAATAATTGTAAGTTTATTCATCATTGTGTGTTAAAAGAGCCCGTGAAGCGTTGCATCAATTTTGTTTATTATTGATCTTAAATCTTCGGGGTTATCTTCAAAGTTCATTAAATCTACGTCGATAGTGAGCATTTTACCGCCATTGTAGGTCATTATCCAGTTTTCGTATCGTTCGTTGAGGCTTTTAAGGTAGTCGATGCGTATGGATGCTTCGAATTGCCTGCCTCGTTTTTGTATTTTGTTTACGAGGTTGGGCACCGACGATCGCAGGTAAATAAGTAAATCGGGGGCCTGAACCAGCTTGGCCAATTGCTCGAACAACGAGTCGTAGTTTTCGAAATCGCGCCGCGACATGAGACCCATATCGTAAAGGTTGGGTGCAAAAATGCGTGCATCTTCAAAAATGGTTCTGTCCTGAATTACATCCTGACCCGATGCCCTGATGTCGAGGATCTGGCTCAAGCGGTTTTTAAGAAAATAGATTTGCAGGTTAAACGACCAACGTTTCATGTCCTCGTAAAAGTCGTCGAGATAAGGGTTGTCTTCCACATCTTCGAAATGGGGGGTCCAGCCATAATGGCGGGCTAAAAGCCTGGTAAGTGTGGTTTTACCGGCACCGATATTTCCTGCAATGGCTATATGCATAATATTTGGCTTTATAATGTATTATTTATTGCCACAAGTTCGTCGACATAACAGCGTGAGTTCGAAAGGCGAGGTACTTTATTTTGTCCGCCCAGTTTTCCGCGTTGTTTCATCCAAAGCATAAACAAGCCGGGTTTGGCCGGAATCAGTTGTAATCGGTCGAGTGTAACACTATGGTGTCGCTTGGCCTCGTAATCGGAATTGGCTGCCTGAAGTGCTTTGTCGAGTATTTCTGCAAATGCTTCGGCATCTACCGGAAGCTTCTCGAACTCTATAATCCATTGATGTTTTCCTTTGCTTTGGTCGGTCATATATACCGGAGCGGCTGTATACTCGCGAACCAGTGCACCCGTTGCCAGACATGCTTCTGCCATGGCTTTTTCGGCATTGTCGATAATAAGTTCTTCGCCAAACGCATTGATATAATGTTTGGTTCGACCCGAAATCTTGATCTTATGAGGGTAAAGTGAGGTAAACTGAACGGTATCGCCGATAATATAACGCCACAATCCACTGTTGGTGGTAATGACCATCGCGTAGTTTCGTCCTTTTTCTACATTTTCAACTGTAAACACTTGCGGGTTTTCGCGCTCCAATTGGTCTACCGGTATGAATTCATAAAAAATACCATAGTCTAGCATAAGCAGCATACCGGTATCGTTAATATCGTCCTGAATAGCAAAAAATCCTTCCGAAGCATTATATGTTTCTACATAGCGCATCGAATTGCTTGGAATGAGTTTTCGGAATTGCTCACGGTATGGTTCGAAACTGATTCCCCCATGCACAAATAGCTCCAGATTAGGCCATACTTCCAAAATATGGTTCTTTCCGGTATATTTAAGTATGTGGCGTAAAAGTACCAGATTCCAGGATGGAACACCTACAATTGAGGTAACATTTTCTTTTACCGATTGCTCGGCAATTTTTTCTATTTTTTTTTCGAATTCACCAATTAAAGCCACCGAAGCATCGGGGGTACGACGTAAATCGGCCAAAAATGGTACATTTCGAATAAGAATAGCCGAAAGATCGCCCACCTGCGATTTAGGACTCAGGTTGCTTACCTCGTGACTGCCGCCAAGCGTAAGTATTTTACCACCATATATTTTGGAGTCGGGGTAGTTTTCGGTGTAAAAAACAAAAACATCGCGTGCTGCCCGAAAGTGGCAATCTTCGAGCGATTCGTAACTCACGGGCAGGAATTTGCTTTTGTCGCTTGTGGTTCCCGACGATTTTGCAAACCACTCCACATTTTCGGGCCAAAGCACATCGGGTTCGCCACTTATCATCCTCGAAATCCAGGGTTTAAGGTCGTCGTAATAGTGTAAGGGAACCCGTGCCTGAAAATCGGCAATGGTGTCAATTTTATTAAAGTTGTATTTTTTTCCGAATACAGTCTCTTCTGCCTTGCTGATCAGTTTTTTTAGTTGTTTTGTCTGAACCTCAACCGGGTTATATTTAAATTCTTCGATGTGGCTCAACCTGCGCAGATTAACTAATGATATCAGCGAGTTTAAAATTGACATGTGTTTAATTCTTTTGTTTATTACCGAAAACAAAAGTATTTAAAACCAATCGAAATAACAAGTATGCCGAAAAGCCAAATAAATGACAATTCGATGAAATAGATACTACCTTAAAAGGCTGTAATGTAGATGAAATGAAAGAGAGAGGAAGTAAAATAAATCCGGCAAAAAAATATATTACTGAACTTTGAGAGGTTTTATAAAAATAAATCTATGAAAAAACCTAACATCATGGTGATTAAAAGTACTGAACCTATTAAAACGGCGGTTAGTTTTTTGCCGATAAACTTCGCGAGCATGACAATAGACGAAATACAAATTGCCGAAGAGGTCATTGAAAAAATCATGGCTGCTCCCATGGATAAATCGGTAAATGAAAGCATGGGTTTTAAAAACAGAATATCGGCACCGTTACAAATATATACAGGGATGCCTATGAGTTCCATGAGTCCGTACGATAACCACTGATTGCTAAAGCTGAACCCATCGAGTGCCTGTTTCGGGTTAAAAACCTCAAAAAGAAGCGCTGTAGCGCCTGCCACCACGATATAAGGTGCCAGTTTTATGGTCATTTTCAGTGTTTTACCAAATACATCGCCATAAAAAAAGTTGCATCCATTGTCGCAGGCATTATATTTTCCTACTATATTTTCTTTTAGCAATTTTGAAGCCAGTTCAACCAATATGCCTACACCAATCGCCAGAATAAAGGACGATATTATCCGCAATAAGGCATATTTGAGGCCCAAAACAGTAACAGACATAATAATTATGAAGGGGTTAAGTAACGGGGCAGCAATTACAAATGTAATGATAACCTTTAGTGAAACCCGCTGTTTCATTGTTTCGATCACGGGAATTACCCCACACGAACATACCGGTATTATAGAGGCGTATAGAAAAGCGAGGGCCTGATTTTTAGGAAAGAAGCGCTTTAGTTTATTGGCGTGCTCCTCAAGCAAAATCCCCACAAATACGCCCATTAATACCACAATAAAAAGTTCGAAAAGATATTCATAAATCAAAAAAGCCCAACGAGGCAGGAAACTATAGATCACACAACGGTCGCGCGTGGTATAATTTATGCCCATGTATTGCGAATAGATAAAATCGATGATAAGCAGAGCCAAAGAACCTATTATCACTATTTTCGCCCATCTATTATAATTCCGAGCATCTTCTTTTTTTGAGCGATCTTTTTTTTGAAACATCTTTTATTGTGAAATTAATGATTGCCCATGGGCACAAATTGAAATTGAATCGACTTTACAAGGTTGTCTTTATCTGTTCGGCGGGATATCGTAAATTGCCCCATACCTTTCTTATTAGATTCGGTAACCAGACGATATCGGTTCAGCCATACCCCTTTTATGGTCTCTTGCCAGTTTCCTTTTTCTGTAATTTTGAGTCCCGATAAAAAGTTCTTTGTGCGCGACATGCCATCGGTACAGGTTTTTGGATTTACTTTTACCTTTACCAGCAATACCACTGTATCGCCTATGGCGTAGGCTGGTTTCATTCCCTTTTCTATCTTAAAGTCAATTTGAGCATAAAGGTTGTCCTGTGTCACCATAAAAACTGTCAGGCAGACAAATATGCGGGACAAAATGGCACTGTGTTTTTTGATGAACCAACTTTGCATTTACTGCCGTGAATTAGATAAAAGAAATTGCTTTTTCTGGGCATACATCGATACATTTGCCACATTTGTAGCACAATTTCTGATCGACATAAGCCGATGAACTTATGATTTCAGTGCCTTCTGTATTATAGACCTGAACCAAACTTACCGCACCGTAGCGGCAAACATAGTTGCACCGATTACACGATGTACATTTGCTTTTGTCTACCACATACGATTTGTACATGCTCTCTTCGCATGAAATCAATGAACCTCCTGCTAGTAATACACCGGCTACTCCCATTAATTTGGCCGATTTGGTTAAGAATGCTCGTCGGTTATATTGTTCGTTTTTCATGAACTCAAAATTTTTAAAAATTGTAACGAATTTCGGCGCGTGCCAGGTATTTTTTATTGTCCAGTAAGTTGCTTTCAATCAGGCCGAATTGGGCATTTATAAGCATTTTCTTAAAAAATGTTTTGCCAATTTCGATGTCGGTTTCCCTAAATTCGTTGCGATACTCGTCGCGCGGACTCTTATTGAGCGTATTGGCCACCGTTTGGATTTTTAAATGTCCTTTGATGGATGGAATGGTATATTTACAGCTTAACTGAAATAAGGGAATGTCGATGGCGTCCAAGCGAATCACTTCGCCAATAAACAAATTGCTGAATGAGTTGCGTGGAACTGCCATGGAGTCGATGGAGCTTAGTCCCAGATATTTTCCTTCGAAATTGATTTTATGGTTGTTGTTTAAGATGAAATCTTTCGATAGGGCGAGAGAGTATATTAAGGCTCTGTTATCCTTGTTTGCCTGGTAGAGGACTTCCGGTTCAAAAATTAAACCACCCCAAAGTTTAATGGACGAAAAAACACCAAAAAGTGAAGCATCGATTGTGTTAGGTAAATCGAAAATTTCGTGATAGGCGACTGCACCAACCGACTCAAGCGAGATATAACGATTTGTTACTTCCGTTTGCGGTTCAGTCGAAAAATCATCAGCAGCAAACTCATCACCTGAAACACTCTGATTTGTAGTTGCTTTGTGTGGATTATATACCAGTGTTGTGGACACCATGTTTGTTTTACCAAAAGTATAACCCAGTTCAGGAAGGGGTCTGCCATCAAAAATATCGTACAGGTACCTTACGCTGCAAAATGAGCCATTTCGTGCAAAATCGCGTGTAACGGAACCGCCTGTTACCGCCACATTAAACTTACCCAAGTCGATGTTGTAATTTACACCTAATATCCGCTCATTCAACAGATAGTGGTCTTTTAATGTTGCAGAGTGAAGACCTACCATCAATTTGCTGTTGTTTCCACTGTATTGGTAGAATGCTTCACGCAGTCCTAAACGCTGTGTTGAACTCGAAAATTTAACGGTGTCTTCGGGCATAATGGCGTTATATTCGGTCAACGACCAAAACTTAAATCCACCTTCTACAAAAAAGGTATGGCGGTTATTCGTATAGTCCAACCCTCCGAATATCATGGTGTTATGGATGAAATTATCCGTAAGATACCCAGATGAAGTGGTGAGTTCATTTCCCCAAGAAAAATTTGATGTGCCAATAGGGCGCAACGAAGAAGCAAGTTTGCTTCGGCATTCCCACTGACCAAATGCATTGGTTGCAGCCATTATTATGGCTGTTACCGCGATGAGTTTTTTCATTTTATAGCTCTTTTTTTTATGTTTAATGATTTTTTCTTGCAGGTCCCCATACATTTTCCGCAAAACAAGCAATCTTGTTCTGATAAGTAGCTTGTTTTCTGTTCGTAAATCATCGAATGTTGTAAACAATGTTTGCTGCAAGTCACACAATGTATACACGAAAGTTCCTTGGTTATGGTTTGCGCGTGAGGAATTTTGGCTACCCAACCCAAAATAAGCCCTACCGGGCAAACCGATCTGCAAAATGGTCGGTAGACCAGCACCGAGCTCAAAAGCAAGAGTACCAATAAAACATAACCGGTGGTATTCGACGAAAACAGGTTGAAAGCTACTTTAAAAGGGTCGATCCTTACATAGAAGTTTGTTTGCGTTATGGCTACCTGAAAAATCAGCGCAACAAAGAAAAAGATACGAATGCCGCGAAGCCATTGCTGTGCCTTTTTCGTTTTTAAAACGTCTATTTTTTCCGGCAAAAATATCAATTCCTGTAGTGCCCCCAAATGGCATAGCCAGCCACACCATATTTTTCCGAAGAAAAAGGTGAGTGGAATTAATCCCAAAAACCAAAGCATGGCAACAAACGATACGTCGTGACCAAAAATAAACAACATGACATTTTGCAAACTCATAATCATGCACGGGCACCCACCTTTTACAAAACCAAGGTAAACTACCGATACCAATAAGAAATATCCTCTCAGATTTCTGAACCATGCATATCGAATCAGCAGACCGATAAGGGCTACTAAAATAAAAATAACGATGAGTTGGTAAAGTAAACCATATTCATTCTTACGAACCCATTCAAACGACGCTCCTTTCTCACTATTGGAGTTGTTTTCGGTAGATATTGCACCTTTCGGTTCATTCAATGTTTGGGTTGAACCGTTAACTATATCGGCCGATTGTGTAAATTCATCATTCGTTCCTGCTTCATTTTTTGCTTCGGAGCCGGAATCATTTGAACTGAACTCATCAGAAGTGGCCGAAAATTCATCAGAACCCGAAGGTGTTTGGGTAGTACCAGAGGCCAGAGGGTCAGCTTTAAACGTATCAATGTTTTGAATTGCCACTTCCTGTTTAATAAACCCGACCACATCCACATTTTCTTGCTTAAAATCGGCAGATGTCGAAACAAACTCATCGGCTTTAGTTGTGTCTGCCTTAAAGCATACGGTTGAAACAACGGTTTCGCAAGGCCGTTCCTTATCGGTGGGTTGAATGTAATAGGGCAGTAATGTTGCTCCGACTACAACCACCGAAAGGCTGCCACCAATTATAAGGGGTATAACTTGCTTCTTTTTATTGTAATAGTAGAGGGTGCCCAGCGCGATAATTACAAGAATGCCGGCCATTTTTGCCAATAATGCATTGTTTAAATCGCCCCGTTGCGCTGCACCGGTGCAATCGGCATAATATGCACAATTGGCTTCGGGGTTAAATGCTGGTGTAGTTTTAGCCCATGCACCTACACACAATAAGGAGATAAAAAATGTCAGTGTAAGAAGCGTGCGTGTTCGGGGAAATGTATTAAACATTGTTCGACAAATTCAATTAGTTTTGTTTTTTTAGTTTGATCGAAGCGAAACCTCCGTCTTTTTCACATGTCCTTTTAGCTGTGAGTTTTATTTCCTGCTTTCCATCCTGCTCTACTTTTAATTTAACTTTTCGGGTATATGACCCGGCCTTCACCTCTTTCCATTCTGTGGCACCCAGAAATTTTGCCCCGTCGAAAGTGAATTTTGTATCCTTAATTGCAACCGGACAAGCTCGGTGTGAAAACACGACTTCAACTTTTATAATTATCTCATCACCTGTATTATATGATTCTTTTGTTTGGCTTTCGACACCAAGCGTAATTTCACAGGCTTTGGCAGTGCCAATCAGCATACTTAAAAAGAGAAATAAGAGAATTGCTTTAGACTTCATGATTAGAAACTTAAAATATTAAAAATAGCTTTTAAATGCGTTGATGAATTAAAGTGTATTTAAGTTGACATGAATTATGTATTATTAACATGTCGCATTGAACAATAATTTTGTAATTCAAAAATAGCATGTTTATTTT
>QKHT01000153.1 GCA_003249935.1 Bacteroidota bacterium
ATCGCAAAAAAATCTGTTAAGTGCCGGGGCCACCGTTGAGATCAAAAAGGCCTTCTCGTGCGATGAGCAAGCAGATAAAAACACGCCTCCGGCATTTTTGCTTCATGCGGCTAACGATCAGGCTGTACCATTCGAAAACAGTATCCGGTATTTCAAAGCACTTACCAAAAATGGGGTAAAAGCGCAACTAAACCTCATCCCCGAGGGCGGACATGGTTTCGGTGGTTCAACCCCCGAAATTGTAAAAATATGGTATCCGTTGCTACAACTTTGGTTAAAATCGCAAGGGCTAATAACCCCATAATCAACAACATTAGAATGTCCGGTTTACCACTTAAACCGGATTTCTTTTATTCAATGGTTCGTTAAACGCTTATTGTACTTTTATTTAAGAACATTACATAACAACGTGAATTTATATAAATTACACAGATAAGCCTGTTCAGTTATGTCAAACATCGAGCAACTGCAATCTAACGATTTATTGAGTTTATTACTTACACCAATTAATTGATTCCAAAATTAGAAAGAATACAAATTAACATAAAGCCCTTGTTATTTTAAAATATGTTTTTACTTTCGTCAGGCAATTTGCACTGAACAAAACATATTATTGCATGAATCTGTATTTAAAATCCGGGGTGGTTTTAACCCTGTTGTTGGCAATGGCCATAGTTAAAGCCGAAAATATAAAATTCGGCACCGTTTCTCTTAGCGATTTAGAAATGACAGTGTATGAACCCGATTCAACCGCATCGGCGGTTATACTGTCCGAAATTGGCTATTTCGATGCTAACAGGTATATGACGTTTATACACAAACGCATTAAAATACTTTCGAATGAGGGGTTTAGCTATGCCGATCAAAAGATTAGAAATTGTAAGAAAAGTGATATTCGGGGCTATACATTTAATTTGGCCAACGGAAAAATAGAAAAAACAAAACTCGAAAGCACCAAAATATTTGAAGTACGTGCCTATAACGACCGTTACGATTGCAATTTCGCAATGCCCAATGTAAAGGTTGGTTCAATTATCGATCTCGAAATCCAGTTCGTGGGAATGCCGGAATCGTGGTTTTTTCAGTATTCTATACCAGTTAGTTACAGCGAATTAGAGATCGAACCATCGCAATATATCACCTACACCAAAAACTTTTTCGGATATACCAAAGTAAACTGGATCAATAAAAATAAGTGGACCGCTACCGATGTGCCCGCTTTCAGGGCCGAACCAGACATCAGTACAACAGAAAATTTCCGAACCCATGTCGAATTTAACATTACCGATATTGCAATTCCCGGTATCTATTATTTATCCATAAACCGCGACTGGAATTCGTTACGTAAATTCCTTTACGACAAAACATCTTTTGGCCGAAACCTCGAATCTACTCCCGGGTTCATTAAAGATATGGCTACCGAAATTACATCGCATGCCAGCTCTGATGCGGAAAAGCTCAACATGGCATTCGACCGTATTCACATTATAAAATGGAACAAAATCCATTCGCTCTATTCGTCGGCCACTTCGCTAAACGAAGTTTACAAAGACAAAAGTGGTTCGAGTGGCGACATAAATATTGCACTCATTTTGCTATTACGCCGTTTGGGTTTTGTGGCCGAACCGATTGTGCTAAGCACCCGCGACAATGGCTTTTTGCCTTATTCTCAGCCGGCGGAAAATAAACTCAACCACGTCATTGCCTACGCAGTGGTCAACGGAGAACCCCTCTATTTGGATGCCACCGACGATACACTGCCGTACAATTTATTGCCACGAAAAAATTTTAACGTACACGGGCAGTTAATGGCTAAAGATAGTTTGGGATGGATTGAATTAAAACCCGCAAAAAAGGAGAAATACACCACTATAAATAACATTGAGGTATTGGAAAACGGCAATTATAAAGCATCGGTAACCCAACGGGCACAAGATTATGCAGCGGCAGATTATCGGCAACAATTCCATTCCTTTAACAGTGAAGAGGCCTACAAAGAAGAGTACGCCAAACAACTTGGTAATGTACAGATTTCGGAATATTCCATTACCGATGCCGATAGTTTGGCTAAACCGGTTAACGAAACCATTGTCTTTACTTCGGCTGAACCCATGACACAGGTCGGCGATGAATACTATATCAATCCGTTGTTGTGGAAACAGGTAAAATCAAACCCATACACTATTCCCAACCGTGAGTATCCGGTAGAATTCGGAGCCCTTCGCGAACAAATGGTGGTAGCGACAATACGCATTCCCGAAAACATGGAAATAGTGTCGATACCCGAAAACAGCAGCATGATGACACCCGACCGATCGGTTGGATTTATCTATAACGTGTCTAAAAATGACGTTTCAATCATGTTTACCTACAAGTTTAATGTCAACAGCACCACCATACTTCCGGAAAATTATCCAAATTTTCGCGAATTATTTAACCAAATAGTGAAAAAACATGCCGAATCGATTGTACTTAGGAAGAAAGTTTAAAGTACTTTTATTAGTTGTGCTGGCTGCCGGCCAATTGTTTGCTACCGAAAAGCAGGACTTCAGCGTTTCGGCCATTGCTCCCGATTTGTTAAAAGATGCCGCCACTGTGATACGCTACCGGACCGAGCAACTTACGTTTAAAGCCGAAGGCGTGGAACAAGAAGTTTCGTACGCCATCACAATCATCAATAAAAACAGTATTTCGGCAAGCTATTTTATAGAAGGTTACGACAAGTATTCGAAAATATTGTCGGTAACAGGCAAAATATATGATGCCTATGGGAAAAAGATAAAATCGCTGTCGGCATCGGACATTATCGATGCCAGCAATATTTCGGATGGGGCTATTTTCGATGAAAGCCGTATAAAGGGCTATAGTCCCGATTACTACACGGTGCCATTTACGGTGGAATACAGCTACAAAAAAGTGTTCAAGAAGAACTATATCTTCCCAACCTGGTCGGCCTACAGAGCGTGGAATCAATCGGTTGTGCAATCGGACTTTATTGTTTTGGCTGAACACGAATCGCCGGTACAAATTAACGAAACGTTGGGTAAAGGAAACTTCACCAAGACACTTAAATACGAAGGCACTATGTACGAGTGGCACGAAACCAATTTGCCGGCTATTCGAGCCGAAAGCGACACCAAACCGTTTGCGAATTTGGTGCCTACGGTTTGGGTAACACCACAGAATATTGCTTTCGAAGATTATGCAGGTAGTGCAAACAGTTGGCAATCGCTTGGGCAATGGGGTTACAATCTGCTTACCGGCAAAGATGCATTACCTGCCGAAGTAGTGCAGCAAATACACCAACTTACCGATACTATTTCTACCGAATACGACAAAATTAAAGCGTGTTATTCGTTTATGCAAAACCGGTCGCGTTATGTTTCTATCCAATTGGGTATTGGTGGTTTGCAGCCATTCTCTGCACAATGGGTTCACGAGAACCGCTATGGCGACTGTAAAGCACTGACTAACTACATGATGGCGTTACTCAAAGTTATCGGTATTAAATCGTACAGTGCTTGGGTGGCTGCGGGTGCCGATGCCCCCGAAGTTCAACCTTCATTTCCGAACGACCGGTTCAACCATGTTATTCTTTGCGTGCCTTTTTCTGCCGATACCTTGTGGCTCGAATGCACCTCCATGACTTCGCCATTTGGCTATACAGGCATTTTTACGGATGACCGGCCGGTGCTTCTGCTTACCGAAACAGGCGGAAAACTGGTTCGAACCAAAACTTACAATTGCAATGAAAACATAAAAACCACTGTGGCCGAAGTAACGATAACGCCCGATGGGAAAGATGTAAATGCTTCGGTAAATATCGCAGGCAAAGGGTTGTTTTACGAGCAATCGGAGCCGCTTCTGGTTCACGATCCGGTAAAGAAAAAACGGGCGGTTCTCGACAATCTGAATATCCCATCCATTGAACTCGGCCATTTCGAAATTACAGAACAACGCGATAGATGTCCTGCTATTGTTCAGAATTTAATTTTTACCCAGCGTAACTATCTTCAACCTTTGGGTTCGAGATTCATGCTACCACTCGGCTTCGGTTCAACCGAAAAAACAACCATTTCAACTTTTACGAAACGGAAGTTTGATGTATACATAAGACGCAACGAAGCGGAAAAGGATTCGATAGTGTTTATTGTTCCGGTCGATTACGTGGTCGAAAACACGCCTGCCAAAGAAGAGATTAAAACAAAATATGGCGAATACCATATAGAAACTAAAGTTGAAGGCAACAGAATTATCTTTTGCCGTTATTTTAGCCTCAACAAAGGCTGTTACCCGGTAGAAGAGTACAATGATTTTATCGGCTTCAAAAACCTTTGTATTTCAAAGGATAAAAATGCAAAATGCACCCTGAGAAAGCTATAAAAAAAGGCCCGGCAAAATTGCCGGGCCTTTTTCATATAGGTTTTAAGCTGAGATAAAATAATTTCTTTTTAAAATACAAGGTACACTAATAGTTGTTCGGCATCGGGAATATCAAGTTCGAACCAGTCGTTGGTGCACTCGTTGAGTGTGCCATTCCACCATTTGGGCAATTTCATACCCTCTAAAGGATATTTAAGATATTTGGACGAAACGGGCGTACCTGGGTTCATGGCAAACAACGACACCTGTTGGCCGGGGAAAGAAGCGACAACCGATTTACCCGTAATGCTGTACATATATCCATAATCGGTAACCAAAACCACATCCAGTTTTTCGGCATATTCGGCTACCAACCCGATATTGCCCAAGGTATGGTCTTCGCGCTGACCGGTAGCACCCAGTATTATAACCGAGGAGATTTGGCGGCTTAAACAATAGTTTACGGCCTTGGTAAGGTCGTTGGTATCCTGATCGGGAATGTGAATAAGCTTGTCGGCCAATTGC
>QKHT01000115.1 GCA_003249935.1 Bacteroidota bacterium
TGATAAAAAAGGCAAGGGCAACGATATTCTCTTTTTTGTGGATAACATCTTCCGTTTTACGCAAGCCGGATCTGAGGTGTCGGCACTTTTAGGTCGTATGCCATCGGCAGTGGGTTATCAGCCCACGCTGGCCAGCGAAATGGGCCTGATGCAAGAGCGCATTACATCCACCAAACATGGTTCTATTACTTCGGTTCAGGCCGTATATGTTCCGGCCGACGACTTAACCGACCCGGCACCGGCCACCACGTTTGCACACTTGGATGCAACAACGGTGCTTAACCGTAAAATTTCGGAGTTGGGTATCTATCCCGCTGTGGACCCGTTGGCCTCTACGTCGCGTATTTTAAACCCCGAAGATGTAGGGCACGCACATTACAGTACTGCACATAAAGTCATTGAATTGTTACAACGCTATAAAGAACTTCAGGATATTGGAATCGGATAAACTGATTGTACACCGTGCCCGTCGTGTACAACGCTTTTTGTCGCAGCCGTTCCATGTAGCCGAAGCATTTACCGGCATGAAAGGCGTATGGGTTTCGATAGAAGATACAATAAAAGGCTTTAATGCCATTATGGACGGCGCAACAGACAAATATCCCGAAACGGCCTTTAACATGGTTGGAACCATTGAAGAAGCTATTGAAAAGGGTGAACGCCTGTTGGCCGAAGCACAATAACAGCAAATAAAGGAGCACCATGTTTTTAGAAATTCTTACACCCGAAAAAACGATATTTGCAGGCGAAATCATTTCGGCAAAGTTCAAAGGCACCGATGGCATCTTTGAGATTCTAAAGAACCATGCACCATTTATTTCGACCATTGAACCGGGCAATGCCAAAATTAAAGACAGTACAGGCTATGTATGGAACTTAAACCTTGGAAATGGATTGGTAGATGTGCAACGAAATAAAATAAAAGTATTGGTAGAATACTAACAATTGGCTGATGTAGGCTGTTAGGTTTTGGATTTTGGATGTAGGATCTATCAGCTCATATCCATTTCCCATAACGAAGTTTAAGGAATTATTAAACACTAAAAAAACCCGGAATTTTACATCCGGGTTTTTGTTGTTTAAATAGTTAGTAGCCAGTATGTTTTTATTAAAACAAACCTCTTAGTTGTGCGCCTTGATAGATAAGATCTACAATTTCGTTATTAAACAACGATTCGCAATTAAGTGCGATACTATATGGCATCAAGTCGTTTTTCGGACCGAATGACTGACGAAACTTATCGCGTTGTTTGTCAATTTTTTCAACGTATTTTTGCCCTTCGGTAAGCGTAAGATTATGCTTTTCGGCAATACGGGCAGCACGATACGAAAACGGTGCCACAAGCTTAACATGAAACGACTTGGGAATATCGTGTGCAATATAACCACTACCACGCCCAATAATCACAGTATGACCCTGAACCGCAAAATTACGAATCACCTCCTCAATTACCCGCCTGATCCGCTGATTATGTACATAGTACTTATCTGTAAACGAAGCCACTAATTCGTCCAAAAAGCCCATTTCTTTAGATCCCATACGTGCATCGAGCAGTTCCGGGTGTATCTTTAGTTCCTCCGATGCCAGATTTAATATCTCTTTACTGGTCCATTTCCACTCTTTAGCACTTTGTGCTTTGAGTGAATTAATTTTTGCTACCAACATTTCTGCAATACGAATACCATCACAACCACATTCGCGCGATATGGTAATAACCGGTCCCGGTTCCTTAGGTTTTGCCAGAGCATTTTCATACCGGCTATCCATGTAATGCAAAAGTAAATTACCCATAATCATTAAGTTTTTAATCTGATTCTAAGATACAAAAAAAATATTCGTTAAAAAATAATTTGCAATTATAAATTGCAAGAATAATATTCCTGTTTGAGCAGACCTTAATTAAGAAATATCGGATTTACTGCAAAAAACGATGAAATAAAACAAATTGGAAGTTTTTTCTTCGAAAAAATAGCTATATTTTCGCAGTATATTACAATTTATAACATTGTGATGTTTACAACAAATTAATTCAAAAGGAATATCATTTCAGAAAACAAATAATTATGAATACAACGGCCAGTATATTTTTTTTTGTTACCATTGCGATTGTGTCATTGGTTTGTGTATTCTTTTTTGTAAAAGTTTTATTTGCAAAAAAAACCACACAAAACGAAGGAGCTCAAACATGGAGTCGTGTAGGTCTGGTTTTGGCTATGGCAGGCAATGCAGTGGGTTTTGGCAACTTTCTAAGGTTTCCGGTTCAAGCGATACAAAACGGGGGTGGCTCATTCATTATTCCTTATCTTACATGTTTTTTACTCATGGGTATTCCGTTGCTGTTTGTTGAATGGTCTATTGGTCGCTTGGGTGGTCGCGAGGGAAATCACTCTACCCCATTTATGCTCAACAGTTTACACCGATATAAAATATGGAAATACATCGGCGTTTTCGGGCTGTTCAGCAATATCGGTATTGCAGCCTATTACTGTTTTATGGAGTCGTGGACCCTGGCGTATGTTTTTCATTCGGTCATAGGGACTTTTCATGGCTTATCGCAATCGGGTGTAGAGCAGGTATTTAACGACTATATCAGCCTCGATAAGGCAACACTGATACCCTACGAAGCGATTGTATTTTATCTGATTTGTCTTGCGATAAACATCTACATTCTTTCGCACGGCCTGAAAGGAATCGAAAAAGTAGCTAAAATCGGGATGCCTTTGTTAATACTATTCGGAATATTTCTGGCCATAAAGGCCACTACGCTCGAACCCGGAATAAATGGCGCCATAAATTCGGGGACAATGGGGCTCAACTTTTTATGGACACCCGATTACTCGTCGATATGGAATCCGAAAGTGTGGTTAGCGGCAGCAGGCCAAATATTTTTTACCCTGTCGGTAGGCATGGGATCGATACAGTGCTACGCATCATTTGTACATAAAGAAGACGATATCGCACTCAACAGCATGTCGGCCGGTTGGATGAACGAATTTGTGGAAGTGGTGATTGGTGCAGCGATTATTATTCCAATTTCGGTAGGATATTTGGGTATTGACAAGGTGAAAGAGCTGGCCAATTTAGGAGGTCTGGCTCTTGGATTTAAAATAATGCCCTATCTGCTGAACCAATGGGCACCACTTATTGCTACCATTGCCGGGGTTATGTGGTTTGGTTTGCTTTTTTTTGCAGGTATTACCTCGTCGCTGGCGATGGGCAAACCTTGCACCAGTTTTATGCAGGACGAATTTAACTGGAATGAAAAAAGATCGGCCTATGCATTCGGTTTACTTATATTGCTCTTAGGTATGCCCACAGTACTTTATTTTAACTACGGTGTATTCGACCAGTATGATTACTGGACCGGTACAGTTTCGTTGTTTGTTTTTGCCTTGGCCGAAATTATACTTTTCGCCTGGGTATTTGGCATTAACAATGGCTGGGAAGAACTGAACCGTGGTGCCGACATTAAACTTCCGGGTATTTATAAGTTTATACTCGCCTATGTGACACCGGTTTTGCTTATATCGGTATTTATCGGGGCATTACTCAGCCCGGCCAACAACGACTGGGCTGGTGCATTCAATTCGTTTATATCGGGCAACGGTTGGACTTTAGACAATGGTTCAATCATTAAACAATTTACCAGTGCCGGCCTGCGCGAGCAAATTGCAGCAACTACAGATGTGATTCAGAAAAAGGAACTTACCAAGCAGTTATGGCTAATTAATGGTACAAAAGCACTATTGGGCTTGCTATTTGCCGCTATTGCTTATTTGGTGTACTATGCCGGCAAACGACGCGACCGCGAAGAAGCGCGGCTCAATGCTGTTCGATAATCAAGTTTATTTATGACATAATACCTGCGATACGAAGCAGCCATCGGATGTTTTAACCACATCGACCTGACCGAGGTATGCGCCACCAAAACCGGCCTGACCAATCAGTACCGGCTTACTTTCGGCATTATTAACGAACAGCGGTTCATCCAAAAACGTATGACTGTGGCCGCCCAAAATAACATCTACATTTTTCGATTCGGCCGCCAGCTTTTTATCGTCCTGAATACCAATATGCGTGAGTGCAATCACCACGTTGCAATGCATTTTCTGCTTCAACATTGCAGCTAATTTATTTACCGGTTCGGTATAAGGTTGGTAAGTAATCCCTGCAAAATTTCCGGGATCGATTAAGCCCTTTGGATTAATACAAACGCCTATGATCCCAATTTTAAAGCCATTACGCTCGATAATAGTATATGGTTTTAATATTTTGGACCAGCGGGTTTCGGCAATGGTGTAGTTACAACAAAGTACGGGATAATTGAGTTTGGAAAACTGAGCAATGAGGTTATCGGTACCTAAATCAAATTCGTGGTTACCAAGGGTGCTTGCATCGTAACCTAATCGGTTCATCAGTGATACTTCGAGCGCGCCTTTAAAAAAATTAAAGAACGGCGTACCCTGAAAAAGATCGCCGGCATCGAGCAAAATAACGTTATGGTTTTGTTGTCTGATGCGATCGACCAATACAGCCCGTCGTTCAAAACCACCTAATCCACCCAGTGTGGGATGATCGAACGGAAATGGTTCAATATTTGAATGCACATCATTGGTATGGAGAATGGTGAGTTTTTCGTATTTTTTGTCTGCTAAAGCACTATTTCCTGCAAACATAACTGTGGATGCTCCTAATCCCACCGAAGAAATAAATTTTCGTCTATTCCACATTATAAATTCTGTTATCGGTTTTAACAATTAAATTATGCCCTGCAAGCGTTTGTTTACGCACGTAAACCATAATTATATCTCTTATGAGTATTGGTGTATCTTTTCGCCAAATTACATTTTTAAGCAATTCGAGACCGCCGCCGCCATTAGCAAGATAATCGGAAACCGCCAGCACATAAATTTTACCCGGGTCTAAAGGTTTGCCCTGAACCATGACCTGAACAGCCTTTCGATCTTTGATACCAAAAGAAATGCCACTCATGCCTTCTCCCCCTTTAGATGCGATGTGGTTCAACAATAAATTAAGATTATCGCCAGTCATTTTTACAAATACCAGTTTATTTTCAAAAGGCATTACCCTGAAAATAGTTCCAACAGTTACATCGCCTTGCGGCAACACATCGCGAAGGCCGTAAACATTCATAATCGCTAAATCAGGAACCGAAATTCCCAATGAATCGGCAATAATTCCGGCTTCGGAAAGCATAAGATCCGACACAAAATTGGTAAGCAAACTCTCGGGTTTGTCGGCCACCATAAGCTGATTATTGAATCCAATACACTCATTAACAATACCTTGCAAACTATCTTTATAAGTTGCTACAAATCGATGAATTTCACTATTACCCTTAATTAACGAATCAACAGGAATTAATTGCGAGCTAACAGATATTTTTTGTAGCGGACTACAAGAAACAAATAATAGTATAACAAATAACAGATATTTGATTTTTTTTCTCATTACAAAATGGATATATAATTAATGAACCGAAAGATAATACAATAAGTTTAGAGGTTGTATGACATTTATGTGATAATTTTGATTTCAGCACAAAATAACAATAAGAATATTGTTATCATTTAACTAATAGTTAACGCAAGGGGTATTAAACAGAAATAGTGAGACTTATGATCAATAAACCTAAATTTTAATTGAAAACAATGCGATTTTATTGATAATTTAATTACCTTTACTCAACAAAACAGAGATTTTGAAATATTGAATTGGCAGATTAATTAACGCTATAAAAAACAATTTGATATTATAATAAAGTTTCTTTAATTTGTACAGTATATTAATTAAAACAGAAGTTCAATATGGATATTCCAAATTGGCCGGGAAAAAAAATATTAGTTGCAGAAGATGTTGAGACCAATTTCTTATTGGTTCAGGCCATCTTAAAGAAAACAGAAGTTACGTTGTATTGGGCAATGAATGGCATAGAAGCGATGGAATATATTGATTCGAAAAAGCCCGATTTGTTACTTTTGGACATTCGTATGCCCGGTATGGATGGCTACGAAGTATTAGCCGAAATGCGTAAAAAAAAGATTGACATTCCGGTGGTTGCGCTTACTGCTTATGCCTTGCGCGAAGATGAATTAAGAATAAAAGAGGCTGGTTTCGATGCATATATTACCAAGCCCATTAAGTCGAAGCTACTGATTGAAACAATTGATACCTACTTTTCAAAAATGCAGTAAGTAGCTATGAGCGAACAAGATCAGATTCCGGAATACGACCCAATGGTATGTGTTCACCTCGAATTATCGAAACAGGCTTTAATAAAAATAATCGAAGAAAAGGGATTAACCACCCTTCGGGATGTGATGGAAGAGACCGATGCCGCATCGGTTTGTGGCTCTTGTATTCCACGATTAGCAGCAGTATTGGAAGAGGTATTAGAGAAGAAGAAAAAGTAGATTCTATTTCCGGTTAAAATCGGCCGGAATTTCACCCAGCAATTCAGTATTCCATTTTTTTATGTGGTTGTGCCATTTGTTATTGGCCAGCCACAGTTCAGCGCGTTCAATTAGTTCGAATATTTTATCGTTTACAGCCGAGCGTTCGAGTTTGGTTTTGCACTTACGGCCCAACACCCATCCTATGGCAATAGTACTATCGGAATAAATATCCATCCTGTTGTTTTTTTGTGTTAGCAAAGCCAGGGCATGTACCAATGCCAAAAATTCGCCGATATTGTTTGTGCCCATTTCGAGTGGTCCCACACGAAATACCTCTTGTCCGGTTTTGATATAAACGCCCCGATACTCCATTTTACCGGGATTGCCAAGGCATGAGGCATCTACCGCCAGACTTTCGGGATTAACATTATGTTTAATTAAAAACGATTCGTCGACAACAGACTTATTGTCACCTTTTTTTTTGTGATTTTTTTCGCGGTTGGTAAAATCGGCATACGGCATCGAAAAGGCCTCTTTGGCTGCCTCGAGTGTGCCAAATGATTTGTAAAGTGCACCCGGAAATCCCTGAATCTGTTCGAAACAATCGTCCCAAGTGTAATATACACCGGTGTCGCGCCCAACCCAAACTACATAGTATTTCTTTTTGGCCATCTTACTATTTGTTAGGTACAATGATGTACAATTTATCGTTACGGCGTATTTTACGACTAACAGCCATCGAAAATTTTTCGCCTTTGGTTACGGTTTGAACCGGTTGGAGATTTACGCGTAAATCGCAGGCAGTAGCTTCGTATACACCCGTAGTGGTTCCGGTGACCAAAATAGCATCGCCCTCCGAAAGAGTGAACGATTCCAGTAAGAATTCAGCTACGCCCAACCGGGGAAAGTAGTTGGTTACACGCCCAACAATCACTTTACGTGTGGTTGCCGCCGAACCATATACATGGCTCCACTCACCGAGTTTTTGTCCAAGGTAATACCCATCCCAAAAGCCCCGATTAAACACGGTGGACAAACGACGGTTCCAGTTCTCGATTTTTTCGGTGCCGAATGAACCGTCGATACAAGCATCTGCAGCCTCGCGATAGCACGACACCACCGTCTGAACATAGTCGGCACTGCGTGCACGGCCTTCAATTTTGAACACCCGCACACCGGCATCAATCATTTTATTCATAAAATGAATCGTTTTAAGATCTTTGGGCGACATAATATAGTCGTTTTCGATATCGAGCTGATAACCGGTTTCCTTTTCGGTAACCGTATAGTTCCGTCGGCAAAGTTGCATGCAGGCCCCACGATTAGCCGAGGCATTGTATTCGTGCAAACTCAGGTAACACTTACCCGAAGTGGCCATACAAAGCGCACCATGACAAAACATTTCGATGCGAATGCGTTGTCCCGAAGGACCACATAGATTATCGCGGCTAATCTGAAGATATATGGCAGCCACCTGTTCCATATTCAGTTCGCGCGCCAATACCACTACATCGGCAAATTTGGCGTAGAACTTGAGCGTTTCGTAGTTGGTAATATTGAGTTGGGTAGAGAGGTGAATTTCCACCCCCCTTTCGAAAGCATAATTGAGTGCGGCCTGGTCAGAAACAATCACAGCCGAAACCCCTGCTTCGGCAGCGGCATCCACAATATTTCGCATAATTGGCAAATCGGCATCGAACAACACCGTATTGAGTGTAAGGTAGGTTTTAACCCCATGAAACTTACAGGTACGCACTATTTTTTTCAGGTCTTCAGTTGTAAAATTGGCCGAAGAACGTGAACGCATATTCAGTTGATCGATACCAAAATAGACCGAATCGGCACCGCATTGTATGGCCGCCATCAGGCTTTCGAATGAACCGGCGGGAGCCATAATTTCAATTTCGCTGGAAATATTGTGCATTGTTATCTATCGAATTCTATTGACTATTGTTTATTTGCTTTGGCAAGTGCCAGTTCGTGTTTCAGAAACCTGCCTGTGAAGCTCTTCTTATGGGCAGCCACCACTTCGGGTGTACCAGTAACAACCACTTTTCCCCCACCCGAGCCGCCTTCGGGACCAATATCAATAATATGATCGGCCACTTTTATCACATCCAGATTGTGTTCAATAATTACAACCGTATTGCCTTTGTCCACCAAAAGATTCAGTACACCTAAAAGCACACGAATATCTTCGAAATGGAGACCGGTGGTTGGTTCATCCAGAATATACATGGTTTTGCCGGTATCCTTTTTGGAGAGTTCGGTAGAGAGTTTTACGCGCTGACTTTCGCCTCCGGACAATGTTGTAGATGGCTGACCCAGTGTAAGATAACCAAGCCCCACATCTTGCAAAACTTTTATTTTGTGATGAATTGCTGAAAGTCCCTGAAAAAATTCGACCGCCTGATTGATAGTCATATCGAGTACATCGGCAATAGATTTGCCTTTGAACCGCACTTCGAGCGTTTCGTTATTATAGCGTTTGCCATGGCAGTTTTCGCACGGCACAGTCACATCGGGCAAAAAGTTCATTTCAATCACTTTGTATCCGCTGCCACCGCAGGTTTCGCAACGTCCGCCGGCCACATTAAACGAAAAACGACCGGCAGCATATCCACGCATTTTCGATTCCGGCAATTCCTGAAACAACTTGCGGATATCGCCAAACACACCGGTGTAAGTAGCCGGGTTTGAGCGGGGCGTACGGCCAATGGGCGACTGGTCCACATCGACTACTTTATCGATATTTTCGATGCCCAAAAACGCATCGTGCGCCAAAGGATCTTTAAGCGATTTGTAAAAAAACTGACTTAAAGCGGGGTGCAATGTTTCGTTGACCAATGTCGATTTTCCGCTGCCGGAGACCCCGGTAACACACACCAGCATACCCAACGGGAATTTAACATTTACATTTTTAAGGTTATTGCCGCGTGCACCTTTAATTTCGACAAACAAGCCGTTTCCCTCGCGTCGCTTTTCGGGCACTACAATCTGTTCTTCGTTGCGCAGGAATTTAGCCGTTACGGTATTGGCTTTTAACATATTGGCAGGTGTCATTGCCGCCACCACTTCGCCACCAAAAAAACCAGCTTTGGGGCCCATGTCGATAATATAATCGGATGCCAGCATCATATCCTTATCGTGTTCAACCACAATAACCGAGTTGCCATTGTCGCGCAAATCGCACAACGATTTAATCAGTTTTTCGTTATCGCGCGGATGGAGACCAATCGACGGTTCATCCAGAATATATAACACATTAACCAGTTGCGAACCGATTTGGGTTGCCAAACGAATACGCTGACTTTCGCCACCCGACAGCGACATAGCACTGCGATTCAGAGCTAAATAATCGAGGCCCACATCGAGTAAAAACTTAAGCCGCGACATAATTTCTTTGAGTAATTCGGTGGCGATGGCTTTTTGCTTGTTGTCGAGATGCGGCTCCAGACCACCAAACCAATCGTAAAGTTCGTTGAGATCGAGGGCCGATATTTCGGAAATATTTTTGTCGGCAATTTTAAAATGCCGTGCTATTTTGTGCAATCGCTGCCCGTTGCATTCGGGACAAACCAGGTTACGCACAAACTGATCGCTCCACTTTTTGGCCGTGGCCGAAGCTTCGTTTTCGGTTTGAGATTTAATGTATTTAATAATACCATCGAACGAAAGCATGTAGCCGGCCGAATTGCCGAGCGGCGAATTTTTAAGTTGCAACGGTTCATCCACACCATCGAAAACATCACTAATGGCTTCATCGCTAAACGCGTTAAAAGGCGTTTTAAGGTTGAACCCGTGTTTTTCGCATATCGCTTCGAGTTGCCAGAATATCAGCGCATTGCGATATTTTCCCAACGCAGCAATAGCACCCTGATAGATACTTTTAGTGCGGTCGGGCACTATTTTTTCGATGTCGATTTCGTTAATTTCGCCCATGCCCTTGCATTTGGGGCAACAGCCGTGCGGCGAGTTGAACGAAAAGGTGTGAGGTGCCGGTTCATCGTAAGATATACCCGAGGTTGGACACATCAAGAAACGGCTGAAATAGCGCACTTCTTCAGAGCCTTTTTCGGCAATCATACAATTTCCCTTACCGAGTTGCATGGCGTTGCGGATGGCTTCGCGGATGCGTGTTTCATCGTCGGCTTTTACCATTATACGGTCGGTAACCACTTCAATATCATGTACTTTGTAACGATCAACCTTCATACCATGGGTTACCTCATGAACTTTTCCGTCGATGCGCACATGCAGATACCCCCGTCGTATAATTTGTTCGAACAACTCGCGGTAGTGCCCTTTACGGCCACGCACCATGGGTGCGAGAATGTACACGGCATGATTATCGTACCGTTCGAGAATAAGTCGAAGAATTTGTTCGTCGGTATATTTCACCATTTTTTCGCCGGTAACATACGAATAAGCCACACCGGCACGCGCATACAGCAACCGAACAAAGTCGTAAAGCTCGGTAACAGTGCCAACTGTTGAACGCGGATTTTTATTGGTGGTTTTCTGTTCGATGGAGATTACCGGACTTAGCCCGGTAATTTTATCGACATCGGGACGGTCGAGGTTCCCCAAAAAGCTGCGGGCATAGGCCGAAAACGTTTCGAGATAGCGGCGTTGTCCTTCGGCAAAAATGGTATCGAAAGCCAGCGACGACTTTCCGCTGCCACTAAGCCCCGTAATGACCGTAAGCTGGTTACGCGGAATGGCTACGTCGATATTTTTGAGATTGTGGCTTCGGGCACCAAAAACCTCAATGTATTCGGTACCATCGGCCGAAATATTTTCTATGTTCGAATCTGTCATGTCTGCAATAGTCTATTCAACCCAGTTTTTATCGTGAACCTTTGTTTCAATTTGGGCATTATCGAGGTCGCGTACTAAAGGTATGGAAATCTGATATGTTTTGTGTTGTTTGTTTAATAACCCCTGATCGCGTAACCAGGGATTAAACTCTTTAAGTAACCGGTAGTTCACGCCGTATTTTTTGGCGAGTAGAGAAAAATCGGCCACCGCTCCGTTAATTTCAAACTTTTCGACTTCCACATATGGGTATAAATCGTCTTTTTGTAAGCTGAACCCAAAGGATTTTGGCTGGCTCATAATGGTTTTGAGGGCAATAATACGGAAGATATACCGCGATGTTTCTTCATTGAGCAATAAATCGTAAAAATTTTCGGCGCGTTGTTTTTCGAGCGATTGTGTGATGCGGCGTTGCCCGGCATTATACGAAGCTGCCGCTTTGGTCCACGAACCGAAATCGGTATACATACTTTTAAGGTACTTACAGGCTGCGCGAGTGCTTTTTTCGAGATTATAGCGTTCGTCGATTTCGGTATTGACTTCCAGTCCGAAGATTTTGCCGGTTTCGGGAATAAACTGCCAGATTCCCGCAGCCCCTGCTGGCGATAATGCACGCTGATCGAGACTGCTTTCGATAACAGCCAGATATTTAAAATCTTCGGGAACACCCATCTCTTTCAGGATGGGTTCGATAACCGGGAAATAGCGGTTCGCCCGTTTAATACACAAAAACGTATTGGAATGAAAAAATGTATTAGAAAGTAATTCGCGATCGAAACGCTCGCGCACGTCGAGGCGGTGAATAGGCACTTTTTCGCCGGCAAACTCTACATTATCGGGAATTTTGGGGCATTGAACCAGTTCGAATGAACCATTTTCGGTAGATTGTGATTGGGGTGAACCCGGTACACTTGAACAACTGATTACGCTGAGCAACAACAGGGAAGTACCTGCAAGCGTTGACTTAAAGCCAATAGAACGACGGAAATTATTGAACGACATATCTATATTTTCTGTTTTTTGCAAAAATACTTAAAAGAAACAGCAAACGAAGTATGAACCGTTGTGAATTAACCTTTTTATGAGCGTTTTTAAAATTTGCCGATCTTTGGCATTGTACATCATTGATTCCGGCAATATTTTAAGGCGAAACATTTCAGGTAGCATCGTAGTATATTTAACCTGTTGAATGGGTAAGCAAAAACATTACTTTTTACAATACCGAAAATAATGATGCAGGAGTCTTTCTTTTTGGATACGAACCGATTGCTACCGTTTTTTCAAACACCAACTAATTACTATATTTGCACCTCAATTTTTTGATGTAGCAAAAAAAGAAGATATGCAAGAGAAAATTCTTATTCTTGATTTCGGTTCGCAATATACCCAACTTATTGGGCGACGAATCAGAGAGTTAAATGTATTTTGCGAAATACACCCGTTCAACAAAGCGCAACAGTACTTAGACAGCAGTGTGAAAGGCGTTATTTTATCGGGAAGTCCATCGTCGGTTCGCGATGCAGGCGCACCAATTCCCGACCTTACCCATATCAAAGGAAACATTCCATTGCTTGGTGTGTGCTATGGCGCGCAATTTCTTGCACAGTTTTTTGGTGGAGAGGTTAAACCATCGAACACACGCGAATACGGGCGTGCAAATCTTGCCTACATCAATCACGAATCGCCTTTATTTGCCGGTGTGGCCGAAAACTCGCAAGTTTGGATGTCACATGGCGATACCATTGAGGTTTTACCACAGGGTTACGAAATAATAGCCAGCACCCACGATGTGGCCAACGCAGGCTTTAAAATTGCCGGCGAAACAACCTATGCCATCCAGTTTCATCCCGAGGTGTACCACTCTACCGATGGCAAACAAATTATAAAGAATTTTGTAGTTGACATTTGCGGCTGCATACAAGATTGGACACCCGATTCGTTTGTAGAAGCGACTGTAGCCGAACTAAAAGTCACATTGGGTAACGACAAAGTGGTGATGGGGTTATCGGGCGGCGTAGATTCGACGGTGGCTGCAACACTCATTCACAGAGCCATTGGCGACAACCTCACCTGCATATTTGTAGACAACGGTCTGCTCCGAAAGGATGAATTTGGCTCGGTTTTAAGCATTTATGAAGGTCTTGGATTGCATGTGATTGGTGTGGATGCCAGTGCAAAATTCATTGGCGATTTGGCTGGCGTAAGCGATCCCGAAACAAAACGGAAAATTATTGGCCGCGACTTTATCGAGGTTTTCGACGAAGAAGCACACAAAATACAGGATGTAAAATGGCTTGGACAGGGCACTATTTACCCCGATGTAATCGAAAGCGTATCGGTAAACGGTCCGTCGGCTACCATTAAATCGCACCACAACGTAGGCGGATTGCCCGACAAAATGAAGATGAAATTGGTTGAACCACTCAAACTGCTGTTTAAGGACGAAGTTCGCCGTGTGGGCCGTGCTTTAGGCATCAGTGCCTCGCTATTGGGTCGCCATCCTTTTCCCGGACCGGGGTTAGGCATTCGCATTCTCAGCGATGTAACTGCCGAAAAAGTACGTATACTTCAGGAAGCCGATGCCATTTTCATCAATGGCCTGCGCGATGCCGGTTTGTACGACGAGGTATGGCAGGCGGGCGTAATGCTGCTACCGGTTCAATCGGTAGGCGTAATGGGCGACGAACGCACTTACGAAAACGTGGTGGCCTTGCGCGCAGTACAAAGTACCGATGGCATGACAGCGGACTGGGTTCATTTACCATACGAATTCTTGGCCAAGGTATCGAACGATATTATCAACAAGGTTCGTGGCATCAACCGCGTAGTGTACGACATCAGCTCGAAACCACCAGCAACCATTGAGTGGGAGTAAAATGGGGTGAAGGTTAGAAATTTAGAACCCTATAAGTTTAGAAGTTTAGAAGTTTAGATTATAATATCAAAAGGCGCAAACACCAATCTGGTTTTGCGCCTTTGTTTTTTAGGTTGAACCGAAGCCACACCTTTTAACGCGCGGTTTTTATGAACCTTAGTTAATACGCTCCATCGATGTAATCACTTCGTTGTCGAGTACGCGTTGCACAGAAACCTCCCCTTCAGCACTAACTTCAAGTAGAACGCGGTTACCATCCGATAGCCGAAGTGCATACACCAAAAGTTTGTCGTTGTCCATCGGCTCAATCTGGTATAATTCGTAGCCGCTCACTATTTTAATTTCTTTTGATGAGCCCGATTCGGGATTATACTGAACTAATTTATCAGGGACATTTAAGCCCGGAGAAGAATAGCCCAAAATGTACATAAAATGATCGGTATTAACCATAAACTCTTCAGAACGATATGGAGTAAATCCAAGTTGCATCAATGGTGTGGTTTTTAATTTGCGTTGCGGATTCCAGCACTCAATAATCTGCCCACACATTAAGCAATAGGCTTTTTTTGTGTTTTTGAATCGTGCATAGAGTACGTCGCCTTGCGGAGTAGGAATCGAAATGGCATTGACCTTTAAACTATCGCCATAGGGCATCAATTTAAACGGATTACCCGAAATAGTTGCAAACTGCAAATAATCGCGGATCGGCTCATTTTTGAGATAGGCCGTAATAATAGAATCATTATTTCCATCGGTACCAACAAAACCGTATGGATTATTCACAAAGCCGATGTCGGCCGACCGATAACGCTGATTATAAGCCATATTACCAGCATTATCCACAAAAAAAGACCAAACAGATTCGCCCGCTGCAGAATATCTTGAGGCTACCAAATTTCGGGGATTAGAAATATTTACCTTTATCAATTCTGACATACCATTATTGTTGCCTTTAAAGTAGATATTTCCATTTCCATCGTGTTGAGTTCGTCCAAAATATTTACGATAATAGTAATCATCGGGTGAAGGGGCAGGCATATTGGTAGCATCAAAAGCTGCGCCATCAGATTTACGCACCATCAATTGAGGCTTATTCTGGCTGCCATCGATGCTATTAAAAATTACCAAAATATAATCTTCGGTAAGGTTTAGCACTTTTTCGGGCAAAATTTGTTGCGAACTAATGACATTATTGGCCGAATCGCGATATGATACTTCGACCACAGCACCTTCGGTTGTAATTTTAAACAGGGTTTGACGGGTAACCCCTGTGGATTTTGAAGTTGTTTCGGGACGAGCAATAAACAACGATTTAGCATCGGTTATGGCCAAATATTTAAGGTTGTCTTTTATCGAAAAGACTTTACCGTTGTTACCATTGTTACCATTGTTGTTATTATTGCTATTATTATTTTCGCCGCGATCGCATGCGAAACCGATGAGTACAAGAATTATTGAACCCAAAACTCTGAAAATCAAATTCTTATTCATTTTTGCAACGATTATAAAGTCTCGCACAATTCAATGACTCTGCATACAGGCGTATGCCGATGACAGAAAAACATGCTGAATATTGTATGGTGTATCTCCCTTTATCGTTTACTGTGCAGTTCTGACAATTACCGCTGTAACAATCTGAATTCCACGATAAAACAATACAAATCTAATACTATTTTCATTGAAAAAAAATAATATTACAACGCAACGATTAAAGACTCGGGGCACTATTCCTGTGGTATGGCATCCTCATCAGGCAAGGAATCATTGGAGAAATTTGCACTGTCAGATTTATTGAAACATGGCACATCATAACAGGTTTAATTGTTGTTTTGAAAAGACAGTGTGCTTAGGCTCAAATCGCTTAATTCCAACGGAATAGGGAAAGTGGTATCCAAAGATCTGGCCCGCAACGACCTGCAAATCCTGCGTTCGGAAAGCCAGATCCAAATCAACACTATCGTAAGCGACACCAATAACCCTGCAATTTCTAAATTACAATCGGAATATATTAAAAATGTGTACCGGTTTTAACGGTGTTTGTCTATTGTAAACATTTTGCTGGTTGCACCAATTACAATTTTATAGTCTGAACCAACTGCAAAGCATCCGCAACAAATTCAGGCAACAGATCGAGGGTTTCTTCATCGACTTCACTTGTTTCGTTTAATTCACTCATATAGCGAATATTATAATACAAAAGCCAACGTTTACAGGCATCGTCAGATATTAAATTTTGCATCACGGCATTATTGAGTAATTCCGAAACTTCGGCATTGGCGTTCAACTTTGGACCAGAAGTAGTGTGGTGTAACGATTCATGAATCAGAGAGATACAGTTTTCAAAAATCATTTCGGCCGTACTGAGACAGGCCGACCGAAACATACCAAAATCAATATCATCGTCGTAACTATCGTTCAACGTATGGAGTGCGCCTTGCAGCGTGACAATCTGCCGTTCAATATTCAAAAAATCTGTAGACATTCCGTTATTTTACCCAAATATAATGGCTTTGGTTCAAACAAAAAAGCCGCCCCAAAAATGGAACGGCTCTTTGAATTGTATTAAGTTAAACGAACATTATTCCGAAAGGAAAATGTAGCGGGCCAATACCAGCACAAAAAGCAAATACATCATCCAATGTACTTGTTTTGCTTTGCCGGTAGCAACTTTAAGAATGGTGTAAGCAATAATACCACCCGCAAGACCGTTGGCAATGCTGTAAGTTAAAGGCATAAGCACAAAAGTAAGAAATGCAGGAAAGCCTTCGGTAAAATCGGAGAAGTCGATTTCCAAAACCGAGGAAGCCATTAACACACCCACAATAATAAGCGCAGGTGCAGTGGCTGCACTTGGAATAAGCAATGCTAAAGGTGCCATAAACAAGGCCAGCAAGAAGAGCAAACCCGTAGTTACAGCAGTTAAGCCTGTGCGACCGCCTTCGCCGATACCGGCTGCACTTTCGACATAAGCAGTTACCGTACTGGTGCCCATGAATGCACCAAAAGACACCCCAAATGCATCGACCAACATGGCCTTGCCAATACCGGGCGAATTACCATCTTTATCGATAAGACCAGCCTTGCCTGCGGTTCCAACCAAAGTACCAAAAGTGTCGAACAACTCCACAAATGTAAAAGTGAACACAACAGTCCAGATTCCCATATTTAAGGCAGCTTTGATATCGAGCGCACCCACGGCAAGTTTACTTAAATCGGGGAAGGAAAACAGTGTGAAATTTTCGGGAATGGTTGTAACACCCATCGGAATACCAATAATAGTTGCTACAACGATACCGATAAGTAATGAACCTTTTATTTTACGGGCCATAAGAATAGCTGTAATAGCTAAACCAATAAGGCAAAGCGACATTGAATGGTTGCTAAAGCTGCCCATACCAATATTCCACTCGAAAAACATAAGGTTGGCAGCTCCACCCGATTTAGCCACAGCTTCTACGGTGGGTGGAATGAGATTGGTTGACACCACCATAATTTCGGAAAGTTTGAAACCGATAATGGTAATAAACAAACCGATACCTACGGTAATCGCACTTTTAAGCGAGTTAGGCACTGCCACAACCAAAATCTGGCGGACACGCGTTACCGTGAGGACGATAAATATTAAACCCGAAATAAACACTGCACCCAAAGCCGCTTGCCAGGGCATACCCACGCCCGCAAGTGCCACAGTCGCAAACAACGCATTGAGACCCATACCCGGTGCAAGCGCAATAGGGAAATTGGCCACCAAACCCATGGCAATAGTTACAAAACCGGCCGAAATAGCCGTTGCAAAGAAGATGGCATTTTTATCCATACCCGTAACTGCCAAAATATTGGGGTTAAGGAACAGGATATAAGCCATGGTCATAAACGTGGTGATACCGGCTACAATTTCGGTACGCACGTTCGTTTTATTTTCCGATAACTTAAAGAATTTATCTATCATTGT
>QKHT01000116.1 GCA_003249935.1 Bacteroidota bacterium
GGCATCCAAAACACCATGGATGTGGAAGATGAGATTATTGCCGAATTGGAAGAAAAAGAGCGCCGCATCGAAGACATGAAAGACTCCATTGCAAAAATGGGGCAAGTTATCAGCGAAAATCAAAAAGCATTAACCGAGAAGGATCATGTAATACACGAAAATCAAAAAGCATTAAGCGAGAAGGATCATGTAATACACGAAAATCAAAAAGCATTAAGCGAAAAGGATAACGTAATCAGCGAAAAGGATAACGTAATCAGTGAAAAGGATAAAGAAATAGAAGAGCTAAAACGCAGATTAGGTGAGAAGTAATGGTATTCAGATTCCCGAATAAGCGGATTTGTTTTTAGTAAAATACTCATTTGACCAACCTACTCAATCGACGAATATTGTGCCATGTGAACTAATCTGGTTCAACCAAAAATAAAAAAGGCCTGCTATTTTACGGCAGGCCTTTGCTATGGTGTTGCAGGGCACATTAATAGTCCCACATGCTTTGTTCGTAATCAATTATTTCGTTTTTAATCCGTTCCTGCTCTACCTGTGCTTCGTTAGGATTTGAGGTGTATTCCACAATTGAACGGTTGTTTACGTTATTCTCCTTGTAAATATTGCTTGTAAACCTGCGTTTCATGAAGTAATCATCGAAAGTAATACGTTGCGAATTATTGAAGTCGTTGAGTACCATCGGTTGCTTTACGAGATACTTACGCAGCGGTTCGAACGGAATCCAGAATAATGCTGTTTTTTCGATTCGGCCCATATTTGCATCTTCATAATAGCGCTGTGGACAAATGGATAAAATTTTTACCTTCAGGCTCGATTCTACCTTGTCGAAATACCATACTTCTTTAATATAATATTTAAATATTTCGCGTGTAGGTATCGCGTTGTCGGGTACAATGTAACCTATGCTATCGCCTGCCGAATTGGTTTTTGTCTGGTAGTAAACATCAAGATTTTTTAAAATTTCGGGAAACGGAATTTTGTTCTCAGGCGAAAAATCCTCCTTGTTTTCGTCGTAAACGTAAGCATTGATTTTGTTTTCCTGCAATAGCTTGAAAATAAATGAAAAGAGACTGATCCGGCCATCCGAAGGAACTTCGGGATAATAAAGTGCCTGATTCATTTTTTCCCGTAAATCTATTTGTCGCCAAACTACTTTTGACCACAAAACGTCATCGGGTCGTGGTTCCATATATTCGATTGGTGTCATATCCGAATAATCTGGATTCAGAGGAATATTGGACGGTATAAACGATGGATTTGCATATTTTTGATCCTGTGCTTTAGTAGAAGCACCTATGGCTAACAGGATTGCAACCGCCGATAATATTATATTTTTCATCTTAATAATATGTTTACTATTTAACTATTACTTCCATTACTGGTAAATCCTTAACCAAATGATCGGGACCTACTGCCTTTATTGCTGCGATATAGAAAATGGCATCTTTATCAAGTGAACGCATCCTTGTGAGTTGCTTTTCGGACCATGTGCCGCTGCTTGCATCAATAAATTGGGCATTACCATTTGTGTCGTACGTTCTAACCTGAAAACCGGTAACTTTGTATTCTATGTCGAAATCAGAATCCAAAAGTTCGGCAACAAGTCCTTTACTCTCCATTAAATCTCTTTTCGATATTTTTCCACCCGCGAGTTTTTGTGGCAACTTTACTGTTTTACCCGAAGCATCAACCACATCTTTATATACCAGAATAAACGGCATTGGCGGCGGCGTTGGTTTAACTTTAAAAATATATCCATTGCCAATTTTTTGTGTTTTGCCCAGTATCTCTGCTTCTATATTTATCGTTGCAGTGCCTATGCTCGATGGTTTGGCAATATAGTTGCCTCCACCCAGAGCAGTTAAAGTGCCATTTGAAATGGTTGGTTTTACCTTGGTGGAAGAAACACCGGGAACCGAAATAGATACAGGGTTATCTATACCAGCATACATTACGTTCATTTTAGTGGCAGAAACAGTGGCATTAGGTTCAGCCACTTCGTATTTTAATGGCATGAACTCATATTTTTGTGGTGTACCTGTGCCGTCAAGCGCAATAATACTGCCTCTAATTTCTTGTTCTCCAATTGAATTGGCTGTGGTTTTGAACCAAAAATCACCCTTATTGTCGGCAGAGATATTACGGCCGTTGACTGTAATTGTAGGCTCCTGCGTGTTATCCACTGCCGCAAGTATAATTTGAGCCGAAAACTCACCGCCACGTAATACGTAAGTAGAAGTGGGGATTACAAATGCTTTAAGTCCTGTAAATTTGTAGTCTGCGGCATCAATTTGATCGTATAGGTAGCTAATTACTTCCGATTCGGCATTTCGTACATCGTTTTGCAGGTTCGACAAGAGAGCGACAGATGCTGCAACAGGCATTTCGCCAAAGAGAACATCTTCCCACAATTTGCCTGTAGATCCTTTTGTCGAATTTGTATTGAGGCTAACTTCGATTGAACGGGCCACTTTTGCACCCTTTTTGTTTACGGTGGTGTCGCCAATAGCCGAAATAAGAAATGTTTTGTAGTCGATAATCTTATTCTTCAGGACTTTTGCTCTGGGGTTAATTGGGTCGAGCATTGTTTCCGGTGCCGCATTTAAATCGTCGAGTTTATTAATCTTTTCCGGGTCTGCGCCTTCGCCATCTGCCCGTTGTGCCATAAGTAATTTCAAATCCTGAATTACTTTTTCCATTGTGTCGGCCTTAACCTTTACTTGCAGTGCTTTATTCTGCCAAACTTCTGCTTTCCCCGGATTTATTGATACCTGATTCGCAAATTCGTTGTAAATAAAGCTGTTGCGGCTCTTGAAATTATCCTTGCTTTTGCGTAAACTCTGGTCAACCCGTACAAACCCTTCTAAAACTGCCGACGACACATTAAGTGCAAGCATCGCAGTAAGAAACAGGTACATCATACCTATCATTTTCTGTCTTGGGGTTTCCGGACAATTTTTTGATCCCATTTTTTCGCAATATAGTTTTTAAATTGTTTTTACTATCGTTTCGACGACAATGCACCTAGCATATTGCCGTATATGTTATTGAGTTCAGCCACCTGATCTTTAAGCTTCTGAGTGCTGTCGCGATATGCTCCGCCCGCATCTGCGGCATCTTTCGACGATTTGGTAAGTTCGGTAATATTTGTGCTTATTGTTTTATTGCCTTCAATCTGTTGTTTTAGTTGTTCGGTTTGTTCGTTCAGATTTCTGATTTGCAATTCATACAAGGCATGTAATGATATCAAATCTTTATTAATTTGTTGTATCGAACTGCCTGTTGATGAGCTGTTTTCCGAAATCGTTTTCATTTCGGTACTTAATGCTTCGCTCAGTAATTTGTAGGTTTTACTCAACTCATTTTGCGCAGCAGTAACAGCTTCGGTAAATCCTTTGTTTGCATCGTTAAAACCTGTTGCAAAGCGCGTTGACGACTGGGAGATTATCTCTTCGCCTGCCTTCGACGCTTTTCCAAGGCCTTCGACACTTTGCGAGGCCATCGTTATGTTATCGGTAAATTGTTTTGTTGCTAATGTTGCATTAGATACATCGGCCAAACTATTTGCGGTTTTGCTTAATTTCAGTAACCCTTCTTCTAGTTTTTTTGCATCTTCATCAGAAAGTGCCGGAAATGTGCCAATGGCTGCCCCTTTGTGCGATTTATGGTCTGTATCGTGGCCTTTGTGTTTGTGGTGTAATAGTTCGGGATATACAATTTCCCAGTTATAATCGTGGTGTGGTTTTTCTAATGCCGACAATGCAAATAAAAAAGCCTCTACGCTCATTCCTACAGCCAACATCTCACCACCGCCTTTAAGGTGCAGTATTTTAAACATTGCACCTAAAATTACTACCGATGCCCCTAACCCGTAAAACAGGTTGGTGATTTTTTTGCCTTTCATTGTCGAAAGCTGATCTGAAATTCCCATCTCTTAAAGTCTGTTATTGTGAAAATTGTATGCTTTGTCTCTGTTTGTTCTATTCCGGGCCAATAAATGTTCTTACACATCTGAACCCGATAAATGAACGGGCTTCGTCCTGATATTCGTAAGTTTGTGTGCCGCATTGCAAAAAATATCCAACATCTTTCCATGAGCCGCCACGAACCACCTTGCGTTTCATAATCGGCGAATCGTCGATGCGTGCATTGTATTGATAGTCCGGGTTCATGTCGTGCACAAAAGACGTTGTGGATGGCGAATAGGCTGTTTGTGTCCACTCAGCTACGTTTCCGGCCATATCATACAAGCCAAAGTCATTCGGTGGATATGATGCCACTTTGGCTGTAATCATATGTCCGTCGGATGTATAGTTGCCCCGAGCCGGTTTAAAATTGGCCAGAAAACATCCGTTGGCTTTTCGGGTGTATGGCCCGCCCCAGGGGTACATCGATGAGCGGCGTCCGCCTCGTGCAGCGTATTCCCATTCCGATTCCATGGGCAAACGGAAGTTTTGAACCATCGGTTCACCTTTGCTAACCTGAAACGCATTTTTGTACATGGTGCGCCAATGGCAGAATGCCGCAGCCTGTTCCCAAGTAACCCCTACAACGGGATATTGTGAATAACCCGCATGCGAAAAATACATTTTCATATACGGTTCATTATAAGCATATGTAAAGTCGCGAACCCAACTCATTGTGTCGGGATATACATTAATGGTTTTTGTTTGAATAAAATCGTTGCGACTCGATAAAGCAGTGTTGCGCGATTGGTTTATGATTGAACCGTCCTGCGCTTGAAACGAAGTGTCTTTTCGAATCGATACCTGTGGGTATCGTCCACGTAGCGGGTCGAATTTGTTGGCTTTTAATGCCGCCTGTCGATAGTCGAAATCGGCATACGTATAGTTTAATCTTGAGGCATTAATCATTTTTGACCCGGTCGAAAAATCGTCGATGTAAAAAATGGAATCCAATCCGGCCCTTACCTCCTCATTTCGCAAATTTATCCTTTCCTTCCAGTTAAGAAACGGAATGTTTTGTTCCTCATTAAGGTAAAGTATATCGCCATTACGGTTGTGTCGGGCAAAAGCTTCAGGATCTTTGCCGATATCATATTTGTATATCATTAATCGTTGCAAAGAGTCTAATACCCAATTGGTAAATTGGTGGTACTCCGAATTGGTGATTTCGGTGGCATCCATCCAAAAACTCTCTACCGAAACAGTTTTCGATTGCGAATTAAATGCCCACGTCGCATCCTGATCCGATGGCCCCATTGTAAACGAACCTCTGTCTATTAACAACATCCCATACGGGCTTGGTTCGAACCATTCTTTTTGTTTAATTCCTACCAACTCGCCATTGCCGTAGTTTCCGCAACCGGTAAACATAAGCAGTGCCGGGGTAAAAAATACCAGTTTCAAAAGACTTTTCATATTTTATTTCGACGTTTTTCGTTTTTACAAAATCCTGATACTTTTATATTTATATCGTTGTTTATCCAATTCTATATCGAACTTATAGTTTAAGAAGAGTTCGAATCCTCCCCATGTGCCATAATTCATTTTCGAGGTGGTTACATCAACGGCTACGCCAGCCATTAATCCCGATTTCATTTTCATTCCGGCCAAAAATACCACTGCATCCTGAAGACGATAAGTCAGTCCACCTAAAAACTTATCCTTGTACCACACATTACAGTTTGCATCTATTTGCGAAATAATGCCGTCTGTTTTGTAAAAAACCGATGGCGTTAATTGGTAGTCCGGATGGTTTTTCAGATCGATATTGTATCCGGCTGTGATGTACATATGACGCTGTAGAAACAAATATACATCCTGGTCATTCAATGCCAGTGTCGGCGAAAACAGATGCTTTACCGAAATACCTGCATATCCTTTTGCCGACTGATAAAATGTGCCTAACCCCATGTCAAACACCGAAATGTTTGTCGATGTTTTGAGTAAATCGTATCCTCCGAAATTGTTATGATAGTCCGATTCAACCAGTTTTATCTTGCTGCCGTCCCACTTTAAATTACTCACTCCGGGCGAAATGCCAATCGCGAACTCGCCGTCGAAGAGTTTTTTTCGGTACGAATAGTTTACCGACATGGTCAGCAGGTTTATCAAGCCCAAATTGTCATCAACAATGCTTATACCCGCACCATCTGTTTTCCCAATGAGTTTGAATCGTCCGTCGATACCAAACACATTGGTTTGTGGATGATCCGGAAATTCGACCCATTGTTGCCTTACAATACCTGTTACGTCAATCTGCCCGCTTACGCCTGCCGCTGCAGGGTTAATTGCCAACCAGTTGAACATGTTGGCACTGTATTGCGGATCCATTTGCGAAAATATCGAAAAGTTTACGGATAACAATACAAGTATCATACATAATTTCAATATTTTATACTTTAAAACATTGTTTACGTCTTCTATTTGCATTCTTATCTTTTTTATTTCTTCAATTTTCGATTACTAAACCCGACAAATATAGCAATTATAATACTTTACAATAAACATATTTGTTGAAATAGTTAACGGTGCAACTATTTTTTTATTCTCTTTGTTGGATATTTTTAAGAATTATACCATAATTTGTTTCATTTTCAAAGTGTTGTAAATAGGTTTCTAAGAAATTATGTCGTTCTTCTGCCAGTTCTCCGGCCTTTTTAGTATAAAATCCGTCTTTAAGTAAAAGTAGTTTGTCGTAAAAATGGTGTACGGTAGATGTGTGGTCTGTGGGGTGATAAAACGGTCTTTGTTTTAAGGCACCGTAAGAAAAGGCTCTGGCAATGCCAACAGCACCTATTGCATCCAACCGGTCGGCATCACGTACAATTTTAAGTTCGGTTGATGGTTCAGCCGGTTCAACCTTTTGTTTTGAATATGAAGTATTAGTTATTATGTACTGAACCTGATGTGCAAAATTTTGAGGTACATTATGTTTGCTTAGTATTTTGCGCATGGTTTTTATGTTGGTTGAACCGCAAGCAAAGAGTTTGTGGTCGGTAATGTCGTGCAGCAGGGCACTAAATTTTACCAATTCTGTATCACAATCAACTGTTTCTGCTATTTCGACGGAATACTTTACAACACGACAAATGTGGTAAATGTCGTGGTCCGGCGGTTGATTTGTGAACAAGGATTCAACCCATTCATATAATTCGTGGTAGCATTGGTCGTTGTTCAATGTCAATTATTTTCGCAGTTCAAAGTTCTGTCCAAGGTATACTTTTCTTACCATTTCATCGGCTGCCAGTTCTTCGGCGTTGCCGGCCTTGAGTATTTTACCTTCGAATAAAAGATAGGCTCTGTCGGTAATCGTAAGTGTTTCGTGTACGTTATGGTCTGTAATTAATATACCAATGTTTTTATCCTTGAGTTTCGAAATAATCGATTGTATATCTTCCACAGCAATGGGGTCGACCCCGGCAAATGGTTCATCCAAGAGTATAAATTTTGGACGAATAGCGAGAGCGCGTGCAATTTCGGTCCGGCGACGTTCTCCGCCCGATAATCTGTCGCCATAATTTTTGCGTATATGGCCTAAGCTAAACTCATTAATCATTTCTTCGAGACGCTGTTTTTGTTCTTCCTTCGTGAAGTTAGTCATTTCAAGAACGCTGCGAATATTGTCCTCAACGGTCATTTTTCGAAATACCGATGCTTCCTGAGCCAGATATCCTAATCCTTTTTGTGCTCTTTTGTATACAGGCAATTCGGTAATATCCTCGTCGTTAAGGTAAATTCGGCCCTCATTAGGTGTTACCAAGCCCACAGCCATATAAAAAGTAGTGGTTTTGCCGGCACCATTCGGGCCTAACAAGCCAACTATTTCGCCTTGTTTTACTTCAATACTCACTTTGTTTACAACAACCCTTTTGCGGTAGGCTTTTACCAAATCGCGGGTGCTGAGTACCATTTTTTCAGAATCTTCCATTATTTAATTGCCTTCGGGCAAAAGTAGAATTTTATCGCTCAACTTCAAAATGCTATTTACATCTGTTTATGGTTGTAACAGAAATGAGATGTCGCTTCCGGGACCGTATTCAACCGGTTCGGTGTTAAACCTGAATAGGCGCAAATCACGGGTTCCGCCCAAAGTTAGTTGATTGTCGAAGCGTTCAATGTAGCTGCTTTCACGTAGTCCGACCACAGTAATCTCACGATTTATTTCAAGAAACTCCTCGATACGTTGTTGGCGTGTTTCGCCGGCATGACCCGGTGGATTGCCATGGATATAGTGTGGGTTTATTTGAAAGGGTATGAGGTTCAGTGTGTTAAATGATGCAGGTTGCACAATTGGCATATCGTTTGTTGTACATAATCGTGGGCAGGTTATGTTTGATCCGGCACTCCACCCTACGAAAGGGATGCCCGATTTAACGCGTTGCGCAATCGTCTCCATTAAGTTATGTTTATGAAGCATTTCCACAAGTTTAAAAGTGTTTCCACCGCCTGCGAAAATCGCATCGGCTTGCGCTATGGTTTTAAGAAAGTTTTCGGAATGGTGTATCGAAACCGGTTTTATGCTCAATTCGGCCAAAGCATCCTGAACTTTTAGTTCGTAATCGCTATAACTTACTGTTACGCCTGCAAATGGTATAAATGCAATATTTTTGCAACCCGATACAAATTGTGCCACTTTTTCTCTTGCCCAACCAAGGTATGGTTCACCTGCATTGGTCGAATTACTTAGAAGTAGTAGTTTCATGTTTATTTTTGTATTTTATTAAACAACTGAATGTAATTGCCCGAAGTAAGTAAAATATTTTGTAAATGTTACTTTTTGAAGTCTAATTGTGTATGTTGTAACGTAAAGTTGGCTTGTTTTCAATTCTCAATGCTTTCCTATCCAAAGAAATTTTGAAAAAAAAAGTTCATTCAAAGATAAATTCAGTTAATATTCGGTGCAAAAAAAGGCTGTTTTCGTTAAGAAAACAGCCTTTAGTTTGTATTTGTAATGGTTATACTCTGTTAAGCAGTTCTGATTTTTGAACCTTTTGTGGCAAAAAAGAAGAGATAAGCATAGTATACAAACAAACAAGCGATAGCTGCAATTACCGTACCTGTAATGTCTTGTAGTTGTCCCATCAACAATGTAAGAATCCCAGCACCGATGACCGAAGTCGCAATAATACCTGATGCCACTTTGGCGTTCGGACCTAAGTCTTCGAGACCTAAGTTATAAATAACCGGCCACATTATGGAGTGAAACAAACCTGTCCCCAGGAACAGCCACAATGCAATGGTACCCATATTTCCGCTAACAGCCAGCGATGCAGCTACCAATGCTGCGCCGCCAATGGCGCAGATGCTGAGAATTTGACTTGCTTTGAATTTTTGTAAAATAAAAATGCCAAGTGCACGGCCTACCATTAAACCACCCCAGTAAAAACTTAACATGGTGGTTTTGTCTTTTGCGGTCAATTCGACACCGATTTTTTCGGAATAGTCAGCAAAAAAGCTTGGGATACCAATTTCAATACCCATGTAAACAAATATTGCCAATGAACCTAACCAAACGTGCGGATATTTGAATGCGCTACTTTTGTATTTTTTCTTTTCGCCACCGGCAATATCATCTTCATCGCCTTTAATTTCGGGAAGTTTAAGAAAGAACATTATGCCTAAAATAGCTATAGTAATAAAACCGATGAGGCCGAACGGAAACTGTACCGCTTTCGGGTCGTTAGAACCAGTGCCGCTTACCATAAGCATCGACACGAAAATCGGTGCGATAACAGTAGCTACCGAATTAAGAAAGTTGGTAAGTGTTAAACGACTTGCCGCAGTTTCGGGCGCACCCAATGCATTTACATATGGATTAGCTGCTACTTGAAGAATAACAACACCAACAGCAAAAACGCCTACACCTACGAGAAATGGAACGTAACCCATTGCTACCAATGGAATGCAAAGAAAGAAACCCAACGCGACAACGCCAAGCCCAGAAAGGACACCGTTTTTGTAACCAATGCGATTGATTAAAAGACTAATTGGAATACTGAAGACGTACATTCCATAAAAGAAAATGTTTGGTAACTGTTTTAAGGTTTTGCTTGTTAATCCAAAGGCATCCTTAAGAAAGTCAATCATAGAGTTGTTCATCGTTGTAATAAATCCAAAAAGGAAAAACAACGAAGCCATTATAATTAATGGAAACAAATACTTATTGCTGCTATTAGAACTCATAAAAAATTTGTTTGATAATTATTTAGTATAAAATGTATGAATGCAACTATGGCGATATGTTTCGCCGGGTATAAGTATCACCGATGGAAATTGCGGGTTGTTTATTGAGTCAGGAAAATTTTGTGTTTCGAGGCACAGTGCTGACCGTTCGATATATGTATGGCCGGCTTTTCCTGTCCCCTTTTCTTCGGTCCAGTTGCCGGTATATAACTGAACGCCGGGTTGAGATGTATAGACTTTCATGCCACGCCCCGATTCTTTTTCGTAATAGTCTGCCGCTAAGCCTATTTCTCCCAGTGGTTTATCAAGCACCCAGTTATGGTCGTATCCTTTCCCAAAGCGAAGTTGATCGTCATCGGCGTTAATATCACGACCAATAACTTTCATTGTCGTGAAATCCATTGGCGTACCTTTTACATCGCGCAATTCGCCCAATGGAATTGATACATCGTTCATTGGCGTAAACTGTTTTGCATTGATCAGCAGTTCGTGGCCTTCGATACTGCCTGACCCTTCACCTGCAAGGTTAAAGTAAGAGTGGCTTGCGATATTTACAATGGTTGTTTTATTGGTGGTGGCTTCGTAATCGAGTATAAGTTCATTGGCTGCTGTAAGTGTATAGGTTACCGAAAATGCCACTTCACCCGGGTAGCCCATTTCACCATCAGGGCTTATATAGCTCATTTTTACAAACTCACCCTTCGGACCCTTTTGTACACCATTGGTGTCAAACACCTGATTCGAAAACCCCTCAGGGCCTCCATGCAAGCTGTTGGGGCCATTGTTAATTGGGAGTTGGTATTTTTTGCCATCGAGCTCAAACTGTCCGTTGGCAATACGGTTTGCGCATCGCCCGCAAATTGCGCCAAAGTAATCATGGCCTTTGTAGTAACCCTCAATTGAATCGTATCCTAATACCACATCGGCAAAATTACCCTTTCTGTCGGGAGCATAGATGCTTACTATTTTAGCTCCGAAATTTGTAATTTGTACGACTAAACCGTTGTTATTTTTGAGTGTAAACAGCGCGGTTTCTTTGCCCTTAAACGTGCTTTTAAATGCTGATTCGTCTATTATTTGCATAATATGTTTACTTTTGGTTTAATATTTTTCTATTTGTTATAATTACCATTTTATGGTTACGACACTAAAATATTCGGCTATGCAAAAAATATGTTAACCGACGAGCAAAAGTAGCAACATTGTCAATATTTGCAATAGTAAAATCAATTAAAATTGGTGGTCAAATTCTTCAAATGATTATACGCCCTGATTTTTGTTTGTTTAAAAATTAAAAATAGTTAAATTGCACTGATTTTTTCTTTTTTGTTTGTAATGTTATTCAATAGTGTTATGTTTACACTTGTAATTAATCCTTTATAATTTAAATTAATATTATGGCTACGTTAGACTGGGTAATCCTGGGGGTTTTTTTTCTGGGCATGATAGGTATCATTGTCTGGGTTCTTATGCAAAAGGAGGGAGATACGACCGATTACTTTCTTGCCGGAAAAGATGCCGGCTGGTTATCGATTGGTTCATCAATTTTTGCGTCAAATATTGGGTCGGAGCATTTGGTCGGGCTTGCCGGTGCCGGGTTTATTAGCGGGATGGCCATGGCTCACTGGGAAATGCACGCCTGGATGATTCTTATTTTAGGCTGGGTTTTTGTGCCTTTTTACGACAGGATTAAAATTTTTACGATGCCCGAATTATTAGAAAAGCGATTTTCTTCTGGCTCTCGTAGTGTATTATCGATAATTTCGTTGGTGTCGTATGTACTAACAAAAGTTGCTGTTACTGTTTATGCCGGTGGTGTAGTTTTTAAAACCGTATTTGGCATCGAAACATTGTGGGGTATCGATTTCTTTTGGATAAGTGCTGTTGGTTTGGTGTTAATTACCGGTTTATATACCATATTTGGCGGGATGAAGGCCATTATTTATACTTCCGTACTTCAAACGCCGGTTTTGTTAATTGGTTCAATCGTAATATTGGTTGTAGGTTTGATAAAAGTTGGTGGTTGGGGCGAAGTAGAACGTATTGTAGGCCCCAATATGCACTTAATTCGGTCGGCAAATGATCCCGAATTTCCCTGGACTGGTGTGGTTTTTGGTTCAGCCATTATTGGTTTTTGGTATTGGTGTACCGATCAGTTTATTGTACAACGGGTTTTGTCGGGACGAAACCAAAAGGAAGCGCGGCGAGGTGCCATATTTTCGGGTTACTTAAAATTATTACCCGTATTTATTTTTTTAATTCCGGGCATGATTGCTTTTGCTCTGAACCAGAAAGGATTGCTTGAAGTGGCCAGTAGTGATTCTGCTTTTGCATCGATGGTTTCAAAATTATTACCTGTTGGGTTTACCGGGGTAGTGGTTTGTGGATTGTTAGCTGCACTGATGAGCTCGTTGGCATCTCTCTTTAATTCTTCGGCGATGTTATTTGTTGAAGATTTTTATAAAAAAGTTAAACCCGCAGAATCTCAAAAACATTATCTTTTTGTAAGTCGTTTGGCTACTGCTGCGGTGGTTGTGCTTGGCATTGTTTGGATTCCGGTAATGCTTGGCATGGGTAAAGTGCTTTACGAATATTTGCAGGCCGTGCAGGGACTATTAGCTCCGGCAATTGCGTCTGTATTTTTGTTGGGCGTTTTTTGGAAAAGAACCTCTGCCAAAGGTGCATTCTGGGGTATGATTGTGGGATTTTCAATTGGGATGTTTCGTTTGATTCTCAATATAATATATGGTGCAAAAGCTTCGCTGGTAGTGGAAGCCGAGCGTATTTCGCAAAAGGCAATGGTACTCACCGAATCGACTAAATCTTTGTTTATGCAGTGGGTTAATGGTTTGCCCGGTAAGCTTGATGGTGCAGTGGACCCTCAATTGGCGGCTCAGTTAAAAACCACGATTGAAAATGCCGGTTCAACCATAAATAATGGTTTGGAACCCGGTGCATTATCGCAGGTTTCGGTATCTATGCATGGTGTTAGCGAAAAATTAAGCAGCACTTTTGTCGAAAAATACGGCGTATTGTATCAGCTTGCCGAGATAAATTGGTTGCATTTTTGTGTTATTTTATTCGTTATCTGCATATTAACCATTGTGGGCATAAGTTATATGACTCCTGCACCAACTGACGAACAAATTAAGTTTACAATGTCTGGTTCGCGTACGCCGGAATCTATTATTGCCACCCGTAACAGTTGGGATAAATGGGATATTATACACTCTGTAATAATTCTTACATTGGTAATCTCATTTTATACCTATTTTTGGTGATAAAATTAATTGAATATGTTTTACGAAGGAAAGTCCAAATATCTCGTTGCGGTTGATTGTATTATTTTCGGATTTGATTCTGAAGGGTTAAAACTGCTGCTATTAGAGCGAAACTTTGAACCGGCTAAGGGAAAATTTTCATTGATGGGAGGGTTTCTTGCCGAAGGTGAAAATACAGAAGAGGCTGCAGCACGGGTTCTTGAAGATTTGACGGGGTTAAACGATGTATATCTCGAACAACTACAGGCCTTTTCGGCGGTGAACCGTGATCCGGGAGCCCGGGTTGTTTCGGTAGCCTATTATGCGTTAATAAATATTGAAGAACACAATCATGCTTCTGTTGAAAAGCACAGTGCTTTTTGGGTGAGGTATGAAGATATACCGGAATTAATATTCGATCATAAGCAAATGGTGGACAAAGCCATTGCACGCTTGCGACGAAAGGCTGCCACAATGCCGATCGGGTTCAATTTGTTGCCCGAAAAGTTTACGCTTACCCAGTTGCAAAAGTTGTACGAAGCGATTTATCAACAAAATATTGATAAACGCAATTTTCGGAAAAAAATACTTTCAACTGGAGTTTTGAATAAACTTACAGAAAAGGATAAGAAATCATCGCGTCGTGGTGCTTTTCTTTTTACGTTTAATTTTGAGGCATATAAACGTCTCGAAGAAAGCGGTGGATTGTTTGGCGTAAATATTTAATTACAATACAATATGTTGAAAGACTTAAAGGAAGAGGTTTATGAAGCTAATATTGAGCTTGTAAAGCATGGGTTGGTTATTTTTACCTGGGGTAATGTGTCGGCCATTGATCGCGAACGCAACCTTGTAGTGATAAAACCAAGTGGTGTTAGCTATGACAATATGCGGGCGGCCGATATGGTGGTTGTTGATCTCGAAGGAAAGGTTATTGAAGGACATCTAAAGCCTTCTTCTGATACTGCTACACACGTGGTTTTGTATAAGAAATTCGAAAAAATTGGCGGAGTGGTTCATACTCATTCCACCTATGCCACGGCATGGGCGCAGGCCGGAAAGGGCATTCCAAATATTGGTACCACACATGCCGATTATTTTTCGTCGGAGATTCCTTGTACTCGAAAAATGACTGAAGCTGAAATTTTTGGTGAAAAAGGTTACGAACTCGAAACCGGTAATGTAATCGTAGAATGTTTTAACGGGTTGAACCCAAATGAAATACCCGGCGTACTGGTTCAAAACCATGGCCCGTTTTCGTGGGGCAAAAGTGCACATGACGCGGTACATAATGCCGTAGTGATGGAGCAGGTTGCAAAAATGGCTTTTGTATCGTTTAATGTAAACCCGCAGTTGTCGATGAATGAACTTCTGATAAAGAAGCACTATTTCAGGAAACACGGTCCTGGTGCCTATTATGGTCAATAAAAAAAACAAGTTATTAATAAAATAGAAAAAATGTCGGAAAATAAATTTGTTATCGGGCTCGATTATGGGAGTGATTCTGCCCGTTCGGTGGTTGTAAATGCTGTTACCGGCGAAATGCTTGCCTCATCTGTTAAGTATTATCCCAACTGGATGGAAGGCAAATTCTGCATTCCGCATAAAGACCAGTATCGTCAGCATCCAAACGATTATTTAGATGTGTTGGAATTTACCGTAAAAGATGCTTTGGCTAAATGTCCGGCTGGTACTGCCGAAAATGTGGTGGGTATGGCCTTCGATACAACCGGAAGTACACCAGTGTTGGTTGATGCAAATGGCACACCATTAGCCCTAACCCCGGGATTTGAAACTAATCCCAATGCGATGTTTGTATTGTGGAAAGATCATACCGCAGTAAAGGAAGCTGCTGAAATTAATGAGCTTGCTAAAACATGGGCTGTGGATTATACCCAATTCGAGGGTGGGATTTACTCTTCGGAATGGGTTTGGGCAAAAATGCTTCATGTACTTCGCGAAGACGAAAAAGTGCGTAATGCAGCCTATTCATGGATTGAGCATTGCGATTGGTTGCCTGCTGTACTTACCGGAGTTACCAAACCCGAAGAGGTAAAACGCAGTCGTTGTTCGGCGGGCCATAAAGCAATGTGGCACGAAAGCTGGGGCGGATTACCATCAGAAGAATTTTTAACTTCACTCGATAGCCTTTTGGCTGGTTATCGCAACAGGTTGTTTACCGAGACTTATACTTCGGATGCCGTTGTTGGTAATTTAACAGAAGAATGGGCTAAGCGTTTGGGACTAACTACTAATGTTAAAGTTGGCGTAGGTGCTTTTGATGCTCATATGGGTGCTGTTGGTGGCGAGGTAACTGAAAAGTCGCTGATTAGGATAATGGGAACTTCTACTTGTGATATTATGACGGCTTCGTATGCCGATGTAAGTACAAAGCTTATCCCCGGTATTTGTGGTCAGGTTGATGGCTCTGTTATTCCAGGGGTTGTTGGCCTCGAAGCTGGTCAGTCGGCATTTGGCGATGTTTATGCATGGTTCAAGCGTTTAATCGAATGGCCATTACAGTTTGTAGATGATGAAGCAATGGTTGAAGCCGTTTCGAAAAAAATACTACCTAAACTTGAGGATGAAGCTTCGAAAATAGCAATTGGCGAAACGGCGCTTTTAGCAACCGATTGGATGAATGGACGTCGTACGCCGGATGCAAATCAAATGGTAAAGGGTACCATTACAGGTATTAACCTTGGTAGTACTGCACCAATGGTTTTTCGTGCTCTGGTCGAAGCCACCGCATTTGGTTCAAAAGCAATTGTTGACCGTTTTATTGAAAGTGGTGTGGAAATTAAACAGATCATTGCTTTGGGTGGAGTGGCTAAAAAATCAAAATTCGTTATGCAAACACTTTCGGATGTACTTGGTATGCCAATAAAAGTAGCCTCCTCCGATCAAACCTGTGCATTAGGTGCTGCAATGTTTGCTGCCGTTAATGCTGGTGTTTACAGCAAGGTAGAAGACGCTCAAAAAGCCTTGGGACAAGGTTTTGAAAGTGAATATCAGCCAATTATGGAAAATCATGAGTTGTATCTCCAACTTTATAAAAATTACCGGAAATTGGGTGATTGGACAGAAAAGAATCTTTTCAACGAATAACAAAAAAGGCCGCTGATAAGCGGCCTTTTTTATTGCAGATATTTGTTTAGTTTTTCTATAAGCAACCTGTCGTCGATGGGTTTCGAGAGATAATCGTTGAATCCTTCGGTTAAGCATTTTAGTTCGTCTCCGGCCATGGCATATGCCGTTTGTGCAATGATTGGAATGTTTATATTCCGATCTCTTACCAACCGCACCACTTCAAAACCATCCATATCCGGAATTTTTAAATCCATTAGTATCAAATCGAAATCGTTATTATTTATAATCAGATCTAAAGCATCGGTCCCGGATTTTACCCATATAATAGAGACTTTAGTTTTTGCCAGTGTTTCAGATAAATATTCGTAGTTGAAGGCTTCGTCTTCAACAATCAGGATAAGTTTATCTCTCCAGTCATGACTTGTTTTTTTCTTTTTTTCCTGAGTTTTGTATTCGATGTATGTAAAATCAGTTTTCGGCAATGTAAATTCAAAGCGTGAACCAACCCCAACTTCCGATTTAATATTGATGGTGCCGTTTAGCAGCTCTACAAGTTGCTTGCACAAAAATAGCCCGATTCCGGTACCTTTATATAGCTCGCCATTTTCTTCTATTTTTGTAAATCGTTCAAATATTAATGGAAAGTTGTCCTTTTTTATACCAATACCCGTGTCTTCAACAAAAAATAGGATATGGTTTTCTTTTATTTCACATCCAAAATGAATTTCACCTTTAAAAGTGAATTTTACGGCATTATCGAGAAGGTTACTTACAATTTGTTGTATTCTGTTGGGGTCGGTTGATATACTAAAGTCGTGCGGCGGCAATGTTAATCTTAATGCTATTTTCGGCTTTTGCTGTGTAACAAGTGCTTGTAGAAAGGTAATCCTCTGTTTTTCGAGCATTTCTCCAATTATAGTGCTACGGGGAGAAATCGTCATTTGGTTCGATTCAATTTTCGAAATATCTATTATGTCTTCTACCAGTCTTGCAAGTGAAGCCGAATTGTCGTTAATTATGCCAATGTAGTGCCGTCGTTTTTCTTCGGTGATGTCAGCATCGTTTAATAATCCCGAAAAACCAACAATCGCATTCATAGGGGTTCTGATTTCGTGACTCATATTGGCCAAAAATGCAGACTTTAGCATGTCCGATTTTTTAGCCTTTTCGTATTC